>NZ_JACIDV010000002.1 GCF_014196515.1 Rhizobium skierniewicense | reverse complement strand
ATCCTTCGGGACCAGGCTGTCGAGCGTTACCATCTCGAGAGCCGTCTGTTCGGGAGCAGGTTTCTTCAACATGTCCCAATGAATCATAACCCCCCCGATGTGACCAGGGGTTTGTCAGCAGTCTGGATGCGGGCCTTGGTGCCCGCATTTTGTGTTGGCCCGGTTATCATCGTTGCGCTCCGCGTTTCGGACTGCGGGATCTACTATCATTCGAGGAATGTTGCGGTTGCGCCTTGAACAAATCCGCCGCCAACACACTTATCCCCATGACCTTCCTGCCCGCATCCCTGCGGGCCCACTCCCAAAAACGGAGAAAAACCATGCACACAGTGAACGCCAACGGTGCGAACATTCCAGCTCTCGGCTTCGGCACATTCCGCATGCCGGACGACGATGTCCACCGCATCCTCCCGCAAGCCCTTAAACTCGGCTTTCGCCACGTCGACACCGCGCAGATCTACAAGAACGAAGCCTCTGTGGGCGAGGTGATCGCCAATTCCGGTATTGCGCGTGGCGACATTTTTCTCACCACCAAAGTCTGGGTTGATCAGTACAAGCATGACGATTTCGTCAAATCCGTCGATGAGAGCTTGAAAAAGCTGAAGACCGACTACGTCGATCTTCTATTGCTGCACTGGCCAAAGAGCGATGTGCCGCTGGCAGAGCGGATCGGCGCGTTGAACGCGGTGCACAAGGCTGGCAAAGTCCGCAATATCGGCATTTCCAACTTCAACGTGGCGCTGACAGAAGAAGCTGTGACGCTTTCTGACGCACCCATCGCCAACAACCAGATCGAGTACCACCCCTATCTGGATCAGACGAATGTCATCGAAGCGGCCCGCAAACACGGTCTTTCCGTTACAGCCTATTATCTGATGGCGGATGGCAAGGTGCCTCACGATGCGGTTCTGAAAGACATCGGTGCGAAACACGGCAAGACCGCCGCACAGGTGGCCTTGCGCTGGGCCGTCCAGCAGCCCGATATCATCGCACTTTCCAAGACGGCGACAGAAAGCCGGTTGAAGGAAAATTACGACATCTTCGATTTCGAGCTGTCCAGCGACGACATGCAGGCGATTTTCGCGCTGGCGAAAAAGGATGGCCGGATCGTCAATCCGGGGCATCTGGCACCGGAATGGGATGTTTGATCATAGAGATCACCACCCAAAGAGCCCGGCAGTGATGTCGGGCTTTTTTGGGAAACAGGCTTGAAGCGATAGAAGGGTATCGCTAAGCTGCTCAACTCTGGATTACAACTCGAGCAAGGTGATGCCAGGTCTTATTGGACGACGCGGTTTTATGGCCGGGATGTCGGCGCTCGGACTTTCGGGCACGAGCGTGGCAGGGTCTCAGACTATGACTTCGCAGTGGGACAAGATCGTTGATCAGACCCGGCTGTGCCAACTTGCGTCCCTGAAGTTGAACTTCACAGGCGACTGGCGCTTTTACAAGCCACCGCATTTCAAGATCAAGCCTCCCGCTGAAGAAAGCCGCCTCGTTCGCGTTGAACAAAAGATCGGCCGGCCGCTGCCAAAGACGTTGCGGCATTTCTTCAAGGAGTGCAGCAGCGGGATCGACACGCATTGGCTTTTGCCGGGACATATGTCGGATACCGGCGGCTTGATCGACGTCAAATACAACCTCGTGCCGCCAAAGCCGTTTTCAGACGAAAAAAATGAACCGCTGATCAACAGCGGTGGTGTCCGTATCGATCTTGAGGAGATGGCGGACCTGTGGGCTGCACGGAATGACTGGATTACCAGCTTCCGGCAATCTGCCGCAGAGGCGGAAGACGAAGGCACCAGGGCGCATTACACCGTTTATGCCAATATGATGGAACGGGGCTTCCCCATCACCACCAATGGCGGCGGAGACATCGTCGCGATCGATATGGAATCACCCGGCGAGGAACTGTTCATCAGCTTTCATGATGGTTCAGACGAACCGGCATGGCTGTTCGGTCAAAGCCTGCTGGACCACCTCGACCAGCAGAGCCGCCTCAACTTCCTTGGTTTCGAGATATACATCCTCGAGATTTTCGCCAATGAACAGAAGAGTAAGGCCGCTTTCGACAGGTTTAACGAAACGTATAAGGACCGACAGACAGTCGAAAAAGAAGGGCTGGCGGCGATTAGCGGATGCGTCATTGACTGGACGACGGAAAACGGCAAGGCGTGGCGGGCATGGCTGGGCCTAACGGCGTAGTCCCGCACGCCCATGAGGCGTGCGGCTTTTGTACAGCGCTCAGGCGTGCATCCCGTTCACCATACCAAACACCTGATCGAAATTGCCGTTTTCAGCCGCGAACCTCAGCGGCTTGCAGCGTTCGACGACGATCTCGGTCGCGTCCGGCTGGTTGGTCATGATCTCCATCACCTCGGCAATATAGGCGTCCAACGGCATGGCGCGTTCGTCCGTTGCCTGCTGATCACCCTGCAACGTTGTCTGGACGTAAGGCGGGATGATTTCGATGACATCGACCGAGGTGCCTTTAAGCTGTTCACGGATGGCCATGGAATATCCGTGAATGGCAGATTTCGTGGCGCTGTAGGTGGGCGTCGCCACCATCGGCACAAAGGCAAGCCCGGACGAGACCGTGAGCACTGTCGCCTTCGGCTTCGTCAGGAAATGCGGAAGCAGTGAAGCCGTCAGACGGATGGGGGCCAGTAAATTGGTGGCGATGGTTTCTTCCGCCACATCGATATAATCAGGGGCCGCCTTGATATCCTCGTTCTTCATGATGCCGGCATTGTTGATGACGGCGTTGAGATCGGGATGGTCGGCAATGAGCTTATCGGCAAAAGCACGGATACCCTGCGCATCCGTCGCATCCATCGTGGCCCAGGCCATGCCCGGATTGGCCGTGGCGACCTCCTGCAACAGCGCCGCACGGCGACCGGAAATGATGACCTGATTGCCCAGCGCGTGAAATGCTTCCGCCAGCGCACGACCAATGCCCGAACCGCCGCCTGTGATGAGAATGGTGTTGCCTGTGACGTTCATGGGAGAACCCTTCCTTGTTGCTGAGCCAAAACGTAAGTAGGATGTCTCCTAAAGGGTAGTAGGCACCCGAAAGATTTATACTGACCGAACGGAGAGTGTCGGGATGAAAAGGCATCTGGCCGATAAAACCACCGAGGAAAAACGCCAATACCCGCCGCCGGAAGAGACCGACCCGGTTATCGAGGTGCTGGTGCGTGACATCATCGCCAAGGTCGCGGACAAGTGGACGATGCTTATTCTGGAACTTCTGGAGCAGAAGGGCACACTGCGCTTCACGCAGATCGGCCACCAGGTCGGCGGTATCAGCCAGAAGATGCTGACGAAAACGCTGCGGCAGATGGAATGCGACGGGCTGGTGAAGCGTGTCATCCACCCCGTCATACCACCGCATGTGGATTACAGCCTGACGGCGCTGGGTAACAGTCTCGGCAGTGCCTTTTGCGGCGTGTGGATCTGGGCCGAGACCCACCATGCGGATATAGAAAAGGCGCGGAAAGCGTTCAAGGAACACACACCGCGCCCTGACATGTAATCAGGCGAACTGGCTCAGACCCGGAACGGATGCGATGACCTGATCCACCGTCTCGTCGCCTGCATGCTGGCGGGCGATGGCGATGGTTTCCTTGGCCAGTGCGGAGATTTCGCTCATGCCGAGGCCCTGGCTCATCAGCTGCTGGCCGAGACCCATGATGCCGCCGCCGCCGATGGCGCTCATCAGACCGCCGAGCAGACCGCCGCCGCCCTGGCCTTCACCGTTGAAACGGGCAACCAGATCAGGCGCGCCGGGAATGGCTTCGATCATCCTGGCAACGGGCGCATCATCCGCTTCGCGCTGAAGAAAGCCCAACATCATGCCCAAAGCCTTTTCGGCCTTGTCATGTTCGATACCAACCTTGTCGGCAATCTGCGTAACGATCTCGCTCATAGTGTTCCTCCTGAAAACGAATAAATGACGTTAACGTCAACGTAAAACAACTGAAGTTTGGACACAAGGTGGGAAATCGCGCCGCGTCCAAGTTTGGCAGGCCGCTTCAACAACCTTATCAAACAGTTGTTGAGCGCACAGCCAGTTCCTATAAGACTATTGCAAATATTAGACAAAGGGCATCGCATGCCCGTTTGACCGGAGGAACTGGCGTGATGTTGCAGGACGGAAAGCTCTATATCGGCACAAGCCGCAACGCAGACGACAGCCTGAACAAGGGCGAATATCTCGATCTGAAATTCGGCAACCGCCACGGCCTCATCACCGGCGCCACCGGCACCGGCAAGACTGTCTCGCTTCAGGTTCTGGCCGAGGGCTTTGCCAAGGCGGGCGTGCCCGTTTTCTGCGCCGATGTGAAGGGTGACCTGTCCGGTATTGCGGCAAGGGGTGAGGCCAAGGACTGGGTCACGAAGCGAGCCGAACAGATCGGTTTCACCGACCTGTCCTACGAGCAGTTTCCGGTCATCTTCTGGGACCTCTACGGCGAAAAAGGCCACCGTGTTCGCGCCACCATCGCCGAAATGGGGCCGCTTTTGCTGGCGCGCCTGATGGATGCGTCCGAAGCGCAGGAAGGCGTCCTCAACATCGCCTTCAAGATTGCCGATCAGGGGGGATTGCCGCTTCTGGATCTCAAGGACTTGCAGGCGCTGCTCAACTATATGGGCGAACACGCGTCTGAGCTTTCCAGCCAATTCGGCCTGATTTCCAAATCCTCGGTCGGCTCGCTACAGCGCGGTCTTCTGGTGCTGGAGCAACAGGGGGCCGAACATTTCTTCGGTGAACCGGCGCTGAAGATTTCCGATATCATGCGGATCACGCCTGACGGACGCGGCACGATCTCGGTCCTGGCCGCCGACAAGCTGATGATGAACCCGCGCCTTTACGGCACATTCCTGCTGTGGATGCTGTCTGAACTGTTTGAGGAGCTGCCGGAAATCGGCGATCCCGCCAAGCCCAGGCTTGTCTTCTTCTTCGACGAAGCGCACCTGCTGTTCAACGATGCGCCGCGCGTGCTGGTGGAGCGCGTCGAGCAGGTCGTGCGCCTCATTCGCTCCAAGGGCGTCGGCGTTTACTTCGTGACGCAGAACCCGCTGGATGTGCCGGAAACCGTTCTGGCGCAGCTTGGCAACCGCGTGCAACACGCGCTGCGCGCCTATACGCCGCGTGAGCAGAAGGCCGTCAAAACCGCCGCCGATACATTCCGCCAGAACCCGGCCTTCAGCACGGCAGACGCCATCACCACGCTCGGCACCGGGGAAGCACTGGTTTCGACGCTCGGCGACAAGGGCGCACCCTCCATCGTGGAGCGCACCTTGGTTCGCCCACCCTCGGGCCGCGTCGGTCCCGTCAGCGACGACGAACGCCGCAGCATCATGAGCACCAGCCCGGTTGCCGGGGTCTACGACACCGACCTCGACCGTGAATCCGCCTTCGAACTGCTGGCCGCCCGTGCCCAGAAGGCTGCCGATGCAGAAGCAGCCAAACGGGCCGCCGAAGAACAGGCCAACCAACCGGCCGACAGCGCCTCCAGCCGCTGGAAGCTGCCGGGCTTTGGCGATGACGAGGAGCCGACACAGGCTTCCACCACCGGAACGAAACGCAAGGCTGGCGGCTATCAGCGCGAAACGGTGATCGAGGCGGCGATGAAGAGCGCCGCCCGCACGGTTGCAAGTTCGGTCGGGCGCGCCTTGGTGCGAGGTATCTTGGGAAGTTTGCGACGGTAGGCGCCCCCTCTGTAACCCCGGCCGTGAGCCGGGGTGACGGTGAAGAGATCATCGCTCCCGATAAAAAATCATTCCCCCGTGATACAACACATCATCCACGAACTCGCCGTCTGCGGTAAAGCCCGTATCGTCCCAATAGTCGATATGATTGCCGTTGATCTCATAGCGGCCCTGATAGGCGCTTTTTCGGTTGCCACGCGCTTCGTCATACCGTCCATTCAGCAACAGTTCCTGGCGAATATGGCCGTCGCCTGTCACCCACATGCCGAGATAGGGGTGCATCTGGTTTTGGGATGTTGAGTTCGTCATCTGTACCTTTCTCATGGAGTTGGCTGCGGGCGAAATGCCATCAATGGCGGCGGTTGCCAGTGCGATGGCAACCGAGGTCGAGACCATGTTCATCGATTGCTCCCATCACGCAGCGGTCGGGCGAACGACGATTTCGTTGACATCGACATCATCAGGTTGTTCGATCGCAAACCGCACGGCGCGACCGATCGCGTTGGGTTTCAGCGCGATGGCGCGATAACCCTTCATCAGTTCCGCAGCAGCGGGGTCGGTGATGGTGCTGGCCAACTCGCTTTCCACCACGCCAGGGTGAATGCAGGTCACGCGGATGTCCTTGTTTTCCTGACGCAGCCCATCGGAAATGGCACGCACCGCGAATTTCGTGGCGCAATAGACCGCTGCCGTTGGCGATACCGCAAGCGCACCGATGGAGGCGATGTTGATGATCTGGCCGGATTTCCGGCTGGTCATCTCCGGCAACACGGCGGCAACGCCGTAAAGCACGCCCTTGATGTTGACGTCGATCATACGGTCCCACTCATCGACCTTGAGCGATGACATCAACGACAGCGGCATGATGCCGGCATTGTTGACGATGACATCGATGTGGCCGAATGCCTTGCGTCCCGCATCCGCAAAGGCTGCCACGCTTTCCCGGTCCGTCACGTCGAGGGAGTGGGGAACGACCTCAGCGCCCAACTGGCGAAGCTCATTCGCCAATGTTTCCAGACGGTCCATGCGACGTGCGCCGATGACGAGTCTTGCGCCCGCAACGGCCAGTTCGCGCGCAATGCCTTCGCCAATACCGCTCGATGCACCTGTAATGAGAACGACTTTGTTCAATACCATGATTTATCTCCTTTTTCCCAGCGCGCCGTGTCCGGTCGGTGCTGTTGCGAAGAAGATAGTTCAGTGGCATTGTCGTGATAACTGGCTCAGTTCTAACTTCGATGGATAAAAAATCTAACCAATGCACATCGATCTCAATGCTCTCTCGATTCTCTGCATGGTCGCAGAAGAGCGTAATTTCCGCGCTGCCGCTGATCGTTTGGGCGTGACCCGGTCCGCTGTCAGCCAGACCATCCGCAAGCTGGAAGAAACGATGGGAATAGCGCTGGTGCAGCGCACGACCCGCAGTGTCAGCCTGACGGAAGCGGGGCAGAACCTCTATGCGCAGGTGTCTCCATCCATCGCAAATATCACCCAGGCAGCGCGCGTCACCTCGTCACTCGGCGGGACCGTGCGCGGGCAATTGCGGCTGGCTGTGTCGTCAATTGCAGAACGGTTTCTCTCCGGCCCGCTGCTTGCCAGCTTTGCGCAGGCCTATCCGGATGTTCAGCTGGATATCATCGTGACCGATGAGGAGTTCGATATCGTGACTGAGCGATATGATGCGGGCGTGCGGCTGGGCGAATTGATTGCACAGGACATGATCGCCGTGCCCGTATCGGTCGAGCAGCGCCAGCTTCCGGTCTGTTCGCCCGCTTATAGAGACCGTAACGGTGTGCCATCCCACCCCGCAGACCTCATTGGCCACAGCTGCATCGGCTGGCGCCCGCGCCCCGGCGTTGCGCCATACCGCTGGGAATTTGCGGAAAACGACCGTGAATTTGCCGTGGCGGTTCAGCCGGAATTTACCACCAACGACATGCAGCTCATGATCAAGCTCGCCTGCGCGGGGGCTGGCATTACCTTTGGAATGGAAGAAACGTTTCGACCCTATATCGAGCGTGGACAATTGGTGCCGATGCTCGAAGATTATTGCCACAGCTTCGCGGGCTTCTATCTCTACTACCCCAGCCGCCGCAATCTGGCACCCAAGCTTCGCGCCTTCATCGACCATGTGCGGCTGCCAAGGGGTGGGTGATCCCCGCCCCTCACCTCATTTTGCTGGAGAAACCAGCGAGAAACAGGCCCCATCCGGGCGGCAGTTGACGATCCAGCTGCCGCCCGGAACCTCCATCGGGCCGTTGACGACCTTGCCGTCACCGGTGCTGACGCGGATGGTGGTGGCTTCGATGCCATCGACATTGAAGCAATAACCCCAGATACAGAGCGTCTACGGCCGGGTTTGGTCAGCCTGGGCTAGGCGCTCAACATTTTTGCGATGCGCGGGTCTCCCGCAAAATCGTCCGCGGCAAAACCAATGCGCTGCATCGGGAAATCGCACAGCGCCTGAATGCCGGTTTTCGCCAGCCGGATACGCCAGTTGATCCGCTCCACCGGTTGCTTCTTTTCAAAGGCGAGCGGCGTGAGAAGGGCCATGTTGAGCCCGCCATGGGGATCGCGCACGGACTGATAGAGGATGGCCTCCACATTCGCTGCCCGCGCTGTGTCCGCCAAGGCCTGACAAGGCGCGTAGTCCGTCGGATGCGTCCAGGCCGCACCGTTGCCCGACAGCTGGGGCTGGGTCAGATCGATGGCAGAACGCGTGCCGATCTCAGCGGAAAAGGCGGTGTATTCCGCCGCGTTTGCGGGCAGTCGCGTGGCAGGAGATTCGGCATAGAACAACAGGCGATAGAACGCCATTTCGGCGAGCGCCGTTTCCACTCTGGCCGAGGCGTAATAGACGCCCTTGGTCCAACCTGCCCGGCGAAAGCGTGAACCATGGGGATAGGCGGCATCGTAGCGAAAGGGTGTGGCCAGCAGATAATCGAGGCCCGCACACTCTGGCGGAAAGCGGCGTTTGCTGTCTTCCAGAATATCTTCCAGCAGCGACTGCTCATCCACGGTGTCGACGAGCTTCATCGTGGAGACCTGATGCTGCGCCTCCACAAGTCGCCACCAATGGCCTGATACGGTGCGTTTTTCAGATTGGAGCGCGTCTGGCGTCCAGATAGGCAAGGACATCGAGCAATCCGGTAATGGTTGTGAGTTTCTCCGCAGGGACTGCGTCAAGCGCTTCGTTGTGGTTTCGCATCCAGCCACGCGCCACCCCGTCATCGCCACCGACGATGGCGTCGAGTGAGCGAAACACCCGGATCAAC
The DNA here is from genome assembly GCF_014196515.1 of Rhizobium skierniewicense. Taxonomy (GTDB): domain Bacteria; phylum Pseudomonadota; class Alphaproteobacteria; order Rhizobiales; family Rhizobiaceae; genus Agrobacterium; species Agrobacterium skierniewicense. The sequence goes on along the minus strand of NZ_JACIDV010000002.1, from coordinate 470,936 downwards.
AGAACCGCCAGTTCGAACGCTTTGCTACCGGGCTCCAGAATGAAATCAAGCCGCTTCATGCGCGAAACGGTCGGGGCTGAAACCCCCAGAACATCCGCCACACGGGCCGCGTTCAGGCCCAGCCTGTCTGCAGCAGAGACCACAGCCTTCGTCACGACACGACCCTGCTCCGCCGCGTCGAAAGAGGGTTTGACCTGGATATTCATGCGCAAATCCTTTCCTTGGAAAGAATATAGCAAATTTCTTTCTGAAAGCAACAAGGGCTGGCGATGACGCCAGCCCTTGCCGTGTCGCACATCGGGGGGACGAGATTATGCAGCAGAAACAGGAACTTCAGTGGAGGTGCGCATCGCATGCGAGTAAGGGCATACGATATGCGCCTTCTGGATCAGGTCATCAGCGACGTCCTTGTCGAGACCGGGGATATTCACCTTGAGCGACACTTCAATGCCAAAGCCGGTGCCATCGTCCCGTGGGCCGATGCCGACAGTTGCGGTGACCTTGGTGTCTTCTGGAATCTTGACCTTTTCCTTGCCGGCAACGTTCTTCAACGCGCCGAGAAAGCAGGCGGAGTAGCCGGCTGCAAACAACTGTTCAGGATTGGTGCCGGTTGCGCCGTCGCCGCCGAGTTCCTTTGGAACTGTCAGAGTGACGTCCAGAACGCCGTCCTCGGACTTGGCGTTGCCTGCACGGCCGCCTGTTGCGGATGCCTGTGTTGTATAGAGAATAGCCATGTCATTCACTTCCTTCGGTTGATGTTGACGATCATATAGCTCACAATTAAATTGTTCGCAATATAATTTTGCGCATTGAGATATTTTTCGATCTCTGACATAACAATTTGAAAGATTGCGTTGCCTTTTGCATGTGGCAGGAACCGAGTGACGGGATAAATTGTTCCCTCTCCAGCCGCATATTTGGAGCCCACACATGGACGACGGAACGATGGAAAGCCTTCTGAGGCTGGACCTGCAAATATGTTTTGCGCTGTATGGCGCGTCACATGCGTTCAACCGTGCCTATAAACCTCTGCTTGAGCCGCTGGGCCTCACCTACCCGCAATATCTCGTCATGATGGCGCTGTGGGAAAAAGAAACCGCCACCGTCAAAACACTGGGCGAAATGCTCGGCCTGGATTCCGGTACCCTCTCCCCCCTTCTCAAAAGGCTGGAACATGCGGGGCTGATTACCCGCAAACGCGGTACGGTGGACGAGCGTCAGGTGATGATCGCGCTGACGGGCGAAGGGGCGGAGTTGAAGACGAAGGCGACGGATGTCATGCGCTCGATTGGAGAGGCGACGGGATGTACCCTCGATGAGTTGGGGCAGCTTCGTGATCGACTGAACGCGTTGAAAGAGAGTTTGGTTAAAGAGTAAAAATGCCAGAGCGGTCGGCGGGCTGTCAGTCACCGCGTGTTCAAGCATTCCCTCTGCTGTTGGCAGCGCGAACCATCATCGGGATAAGAAAGAGATCGACCAGCACCCATCCCGCAGCGATCATCGCCATAAAGTAAGCCACATCGAACAGGTTCAGTACCGCCGGAAGCAGAAAAGCACAGATCCCAAACAGCAGTTGCAATACGGCAGATCGCGTATAACCGAGGTAAAATCGATGCAGCCCCAGCATTCCCCCGCCGCCCATGATCGCCATCACATAGGCCACCCACATGACCTTGCGGTCGACCACCTTTATGACAGGCTGCACTGGAGCGGTTCCCTGGGAGACACGACCGGAAATTTTTGGAATGCTGACCAATCTCTGAACCCTCAAGCTGCAAATGGCTAAGAGTTACCGTTCCTGAGACGAAAAAATCAATCAAAAATTGAAACTGATGACAAGAAACAAAAAAGCCGCAGACATCATGCTGTGTGCGGCTCCTTCGTTCATGTCATAGGATCGGCTTACTGCCAAACCACAACCCGCGCCTTGTTCGGCACACGGTCGTAGAGGTCGATCACGTCCTGGTTCATCAGGCGTACGCAGCCGGATGACACGGCCTTGCCGATGGAGCTCCACTCCGGAGACCCATGCAAACGGTAAAGCGTATCCTTGCCGTTCTGGAAGATGTAGAGCGCGCGGGCACCAAGCGGATTTTTCAGGCCCGGTGGCATACCGCCATTCTTGGAGGAGAACTTGGTCAGTTCCGGCTGGCGAGCCACCATTTCGTCCGGTGGGGTCCACTTCGGCCACTTCTGACGCCACTGGATGACGCCTTCGCCCGACCATGCGAAGCCTTCGCGACCGATGCCGACGCCGTAGCGCATGGCGGAGCCGCCGGGCTCGACGACATAGAGGAAGCGCGAGCGCGTATCCACGACAACGGTGCCAGCTGGTTCGCCGGTGGGATCAACCACGCGCTGACGGTAATAACGACGGTCGATTTTCTGATAGGGAATGGCGGGAATGACGTAGCCACCATCTTCAACCGTCCCGTACATGACGGAAAGCTCGGCATCGGAAATGCCACCTGCAAACATCGAGCGGAAATCGCCTGCGATATTGCCTGCAAGGCTACCCGGCTGCACGCTGCTGTAGGGACGGACGCCGGAAGAAGCGCAGCCCGCCAGAAGCGACGCAGAGGAAAGGCCAAGGAGGGAAAGGAAGGTACGTCTGGAAAGATCTGTGTCGGTGCTCATCATAAGGCCGTTTTTTTCTCACATCGAAGCGACTGGGGCGGATGTTGCGCGGGGCTGCGGAACCATCCTACAATCTCGCTGTACATCGTTTGTTCCACGACTGTTCAGGTATGGCCATAGTAGTTAATACATCCCTAAAGACCAGTTTCCCGACAGCAACATGGTCCGTTTAGGACAGCATTCTTGGCATGCGTGATCAGATAACCACAATCGGCGCGCCCTTCGGGACGCGTTCGTAGAGATCGATGACGTCCTGATTGAGCATGCGCACGCAACCGGATGATGTCGCCTTGCCCACCGACTGCCAGTCCGGCGTGCCATGGACGCGATAAAGCGTGTCCTTGCCGTCCTTGAAAATATAAAGCGCCCGGGCACCGAGCGGATTGTTGAGACCGGGGATCATGCCGCCATTGGCCGCCGAGATCGACGCCAACTCGGGTTGCCGCTGAACCATCTCGTCCGGCGGCGTCCAGCGTGGCCATTTGGCTTTCCACTGGATCTTGCCGCGACCGGCCCAGGCATAACCATCGCGCCCCAGACCGACACCATAGCGAACCGCCTTGCCACCCGGTTGAACGAGATAGAGGAAATGCTGCTTGGTATCGACCACGATCGTACCCGGTGCTTCCGCCGTCTGATAGGTCACGTCCTGACGCAGAAAGCGGGAATCGACCCGCGAATAGGGAATGGCTGGCAACGTGTGACCTTCGTCGCTGATCTGACCATAGATGACGCGATGCAGCGGGTTGGACACCGGCAGGCCATAACCGCGCGTCTGGTCGCTATAAGCGGGGGACAGGCCGGAACCCGTTGGCCGGGCCGTGGACGGCGGTCCGTACAGCTGCTGGAACTGCGAACGGAACAAGTCCGGCGGGCGGCTGTTGATCGAGCCGGGCGTGGGCGGCAATGGAGGGCGCGGAATGGAGCCGACATTGTTGTAGTTGAAGACGGGCGCCGTTTCCTGCACGAAGACATCCGGGTTCATGCGACTGGTATCCGTCACGAACAGACAGCCGCTCAACAGCGGCATCAGCGCAAGTACCGCAAGAGACACAAGGCGACGGCAGGTTTTCAAGGGTACAGTCATGGAACCGCTTCAAGAGGAGGCATCGTTTTAACGACAATGCCCTGCCCGGCTGGCGCGAAGCTGGAGCCAAATCCAGTTACGACCCGTATCAGGCGAACTGGTTGAAGAAACGAATGCTTTCCACCACCGCACCCGGCACCACGCCATTATGGTTGCCGGGCAACAGCATCTTGTCGATCTTCATACCCGCAAACCGCGCCCGCTCCATCAGCAGCTTGTGGTCGGCATCGAACGGGCGCTCCTCCGTGCCGCGCAGCAACAAGGTCGGGCATTTGAGGCTCGGTCCGAAACACACAGAAGAGCGCATGACGAACTCCTGCTCGTCGCTGCCGTCAAAACAGATCTCGTCGGCGTAGCGGTTGAAATACCGCCACGAATTGACGCCAGCCGAAATCGGCACGGACGCGCGGAACTTGCGCGTCATCGATGCCAGCAGCGACAGCGTGCCGCCATTGGAGTGACCTGCGAGAAACAGGCGATCCTGATCGATCCCCGGCAGGTTTTCGAGGTAGGAAGCCGCCGCCAGTGCATCGGCGGTCTCGTCATAGAAGCCGGAATAATTTCCCTGTTGTCCGTTTTCACCACGGAAAGACGGGAGCAACACCACAAAGCCCGCTTCCCAATAGGGCTTCATCAGCGCCCAGTGCCCGTCGCCTGTGGCATTGCCGCCGTGGAGAAACAGAACCGCAGGCTTCAGCTTGGTGCTTGGCTCATACTGCGAAAGCCACGCGACCAACTCGATGGAACCATGTGGTCCACCCGGATAGGTCACGCGGGTCGCACCCGGAGGCGTGCCCAACGGCGTGGACTTCTCGGGCGCGGCGATCTTCCTCAGCAGGTGCGTTTGAAACTGCTGGCGTGCATTGGCATAGTCTTCCGTCGCCAGCGGCAAAACCTGCGGCATGACGAGGTTCGCACGCCCCTGAGACGGCAGCAAAGCCGCTGCGGAAAGCCCTGCCGCCCCAGCCAGTAAAGTGCGCCGCGTCAGGGTTTGTTGGGAGACAGTACCGAAAAAAGACGAAGGTGTTTCTGCCATGTGCGAGGACCCGAAATTTCATGAAGCGCGGGTTAATTTCACCACTACAAGATTGAATTGTCCACTCACTGTTTTGAGAAAGCGAACGAAACCTGTCAGGACTTCGCGTCGATCATCGCCATGAGCGTCGATAGCCGATCCGCTTCCGATGGCAGCTTGTCGGCGCGCAGTCTGGCGATGCGGGGAAACCGCATGGCGACGCCCGATTTGTGGCGGTTGGAACGGTTGATGCCCTCGAACGCAACTTCCAGCACAAAACCGAATTGCGGCGTGGCCCGTACCGCACGGACCGGGCCGAAGCGCTCCACGGTGTTGTCGCGCACGAATTTGTCCAGCACTTCCAGCTCCGCATCGGTAAAGCCGAAATAGGCCTTGCCCACCGGCACCAGCTGCTCTCCGCCTTCGCTTTCCGACCAGACGCCGAAGGTGAAATCCGAATAATAGCTGGAGCGTTTGCCGTGACCGCGCTGGGCATACATCATCACGGCATCGATGTTGAAGGGATCACGCTTCCACTTGAACCACGGGCCTTTGGCACGACCTGCCTGATAAATGCTGTCCTTGCGCTTGATCATCACGCCTTCGATGACAGGATCGGGGGGTGCTTTCCGCAAGGTTTCCAGCTCATCCCAGCTGGAAAACGGGACGAGCGGCGACAGATCGAAGCGGTCGTGCGGCGCCTCTTCGATCATGCGCGTCAGCTTTTCCCGACGTTTCAGAAAGACCTCGCCACGTATGTCGTCCTCGCCTTCGAACAAAAGGTCATAGGCGCGGATAAAGGCCGGGTATTCCTCCAGCATCTTGGCCGTCACCGTTTTTCGGTTCAGGCGTTGCTGGAGATCTGAAAAGGTGCGGGTGGCGATATTGGAGCGGGCAGTGCCACCGATCAACAGCTCGCCATCGACGACGCCTTCGAAATTGATGCGTTCGAGAATATCGGGAAACGCGCCTGAGATATCGTCGCCGGATCGCGAGTAGAGCTTCCGGGTCTCGCCGGATCTGGACAGTTGCACGCGGATGCCATCCCACTTCCATTCAGCAACGAAATCCTGCGGGGCAAGGTTTTTCAGGTCATTGTCGCCCACGGGCGTCGAGAGCATCACGGAGTGAAAAATCGCGGGTGTGGCGAGGACAGGACGCTCGGACTTGCCTTCCAGCCATGCGAATAATGGCTCATAGGGTGGCTCCAGACCATGCCACAGCGTTTCGATTTCGGTGATGTCCCGCCCACCGAAATCCGCAAGGGCCTGTCGCGCAAGCCGTGCCGATACGCCGATGCGCAGGCCTCCAGTGACGAGTTTGAGGAAGGCGAAGCGTGAGGAGGTTTCAAGCCTGTCGAGGAGATCGCGGACCGCAGAGCGCACCTCCGTTCGCCCCAGCGAATTCATCAGGGTGACGATTTCGCCAAGGCCCGGATCTTCGACGTCAGGCGGATTGTCAGTCTGGCTGGTATCCCAGACAAGCGAGATGGTCTCGGCCAGGTCGCCGACATAGTCATAGGAATAGCGGAACAGCACGTCGTCCATGCGTTCCAGCACCAGTTCGCGCAACATGGCGGGCTTGACGCTTTTCAGGTCCAGCGTGCCTGCAATCGCCGCGAGGCCATAGCCCCTGTCAGGGTCGGGCGTATCTCGGAAGTAATCGCTCAACAGCTTGAGCTTGCCATTACGCGACGGTGTGAGGACGAGGCGGTCGAGGAGAGTTGCGAAGGCTTTCACAGAAATCAGTCCCCCTCATCTTCGTAGCCGACCAGATGCAGCGGCCGGGCTGGAATACCCTGCAATTCGCACCAGCGCACCAGCGCCTCTTCGCGACCATGCGTCACCCAGACCTGCGACGGCGCGACCTCCCTGATCGTCTCCAGCAGTTCGGGCCAATCGCAATGGTCGGAGATGACCAGCGGCAGTTCGACGCCGCCCTGCTTGGCGCGCTGGCGCACCATCATCCAGCCAGATGCGAAGGAGATCAGCGGTTCGTTGAAACGACGGGCCCATTTCTCCTGAAAGGCCGAGGGCGGGCCGACGACGATCGCGCCCTTGAATTGCTCGGGATTGCTTTTTTCCAACGTTGCAGGGCGTAGGTCTCCAAGGTCGATACCTTGCGAGATGTAATAGTCGCACAGCTTGGCGAGAGCGCCGTGGATGTAGACCGGTTCGCGGTAGCCATTGTCGCGCAACAGCCGCAGCACCCGCTGCGCCTTGCCGAGCGAATATGCGCCGACGAGGTGGGTCCGCTCGGGAAATTGCCTGATCGAGGTCAGCAGTTTCGCGATTTCGTGGGCAGGTTTCGGATGGTGGAAGACGGGCAGACCGAACGTTGCCTCGGTGATGAAGACATCGCACGGCACGGGCTCGAAGGGAGCGCAGGTGGGATCGATACCACGCTTGTAATCACCCGACGCGACAATCCTGATACCGCCATGTTCGATGGAGATCTGCGCCGAACCCAGCACGTGTCCCGCCGGGTGGAAACCGACTGTGACGCCATTGATCTCCACCGTTTCACCGAACCCGACAGCCTGCTCGCTGCCGGTGAAATCCTCCCCGTAGCGAATGCGCATGATATCGAGCGTTTGGCGGGTCGCCAGAACCTTCTCGTGGCCCGCACGGGCGTGGTCCGAATGGCCATGGGTGATCAGCGCCCGTGGCACGGGCCTGACGGGATCGACGTAAAAATCGCCAACGGGGCAATACAGCCCTTTTGGCGTGGGGCTCAGCAATTTCTCTGGCTTCATGTGCACTATCGGCTGCGGCGTGGACTGTCAGAACGCGCGGCCCCCTCAACCCGTTCCTCAAACCGCACCAGTTTCAGCCAGCGTATTACTCCACGGAGGCGGCTGGCTTTTCGACGGCTGCGGCCGGAAGCTTGACGTTTTTCAACGCCAGAGCCGCGACGAGACCTATGGCGGCCGTGGCGGCCGCTGCATAAAACAGCGGCGTAAAGGCACCAGCATACAGGTTGGCGACTGCGCTTTGGGAAGCGGCGGGAAGCTCGGAGAGCATTTTCGGCGTCAATTCCTGTATCTTGCCGACACCGGGGATATCGACCGAGACACCCTTTAGATAGGAAGAGACGATTGCACCGTAAATCGAAATGGCGATGGCAGCGCCCCCCATCCGGGTCAACGACACCGCACCGCTCGCCGCACCGATATCGGCCTTCGGCGCGGAGTTCTGAACCGCGATGATCGGTGCCTGCTGGCCGAGGCCAACCCCAAGACCTTGTGCCAACATGATGATGGCGATGATGGGAAGGGGCGTCCCCGCATGAACCTGCGAAAATGCGAGCATGGCCATCACGGCGATGCTGAGACTGATGACAGAAAATATCTTGTAGCTGCCGGTCACCGAGATCAGGCGACCCGCCGTCAGGGATCCCATGACGATGCCGCCGGTGACGGCAATGAAGAACAGGCCAGCGGACGATGGTGACAGACCGGTCGTCGTTTGCAGGAACAGGGCGTAATAGTTGACCATCCCAATTCCCAGGCCGCCGCTGACCAGCGAGATGACCATGAACAGCGGGAACGTGCTGTCCTTGAACAGGCGCAGAGGCACGATGGGCTCCGGAGCACGACGTTCCACCTGCACCCACAGATACGCTGTTATGGCGGCGAAGACGACGATAGAAAGGCTTTGCCAGGCAAAGATGGAGCCAAAGAGCTGTGAACTGTCAGCCCACAAGACGACACTGGAGATCGTCAGCGCCAGAAGCACGGCGCCGAGATAATCGATCTTCGGTGAACGTTCCGGGCGACGATAGGGCAGCATGAAGACGAGACCTGCCAGAACAAGAATGCCGATGGGCAGGTTGATGAGGAAGATCGAGCGCCATCCGAACAGATCGCTCATCGTCCCGCCGAGAATAGGCCCGACGCTGCCCGACGCCATGATGACGAGGCTGGAATAGCTCTGGTAACGCGCCCTCTCCCGCGGCTCGAACAGATCGGCATTCACGGAGAAGATCGAAACCATGATGCCGCCGCCGCCAAGACCTTGCAGCACACGGGCAGCAATCAGCGAATCCATCGACCAGGCCAGGCCACAGGCCAGCGACCCCACCGTGAAAATGACGATGGCAGCCATCATGACGTATTTGCGACCGAACAGATCGCCCAGCTTGCCGTAGACCGGCATGACGGCGCTCGTGGCCAGAAGATAGGCGGAACCGATCCAGCCGAAGCGCTCCAGCGCACCGAACTCACCGACAATGGTCGGCAGCGCGGTGGAGACGATCTGATTATCGAGCGTTGCCATGAACATGGCAAACATCAGGAAGAAGAAGACAACGAGCCTGCGACGACGATCAGGAACGAGCGGCATCACAGGCTTAACGGACATATCCATGGGAGATCTCACAATTGATCGCCAATTTATGTGACTTTCGCACATATATGTCAATGACACATTTCAATGGGTCTGCTACAAGACGTCGACATTTCGGGGAATTGGGGTCATGAGCGAACGGGTATCAGTTTCGACACCGGACGGAAAAACAGCGAGCGACGAGGTTCTGAGCATCAGCCTGACGATGACGCGGATGCGGCTGATGATCGGTCGTCGCGTGATTGGCCGCATGGCCATTGCCAAGCTGGCGCCAGGGTTGGAGCTCTCACATATCGATGTGCTGGATATTGTCCACCGCACGGAGACGGCGGCGACCGTCGGCTCAATCGCGGACGCCATGCGGCTTGACCCCTCGCGCGGCAGCCGCGTGGTGGCGGAAATGGTGGGCCGCGGCCTGTTGAAACGCGAGGCGTCGCAAGAAGACGGGCGACGCAGCGTTATCGATATCACGCCGCTGGGTCACAGCATTCTGGACGAAATGCGCAGCGCCAAGATCAGCATCATCGGTGAGGTCGTGGGTGACTGGCCGGAGCAGGATGTCGCAGATTTCGCCCGTCTGTTCGATCGTTTCATCGGACGCTTCGAGAAGCGGCTGTTGGGGCATGCCCATCAGCCACTTGCCCTCACGTCTGGTCAAGACGGCTAGACACGGGATAGAGCGTTTCTTTGTTAAATGGAAACGCTCTAAAGATCGCAGTCGCGCTACAGAAACCAGTCTGAACCTATTGCCGCGTCAAATCCCGCTCGACGTTCATCTCGGCCCTACGGTCGTCCAGTCTGCGCAGGCGCTCAAGGCTTGGAAGGCTCTGCTCGTGGCGCGTTACCGTGTCCGGAGGCAGCAGCGTGTAAGGCTGCGGCTCCTTCCAGACCGGCGGATTAGTCTTGCGCAAATGGTAGAGATAGAGCGCCGCAAAGCCCAGCGCGAAGACGCAGGGCATGTAGATCGCGAGCACCTTCACCTGATCGGACATCATGCGGAAGGTGTGTAAGAGATCGGCCCAGAAACTATAGGATTCCATCGCATTTCCCCATCGGCAGAGGTGCTCAAGCGAAAGAGCGCAGCACGTCGCCATTTGTTGAAACGGGAGATCGACCACCGGAGGAAACGGACCTCTGGTGGCCGGGGAGTTCGTAAGCCGCGATCAAACGACCGCCCTGACCTTTAGGCTTGCGCCTTGGACATACGTCAGGGCCTCCCCAGCCATAGGAAAGGCAGAGGAGCTATATAGTCACAAAGGACCGCCTCAGCCACAAAAGTTATGGCTGAGGGGTGTCATTACGGCCGACACCGGCCGTTGATCGAGGGGTTACGAGCCCCAAGACCGGTCCGTTACGCCCGGTCTCGCTGCAACCATAGCGAAAGTTGCGGTTGAGGGAAATAGCTAGATTTAGCATGGAGGCGGCTCAAGCCAGAGCGCTTTCGTTCCGAATGAAAATGTCTGCCGTTGCACGTCTTCGCCAGGTCAAAGGTGGTCGGAGGGCAGACTCAACGCTACGGTCGGAACGGTCGCCTTCAAGCCTTGCGGGATGGTGCCTGCCTCTTCGCGCTGATTGAAACGGGCCGCCCGCACCATCCGTCGATCCCGTTAGAACCAACAGAATTGTTTCCATTCAACGAGCAGGGCTCTGGAGCCATCATTGCCGGTCAGATTCCGCCACCATATTGCTCCGATACGCCACCGACATTGCGACCTTTTTTCTTGGCCTCGTACATGGCCGCATCGGCCTTGGCCAGAAGCGCTTCCGGCGTGTCTCCATCGCGGGGGTAAAACGCCGTTCCAGATGAACAGGTGATGCTGATGGACCCATTTTCGAGCATGATCGGCTCGGATGCGCGCTCCATGATCGTTTCGAGGCGGCGCATGATGCCATGCTCGTCATGTCTGGGATTGCTGAAGATGATGGCGAACTCATCACCGCCCAGCCGAACGGCGATGTCGGACGCCCTGATACTGGACATGATGCGCTCCGCCAGACAGCGCAGAACCTCGTCACCCACGGCGTGCCCATGCAGATCGTTGATCTGCTTGAAGTGGTCGAGGTCGATATAACTGATGGCGACAAGGCGCTCTTCGCGTTTTGCCTCATGAATGGCACGGCGGAACTGGGTCCAGAAGAGGTTGCGGTTGGACAGCCCCGTCAGCGGATCGTGATGCGCCATGAAATGCACACGCTCTTCGGCACGGCGGCGGTCAATCGCGATGCCGGCGATGCTGGTCGCCATGTCGATGATTTCACGCTCGAACGAAGATGGCATTCTGACCGTGCCGGAATACAGCGCGAAGGTGCCCAGCAGCACGTCATTGTTGCCCATGATCGGCGTCGACCAACAGGAGCGCAGATTGTGGCGCATGACGATTTCGACGAAATTGCCCCAAAGCGGATCCTGAAACGTATCGCTGACATAGACCGCTTCGCGCCGCCACGCCGCCGTTCCGCAGGAGCCGACATTGGGGCCAATCGAAATGCCATCGATCAGCGAGGTATAGTTCTCGGGCAAGGACGGTGCCGCACCGTGCCACAACCTGCCTTCCTTCTCATCCAGAAGCAGAACGGAGCCGCTCACATTTTCGAGAAGTCCCTCGACAGTGTTGATGATGGCTTCGAGAATAGTGGGAAGCGGCTGACCGTGGACGATCATTTCCAGAAGGGCGGCGTGGCTTCGGCGCAGCGTTTCCTGGCGTTTCGTATCTGTTATATCCCTGGAAATACCCGCCAGTCCGACGATCTTGCCATCCTCGTCACGGATCGGGACGCGCGTTCCGGAATACCACCGGATCTGGCCGTCCTTGGTCGTCAGACGCTCTTCGAAATCATACATCGCTTCGCCTGTCGAAAGAATGCGGCGATCGATGGCATCGATTTTGCGGGCAACGTCCGTGGCAAACAGGTCGAACACGGTTGGTCGGGTGTTCGCAAGACGCGTGGCGTCAGACCCCAGCCACGTCAGACCAGCCGCATTCATGTAGGTGTAAACACCCTCGGCATTCTTCAGAAATACAACTTCTGATATATTATTGAGAAGATACGACAACCTTTCATCGGTAGGGCCGACCCTCAGCAAATCCGTTGTCCATGATTGCACGTTGAATGCAAGAGAACCATTATCGTCCCGCATCATCGAAAGACCTCTACCTATCCATTAACACGCGTCTGCCGTCGCCTTTACAACCATAAACCACATTTCATTTATACAGTCAGCCAATCGACCATGTCGTAAAACTACTTATGTGCAATTAAAATAAGATATAATAGTCTCTACATCATGCATTTATATTCGCTACTTTTTATGTCAGCACAATATAAGCGTTACTGTCGATACAATAATTACATACAATTTAAAAGTGTTAAAAACAACTCCAGAATCCATACGCTGACGCACGGATTTTGCTTTTGTTTTGCCCATAGCAGCAATAGGTTGCCGTGACGCAATCGATGGGGATTTGGAATGCTGACGATTTACGGAGTTTACCGCTCTCGCGCAACGCGCACCCTGTGGCTGGCTGGAGAACTGGGACTAGACTTTACGCATGTGCCTGTCATCCAGGCCAGACGCCTGCCCGACCCACTGGCTGCCGATGCACCGATCAATACGCTGACGCTGTCCTATCTCGCCATCAATCCGATGGGCACCATTCCCTGCATCGATGACAACGGCACCGTGCTTTACGAATCCATGGCAATCAACCTTTATCTGGCGCGCAAGCATGGCACAGCGCTTGCCCCTGCGGATCTGGTCGAAGACGCCCGGATGATGCAGTGGTCTTTCTTTGCCGCGACCGAGATCGAGTCCCATGCGCTCAAGATTTCATCGACCGTGGCAGAAGGACTGGCGGGTACCGAAGCCGGTCAGGCCGTGATCGATGTCGCAGCCCGCATGCTGCGCCGCCCCTTCAGGGTTCTGGAGCAGCATCTGTCCGGCAACGACTATCTGGTTGGAAACCGGTTCAGCGTCGCCGACATCAATGTTGCCGAGGTGGCGCGGTATGCTCAGGCGCACGCGCCCTTGTTTGACGCAAACCCATCGATAAAGGCATGGCTCGACCGTTGCCAGTCTCGTGCGGCCTTCAAGGCCATGTGGGATGCCCGTACCAACGAAGCAGCCTAGAGCGTTTCCTTGTTAAATGGAAACGTTCTGCCGGAGCAGATTTTCGTCAGGACAAAGGCGATTGGCGAAGGGCATACCCTAAGGTACGGTCGAGCCGATCGCCTTTGTCCTGGCGGAAATATGCCCGGCCCTCCGGGTTGGTTGAAACGGGCCGTCTGCCTGCCCGGACGGCTTGGCCGTATGCTAAGGCTACGCCACGCGCCCTCCGGACAAGCAGTCGATCCCGTTTGAACCAACAGAACTGTTTCAATTTAACAAGGAAACGCTCTCAGCCGTTTTAAAGCCGGGTGGTCACCCTGATGTCACCGACATGGATGCCGTTCCAGTTTTTGATGGAACGGTTTGCCATACCCAGAAGCGTCTGTTGTTGCGGGCTGTCGTTTTCGAAGTATCGCGCCAGAAGAGCCGCGATCATGGCTTCCGCCGCACGCGTCGCGCCGTCTTCGCACTTGACGGCCATGGCGATACCCTGCTCTGGCAAAGCCGCAACGAAGACGCCCTCCGCGCCGGTTTTGGCGAAAATCTGGCCGGGCGCAATCTCCATCAGCCTGGTGCAGGTGCGGCCGGTTCCAGCAACGTAAAAGGGCTCGGCCATACAGGCGTCGATCAGGCGGCGCGAGGCTTTGGCCCGCTCCGTCTCCAGGCCCTGCCCTGTCGCCATCCTGGCAAAACCATGCGCCAGACCTTTCAACGGCACGGCGTAGTTTGGAATAGAGCAGCCATCCGTGCCGCAATTGTCGTGGCCAAGGGCCGTCCCCGTCAGACTTTCCATCGTTGCGCGGATCTCGGCCTGGAGCGGGTGGTCGTAACCGACATAGCCTTCTGTTTCCATGCCTGTGTGAACACAGGTACAAACGAAACCGGAATGCTTGCCGGAGCAATTGTTGTGCAGGGCCGTGGGCTTTTGCAGTGTCCGGGCCTGATGGATGATGGTTTTCTGGTCCGAAGACCAGTGCGCGCCGCATTCCAGCGTACCGGCATCGCGGCCCGCCTTGGCCAGCATGGATGCAGCGCGTTCCACATGCGCGTCTTCCCCCGAATGGGAGGCGCAAGCGAATGCCAGTTCACGGTTGCCAAAGCCATAGGCATCCGCTGCCCCGCTTTCCACCAATGGCAGCGCCTGCATCGCCTTGCAGGCAGACCGGGGAAACACGCCGCCTTCTATATCACCTGCGGAAAACAGGATGCCGCCGTCACCATCGACGACCACGGCCATGCCGCGATGGCGGCTTTCGACGAGATTGCCTCTGGTGACTTCGACGGTAACGGGGTTGTGCATGGCTTCGGCCTCAAAAAATACGAAATTGAGATCGTTCTATCCAACTTCTCTGATCGATGCACGAGGCCCAGTGTTGAAAGTTGCCAAACGTTTGCTGCTCGCCATCCTCATCATCTACCTCTTGCCGGCTTTGGCATCGGCTGGCCTGTGGGCGATAAAGGAGCATCCGACAGGCTACCGCAATGCGCGCTGGTCTTCCGCTGGCATTTTGCCGGAAGCACCTGCCAACAAGCCAGCTGCGATCTACGTCTATTCCGCCATGACGGGGGGCCTCAAGGGTTCGATTGCCAGCCACGCTTGGATCGTGGTGAAAAAAGAGGGAGCGTCCAGCTACGAGCGTTACGACAAGGTCGGCTGGGGCACACCCATCCGCCGTAACGCCTATGCGCCGGATGCCTACTGGTATTCCAACATGCCGCGCCGAGTCCTGGAACTGCATGGGGACGAGGCCGAACGGCTGATCCCGAAAATCGAGCAGGCAATTGCCAATTATCCCTATGGGAAACCGGGCGGTTACACCATCTATCCAGGCCCGAACTCCAACACTTTCGTGGCCCATGTGCTACGCCAGGTGCCGGAGTTGGGTGTCGTTTTGCCGCCCGATGCGGTCGGGCGCGACTATCTGCCAAACGGGGAGTTCATCCACGTTGCCGATGACTGGAAAGACGTCAGTCTCTCGCTGGGCGGCTATCTGGGCGTATCGGCAGGCGCGCGCAGCGGGTTTGAGGTCAACTTCCTCGGTCTCGTCGCGGGCATCGACATCGCAAACCCCGGCATCAAAATTCCGGGGTTGGGTTATTTCGGGACGCGCTCTCAGCTCGGCGTGTGATCTTCTGCTGCGCGGCTCGCACGTTTGGCACGAATGCCCTGCGCGATGAAGACCCGTGACAGGCCGTGATAAAGAGGCTCTGCCGAGATCATACGCGATGTGAGATATCCCAGCATCGACGCCGCCATGATCGGGATGACCGCCTCATGATTACCGGTCATTTCCAGAATGATGACGAAGGCGGTCATCGGCGCCTGAACAACGCCTGCAAAATACCCGGCCATGCCGAGAATGGCTCCGAGCGCGACACTGGTGCCGAGAACCGACGCTACGGTGCTGCCGAAACCGGCACCGACCGAGAGCGAGGGCGCAAAAATACCCCCGGGAATGCCAGACATCATCGCAAGAAAGGTGGATGCCAGCTTTTCGATGAAGAAGAATGTCGGGGCCGCCTGGCCCTCGATTGCGGACCGCGCCTGCTCGTATCCCGTGCCGAAGGTGGCACCACCCGTTGCCACACCGATGACAGCGGAGGCAAGGCCGCAACCGGCCGCAACGATCAGCATCCGCTTCAACGGCACGCTGTGGCTCCAGCGACGAATGCGCTGCGATACTTTGAGTGCACCGGCGCTGAACAGCGCACCGAACACACCCCCACCTATGCCACAGACCAGCACCAGTCCCCAATCTGCTGCCGTCTGGGCCACGACCGTGCTCGTTCCGAAATAGGTGTAGGTTCCGACCAGACCCAGCGACGCCAGACCCGAGAGGATGACGGCGGTCAGCACCAGCCCGTTGGAGCGCGCCTCATAGGTCCGGCTCATTTCCTCGATCGCGAAAACGATACCGGCCAAAGGTGTGTTGAAGGCGGCGGCAATGCCCGCAGCGGAACCGGCGAGGATCAACCCGCGCGCCTGCGCCATGCCGCCGATCCGTGCCGCCTGCAGCATGATCGATGCCCCCACCTGCACCGTCGGTCCTTCGCGGCCGATGGATGCACCGGATAGCAGGCCAGCAATGGTCAGTACGATTTTGCCCACAGCCAGTTTCAGCGACAGGAGCCGCGAGCGATCGTCATCATCATGAAAATGCCGTGCCGCAATCGCCTGCGGAATGCCGCTTCCGCCGGAGTTGGGAAACACGGTCATGGCCAGCCACGCGCAAAGTGCAAAGCCGAGCGGGGTGATGATGAGTGGCAGAAGAAAAGCCCACTCTCCCGAAGACGTGACGGAAACGAACAGATGCTGCGCCCAATCCGCCATCTTCGCGAATGCGACACTGATAACACCAACGGCCAGAGCACCGGTCCAGAACACGGCGCGCGGTTTCCACACACGCCATGAACCCCACATGACGCGGGAGCGGCGAAACATTTTTATTTTTTTGTATTTGGAAGGCATGGCAACTTTTCTGTCGTCCGGGGAGAGGCTCCCTTATCGGACCGACAGACGACGATTGCAACCTCGTCTTTGACAATCGCCAGGGAATGGCGCAGGATCGCGCATCGCAATTGCAATGCATGGAGTTGTAGAATGAAAAGTGCAACGATGCCATCAATACGGGTAACACCTGATCTTCGTGAAGAGCTGGAAAGTGTTTTGAAAGACGGCGAAACGATCTCGTCTTTTATGGAAGACAGCATTCTGAAAGAGATCGAAATCCGCAAATCCCAGTCGGAATTTATCAAACGCGGGCTCGCAGCACGCGAAGAAGCAAAACGAACCGGCGTTTATTATACGACGGAAGATGTTCTCGCCATGATGCGGAGCAAACTTGAAAAAGCGAAGGCGGCAAAAGCCGGATGAGTCGCGAGCTTAAATATGCTGAAGCCTTTTTCAAAGATTTGGACCGCCATTTTGAACATCTCGCGCTGTCAGATGCTCGGCTTGCCGGAGACGCATATGACGCCGTCACAAAAGGGTTAAAACTTCTCGAAGACTTTCCGTTTATCGGGAGGAAAGTCACCATAGAAGATGAGGATATCATTGCTCGCGAGTTACTCATCCCCTTTGGAAACTGGGGCTATGTCGTCCTCTATGAAATCGAAGATGCCGAAACCGTGACCATCCTCGCGATCCGCCACCAGCGAGAAGGAGATTACCACTGATCCCTACCGGTCGCTCACCTGCGCACGCGGGTTGACCCATGGCTCCTGATTGGAGCGCGGCAGCGGTTGTCTCCCCAGAATATGATCCGACGCCTTCTCTCCCGTCATGATCGAGGGACCGTTGAGATTGCCATAGGTGACGTGTGGGAAGATCGAGCTGTCGGCGACGCGCAGGCCGTCCACGCCGATGACCCGGCATTCGGGATCGACGACCGCCATCGGGTCGTTCCGGTCACCCAATCGGCAGGTGCCGCAGGGGTGGTAGGCGCTTTCCAGATGCTCACGCAGAAATGCGTCGATGTCTTCGTCGGACTGAACGGCCTCGCCGGGCTGGATTTCGGGGCCGCGATAATCACCGAATGCTTTCTGGCTGAAGATATCCCGTGTCAGGCGCACGCAGTGGCGGAATTTTTCCCAGTCTTCGGCGTGGCTCATATAGTTGAAACGGATGACCGGATCGTCCTTCGGATCGGACGAGCGCAGCGTGACATTGCCGCGTGATTTCGACAGGTTGAAGCCGACATGAACCTGAAAACCATGGCTCTTCGCCGCTGCCTTACCATCGTAGGAGATGGCAACGGGCAGGAAGTGAAACTGGATATCCGGCTGTTTCAGACCCGGTTCGGAACGCAGGAAGGCACAGGCCTCGAACTGGTTGGAAGCACCAAGCCCACCCTTCGTCACCAGCCATTGCGCACCCGCCACGCCCTGCCAGAACCATGGCAGCCATGAGTAGAGCGAGACCGGCTTGGTGGAGACCTGCTGGAAATAGAACTCCATGTGGTCCTGAAGATTGGCACCGACGCCGGGACGATCCGCGATAACCTCGATGCCCATGTCCTGCAAGTGCTGGGCGGGGCCGATGCCGGACAGCATCAGCAGCTTGGGGGAATTGAAGGATGACGCCGAAACGATGACCTCACGGTTGGCGCTGATGGTTTCCACCTTACCGCGACGCTCGATTTCGACACCGGTGGCACGGCCATTTTCGATCACGATCCTGCGGGCGAAACCCTGCACCAGCGTCACATTGTTCCGTTTCAGCGCGGGCCGCAGATAGGCATTGGCGGCGGACCAGCGACGACCATTGTGGATCGTCTGCTCCATCAGGCCAAAACCTTCCTGCTTGGAGCCGTTATAGTCGTCCGTCAGCTCGAAACCGGCCTGAGAACCCGCCTTGACGAAGGCGTGGAACAGCGGATTGGTGACCGGTCCGCGCTGCACGTGCATCGGCCCATCGGTCCCGCGCCAACCTTCCTCGCCGCCATGGCTGGTTTCCATGCGCTTGTAATAGGGCAGCACATCGGCGTAGGACCAACCCTTCGCGCCAAGCTCCTCCCACCGGTTGAAATCCTCCGCATGGCCGCGCACATAGACGAGCCCATTGATGGACGACGACCCGCCAATGACCTTGCCACGCGGAGCGGTTATGCGGCGATTGTTGAGGTTCGGCTCCGGCTCGGAATAGTAGCCCCAGTTGTAGCGCTTCATGCTCATCGGCCACGCCAGCGCTGCAGGCATCTGGATGAAGGGTCCGAAATCCGAACCGCCCGCCTCGATCACGATGACGGAATATTTGCCATCCTCCGACAGGCGATAGGCCATGGCAGAGCCTGCGGAACCCGAACCGACGATGACGAAATCTGCATGTTGCATGTTGTTTCTTTCCAGAATTTAGCGTCTACGCTGGCGGCTTACCCCTCCGACACGTCAATCAATAGGGCGCCTCGACCTTGCCCGTCGCCACATAAACCGTCTTCAATTCACTATAATGATTGAGCGCCGTAGCCGAATTCTCACGCCCGAACCCCGATTGCTTCGACCCACCAAACGGCATCTCAACTGGGCAGATATTGTAGGTATTGATCCACAACGTGCCCGCCTCCAACTGGTCCACCACGCGGTGCGCGCGGTTAATGTCGGCTGTGAAGACGCCACCTGCGAGGCCGAATTCGGTGGCGTTGGCGCGGGCGATGACTTCGTCCTCATCATCGAAATCCAGCACGCACATGACAGGCCCGAAGATTTCTTCGCGGGCGATGGTCATCCCATCCGTCACATCGGCAAAGACGGTGGGCTGCACGTAAGCGCCCTGACCCGCGACATGGTTGGGAATGCCGCCACCGGTGATCAGCGTGGCACCCTCGGCCTTGCCCTTCTCGATGTAGGCCAGAACCTTTTGCTGCTGCGCCTTGGAGACCAGCGGGCCGATCTGGGTGGCCTCCTCCATGGGATCGCCGATCACCATCGCGTCGGTGCGGCTTTTCAGGTTTTCGAGGAAGCGCTGCTTGGCGCCACGCTGGACGAAAACGCGGGTGCCATTGGAGCAGACCTGACCGGACGAATAGAAGTTGCCCAGCATGGCACCGCCGACAGCGCTTTCGATATCGGCATCGTCAAACACGATCAACGGAGACTTGCCGCCCAGCTCCATGGTGACGTGCTTCAGATGACCGGCAGCGGCAGCCGCGACCTTGCGGCCCGTGGGAACAGAGCCGGTCAGCGACACCTTGGCCACGTCAGGGTGATTGACCAGAAGCGGGCCGGTGTCTCGGTCCCCCTGAATGACGTTGAAAACGCCCTTGGGTAGACCAGCCTCGATGAGGATTTCTGCGATCTTCAAAGCACCCAAAGGCGTGTTTTCGGATGGTTTGAAGACCATGGCGTTACCAGCAACAAGCGCCGGTGCCGCCTTCCAGCAGGCGATCTGCTGCGGATAGTTCCATGCACCGATGCCAACGCAGACGCCCAGCGGCACACGTTTGGTGTAGGCAAAATCACCACCCAACGGAATGTAGTCGCCGTTCAGCGCCGAGGGTGCGATGCCGCCGAAGAACTCGAAGGCATCCGCGCCGGAGGTCGAATCCGCCACGATGGTTTCCTGAATGGGCTTGCCCGTATCCAGCGTTTCCAGCTCCGACAAGGCGCGGTTGCGCTCCCGGATAATATCGGCTGCACGGCGCAAAATGCGCCCGCGCGCGGTGGGGCTCATCGCCGCCCATTCCTTCTGCGCCGTCTTGGCTGAGGCCACCGCGCGCTCGACAATGGCGGGCGTGGCCGCATGCAGCGTGGCGACAACTTCGCCGGTTGCTGGATAAATGCTTTGGAATACTGCGCCTTCGGTGTCTTCGACGTACTCACCATCGATGAAATGCGATGCTTTGGGCTGGGCTTTCAATGTCATATGAAACTCCTCACAGGATGCGGATAGACGGCTTGCCCTCAAGAGGCGGCGCGTCGGAAAAGGGTTTGAGCTGGGTATCGAAATAGTTTTCGACCAGCGCCGGAGCGGCGGAAAGGCCGAGCGGGGCAGCCTGAAGGCTTTGCCTGATATAGAGCCCGTCGATGAGGGCTGCGGCACCCTCGGCAATCCGCGCCGCATCGTCCTGCGGGCAGAGGCGGCTGAGGCTGTCCATGATGTTGGAACGCAGGCGGCGTGTATAAACGATCAGCAGGCGGCGCATGTCTTCGGACCGTTGCGCCTCCACATAAAAGGCAAGCCAGGCCGCAACGGTATCGTTGGTGAACTGGTCGCTCTGGAACGAGACGCGGACGATTGCGCTCAGCCGCGCACGCGGGCCGGACGCCTGACCAAGGGCTGCAACGGCATCCTGACGAAGAGCGCGTAAAAGACTGCGGATCGTCTCCAGAAGAAGCTGTTGCTTGCTGCCGAAATAATGATGCGCGAGAGCTGCCGATACGCCCGCCTCACGGGCGATATCCGACATCGTCACATTCAACGAACCCTGCTGGCCGATGGTGCGCAGCGCTGCATCCATCAGCGCTTTCCTGCGCACCGGCTCCATTCCAAGTTTCGGCATAATCACTCTCCTTGCGTCATCATTTATTATTGATTGACTGATCAATCAACAATAAATGCGACACGAAAACGTGTCAGTTGCGCCCATGAGAAGACTTTGCCGTCTTTGTCGAATCTTGCTATGGTAAGCCATCAGCAAATGAGAGGTCGCAGCCATGACCCAGTGCATTCGCTTTCAAAACCATGACGCGCGCGCCAGCCGAGCGCAAACATGCGGCTTGCGCAGCAGCGCAGTGTTTTTCTCAAGACATCGCGATTTTCTAAAACGACGTTTCGTCTGGAACGCAACATCAACATAAGCGTTTCTTCGTGCGCCCATCGTGGTATGCTAATTTAAAAAGACTTCAAGTCCGCTCAACTGGCCACTGACGGACACGTAAAACGGCCAACGACGGTTGGGTTTCGGTGTGCTTATCCAGAACCAGGCCTTCAACAAGGGAGAGAAGCAATGCCAATGGTAACTGTATCCATTTCCCCGGAGCAAGCAGCGAAGATGCGTGAAGCTGTGGATAGCGGCGACTATGCCTCTGGAAGCGAAGTCGTACGCGCGGCATTGCGCCTATGGCTCGAGACCGAAGCCCGCAACGGCGCCTCGCCGCGCAAACGCCCTTCCAATGATGAGCATCTGAACGTGGCGGAACTCTATGCCGCGCACTCCACCAAGAGACGTCACGCCTAAGTCCATGGTGTGGCTTAGATAAATCTGTTTAAGCACAGTGCGATGCCGTCATAAAACCTTCAAAAAAGCTTCATCAACCGGAAAGTTTTTGTTGAGGAGTTTGCAGCATCGTCGCCACCGAAGCACCCCTCACGATTCCGTGTTCAGGGTGATGGTGGAGAGAATTCATGCAGTCGACAGCGATCGACCCAGACGTCATCCGGAGGTTTGCCAGCGGGCAAATGGCCTCCATGGCCAAACTTGTTCTTGAGACTGCGTTCCAGCCCATCGTTGAAGCCACCACCGGCACCATCTTCGGTTACGAATCCTTGATGCGCGGCTTTGATCGCATCGGCTTTTCGGACCCTCTCTCACTTCTGGACCATGTCGCGGCAGACGGGCAGCTGGTGGCGGTGGAGCAGATGCTGGCGGGTCGCGCCCTTGCGAAATTTTCCACGTTGCCCGAGTTTCAATCCGCCACGCTTTTTCTCAATCTGGATGTCCGGCTTATCCCGCATGGCGATGCCATTCTGGACACGTTGCTGGAGCATATGGCCAAAGCCTCCATACCGCCTTCCTCCGTTTGCTTCGAGCTGTCCGAACGTTTCGACAATACCAGCGTGCCGGAATTCAGCGCGCTGATCGCCCGAATGCGCAGAGAGGGCTTCAAACTGGCCATCGACGACTTCGGCGTAGGCCACGGCGAGATGAAGCTCCTGTGTGATTTTCCCGTCGATTACCTGAAGATCGACCGCTACTTCATCGACGGCGTGGACCGCAATCCGCGCAAACGCCATCTGGTGAAGAACATTGTCAATATTGCCCATGTGCTGGGTGTGCGGGTGATTGCCGAGGGCATCGAGACCGAGGCCGAGTTTCTGGCCTGCCGCGAGCATGGCGTTGATCTGGTGCAGGGCTGGTTCATTTCCCGGCCCACCACATTCGTCAGCGAATTGCAGGGCGCCTTCCCACATCTCCAGCATCTGGGTGAGACGCGGCGCAGCAGCCAGACGCTGGACGAAATCCTGATCCGTCGCCAGATCGAGCGCCTGCCGACGGTTTTTGAAAACGACAGCATCGACAGCGTGTTCGAACTGTTCCGTCGCAATCCGGCGCAAGCTTTTTTCCCGGTTCTCAATGCCAATGGCGAACCGCGCGGCGTCATCAACGAACATCATCTGAAGGAATATATCTACCAGCCATTCGGCCGCGATCTGCTCAAAAACAAGGTCTATGAGCGCACCATCTCGCACTTTGTCGATGGCGCCCCGATTGTCGGTCTGGATGCGGATGCCGACCAGTTGATGAATGTCTTTGCCAATACCGGTGGCAGCGCCTGCGTTATCCTGACCGAGAACATGCGCTATATCGGCGTCGTCTCCGCGGCATCGCTGATCAAGGTCATCAATGAAAAACAGTTGAAACTGGCGCAGGAACAAAACCCGCTGACGGCGCTTCCCGGCAACCGCGCCATCAGCAGCTTCATCGAAGACAGCTGCGGCGACAGCGACGATAACCGCTTCTTCTGCTATTGCGATTTCGACAACTTCAAGCCGTTCAACGACAAATACGGTTTTCACATCGGCGACCACGCCATCACCCTGTTTTCAGCGCTGATGAAACGATACTTCTTTTCCGGTGACTGCTTCCTCGGCCATATCGGCGGCGACGATTTCTTCATCGGCGTGCGCGACTGGACCAAGGACGAGATCACGGAAATCCTTGAAAGGCTGCTGAGCGATTTCCACGACGATGTCGTGGAACTGTATTCCGACGAGGACCGGATGGCAGGCCAGATCAAGGGCCACGACCGGTTCGGAAACGAACGTGACTTTGCATTGCTGCGCTGCTCCATCGGGGTTCTCAAACTGCCGAAGGGGTTGATCATCGCCAATCCCGAGCGCATCGGTAGCGATATCGCAGCGATCAAGAAGGCGGCCAAGGAAAGTGCATCCGGTCTCGTCATTCGCGGCTTCGGAGAGCCAGACTAAACGTTCAGACATCGCGGCAAAACGCCGTCTTCCATCTCGCCGGTATCTCGCCTAAGTTCCCGGCCAATGAAACATGATGGAGGCCGACCATGACTTTGCCCGAAACGATGCGATTTGTTGACCTGCCCAGCTTTGGCGGGCCAGAGGTCATGGCTTTTTCGACAGGACCATTGCCTTCACCCAAATCAGGCGAAGTTCTCGTGCGTGTCCAGGCCGCCGGTATCAACCGCCCCGATGTGGCTCAGCGCCAGGGTTCGTACCCTGCGCCGAAAGATGCAAGCCCCGTGCTGGGGTTGGAAATTGCTGGTGAAATCGTGGCACGTGGCGAAGGGGTGAGCGAGTTCAAGATCGGTGACACCATCTGTGCGCTGGCCAATGGCGGAGGTTACGCGGAATATTGCGTGGTGCCAGCGGGCCAGGCCCTACCCTTTCCCAAAGGATATGATGCGGTGAAAGCGGCGGCCTTGCCGGAAACCTTCTTCACGGTCTGGGCCAATCTGTTTCAGATGGCTGGACTGACCGAAGGCGAGAGCGTGTTGATCCACGGCGGCAGCAGCG
This sequence comes from Rhizobium skierniewicense, assembly GCF_014196515.1. Taxonomy (GTDB): domain Bacteria; phylum Pseudomonadota; class Alphaproteobacteria; order Rhizobiales; family Rhizobiaceae; genus Agrobacterium; species Agrobacterium skierniewicense. The sequence continues at coordinate 446,540 of NZ_JACIDV010000002.1, read as the reverse complement.
GTATCGGCACAACGGCCATCCAGCTCGCCAAGGCTTTTGGTGCGCAGGTTTATACCACAGCAGGCTCCCGGGAAAAATGCGAGGCCTGCGAAAAGCTCGGCGCGAAGCGGGCGATCAACTATCGCGACGAGGATTTCGTCGAGATCGTCAAGGAGCAAACCGGCGGCAAGGGGGTCGATGTGATCCTCGACATGATCGGCGCTTCCTATTTCGAGAAGAACCTGGCATCGCTGGCCAAAGACGGATGTCTCTCGATCATCGCATTTCTGGGCGGCAACATCGCCGAGAAGGTGGATTTGCGCCCGATCATGGTCAAGCGCCTTACGGTAACAGGCTCCACCATGCGTCCCCGCACAGGGGATGAAAAACGCGCCATTCGCGACGAATTGGTGGCTCAGGTCTGGCCGCTTCTGGAAGCCGGCACGATCGGTCCCGTCATTCACGACGTCATCGATTTCGACCACGTTGCGGAGGGCCATAAGCTGATGGAAAGCAGCAGCCATATCGGAAAGATCGTGATGCGGGTTTCGTAAGCATGACGCGTTGCCGCAAACTCTGCGCTCCACCCCTTGCAATATCGGCGAATCGTATTACCTTCTTGTTATGTTCAACGTAGTGAAAGGAAGGTGATCCAATGTCTAGTGAGATTTCGGTCTTCGTAGCAGGCAATGGAAAGGATTTGATTTTGACGAGGCAGCCCTCGGCTTGATCCGCCTTCCAGCGAAACGTTGACAGACGTTTCAGGTCTGAAACAAGACCAAACTCATGGAAGGGCCGCTAACCAAGCGGCCCTTTTCCTATTTCCGGGTCTTAACTGCGGAAGACCTTCCAGCGGGTTGGCCGGAAACGGACTTCACTGCCGACAGCCACCGTGGCATCGAGCGGGACTTCGATTTCCAGATGGTGCGGTTCGTGCCCGTTGTTGGCGATATCAATTTCGGCAATGCGCGTTCCTGCCAGACGGCGGCAGATGGTGACCTTGCCGTAGAGAGCGTCGCGATCATCCGTCAGGACAACGTCTTCGGGGCGGAAGAACAGATCGCCATCCCCCTCGCAGGCATCGCGGATGCCAATATTTTCTCCCTGAAACAGCATGTGCCCATCGCGGATCGTCACCGGCAGGTTGGATGATTCTCCGATGAAGGAGAAGACGAAGGGGGAGTTGGGCGTGTCGTAAACATCATCGGCGGTGCCGACCTGCTCTATTCTGCCCTGGCTCATGACGACCACACGGTCTGCCAGTTCCAGCGCCTCTTCCTGATCGTGCGTCACGAAGACGGTGGTGTGACCGGTGCGGTCGTGAAACTCGCGCAGCCAGCGCCGCAATTCCTTGCGCACCTTGGCATCCAGAGCACCGAAGGGTTCATCCAGGAGCAGAACCTTTGGTTCGATGGCAACGGCGCGGGCCAGAGCCACACGTTGGCGCTGACCGCCAGACAATTGGCTGGGATAGCGGTTTTCAAGACCGGAAAGATGCACCATATCCAAGAGCTCCGAAACACGCTTGCGAATGGCGGATTTTGCTGGCCTTGTCGAGGATGGGCGAACTTTGAGGCCGAAGCCGATATTATCGGCCACCGTCATGTGGCGGAAAAGCGCGTAGTGCTGAAAGACGAAGCCGACATTGCGCTCCTGCACGGAGCGGTGGGAGGCGTCTTCATCGCCAAAGAAAATCTGGCCGTCCGTGGGCTGTTCCAGACCCGCGATCAGTCGCAGAAGCGTTGTTTTGCCTGAGCCAGAAGGGCCAAGCAGCGCAATCAATTCCCCGGAACGAATATCCAGCGAGACTTTGTCCAATGCAGGAAAGCGGTCGAACTGCTTGGTGATGTTGGTAACTTTGACGTCCATGGACATGCCCTTCAATGCTTGCCGGCGGCGTTGCCCGCGCCAAAGCGTATTTCAAGAATGGTTTTGAGAACAAGCGTTACCAGCGCCAGACCGGCGAGCAATGTCGCGACGGCAAAGGCAGCGCCGATATTGTACTCGTTATAGAGGATTTCGACGTGTAGCGGCATGGTGTTGGTTTCGCCCCTGATGTGGCCCGACACCACGGAGACGGCACCGAACTCGCCCATGGCGCGCGCGTTGCACAGCAGCACGCCATAAAGCAGGCCCCATTTGATGTTGGGCAAAGTGACAAACCAGAAGGTCTGCCAGCCGGAAGCCCCCAGTGACAGCGCCGCCTCCTCATCACCCGTTCCCTGATCCTGCATCAGCGGAATGAGTTCACGCGCCACGAAGGGAAAGGTGACGAAGATGGTGGCCAGCACGATGCCCGGCACGGCAAACAGAATTTCGATGCCATAGCTTTTCAGGAACGGTCCGAGCACGCTGTGGGATGAAAACAGGATGACGTAGACCAGGCCTGAGATAACCGGCGAGATGGAAAATGGCAGATCGATCAGCGTGATCAGAAACGCCTTGCCCTTGAACTCGAATTTCGCGATGGCCCAGGCGGCAGCGACGCCGAAGATGACATTGAGCGGCACCGAGATGGCGGCGACCAGAAGTGTGAGGCGGATGGCCGACAGCGCATCCGGCTCGACAATCGATTCCCAGAAATATTCACCACCCTTGCGGAAAGCCTCCACGAAGACGGCGACCAGCGGCAGTACGAGAAACAGCGCCAGGAAAACGAACGCAAGACCGATCAGCACCAGCTTTGCCGGCACGCCTTCGCTCGTCGGGTCGCGGAAGGGTCTGGATGGAATGACACGTGTTTGATCAGGCATAACCGTACCTCTTGCGGCTCCACGCCTGAATGAGATTGATGACGAACAGCATGGAGAAGGAGATGATCAGCATGATGGTCGCAATGCCGGTGGCGGCTGGGTAGTTGAACTCTTCCAACCGTATGACAATGAGAAGAGGTGCGATTTCAGAGACATAGGGAATGTTACCGGCGATGAAGATAACCGAGCCATACTCCCCCACGCCGCGCGCGAAGGCGAGCGCAAAGCCGGTCAGAATGGCAGGCGTCAGGCCCGGCAGCAGAATACGGGTGATGGTCTGAAAACGATTGGCGCCGAGCGTTGCCGCCACCTCCTCCACTTGCCGGTCTATCTCTTCCATGACCGGCTGTACGGTGCGGACAACAAAGGGCAGGCCAATGAAGATCAGCGCGATGACGATGCCGGTCGGCGTGAACGCGATCTTGATGCCGAAGGGTTCAAACATCTGCCCCACCCAGCCGCGGTTGGAGTAAAGCGCCGTCAGCGCAATGCCGGCAACGGCCGTGGGGAGCGCAAAAGGCAAGTCCACGATGGCATCAACGAAACGGCGCCCGGGGAAGCGGTAACGCACCAGCACCCATGCGATGAGGACGCCGAACACGGCGTTGACGAGAGCCGCCAGAAACGCCGTGGTGAAGCTGATGCGAAGGGCATTCAGCGTTCTGCTATCGGTCGCGATGGCGAAGAACTCACCGGGGCCAAGCCGTGCCGTGGACCAGACGAGGCCAGCGAGCGGGATAAGAATGATCAGAAAAAGATAGGTAATGGTGTAGCCGAGCGTCAGTCCGAATCCCGGCAAAACGCTGGATTGGCGCCACTTCCACGTCGTTGGCGATGGGGTATTGCTCATCAAGGCTCCAGGTAAAACGGGGGCCATCGTGAGCCGCCCCCTTATGCGCCAACGACCGGCTTTAAAGCCGGTCGATCTTGTCTCCGATCCGAACGGACGCAGATGCGAACCGTTCGGTGTGCGCCATCATCGGCTCACTTTGCGGGCTTGTAAATCTGGTCGAAGATGCCGCCATCACCGAAATGTTCCGGCTGTGCCTTTGCCCATCCGCCAAACTGTGGATCATCGATGGTCACAAGCTTGATCTCCGGCAGTTGCTTGAGCAAATCCTTGGACACGACCGAAGGGTTGGATGGGCGGTAGAAATGCTTGGCCGCAATGTTCTGGCCTTCGTCAGAATAGAGATATTGCAGGTAAGCTTCGGCTGCCTTGCGTGTGCCCTTCTCATCGACATTCTTATCGACAACGGCGACGGGCGGTTCTGCAAGGATGGAGATTGGCGGAACGACGATTTCGAATTCGTCCTTGCCGAATTCCTCACCGGCCAGATAGGCCTCATTCTCCCAGGCCAATAGCACATCACCGATCTGGCGCTGCGCAAATGTCACGGTCGAGCCGCGTGCGCCCGTGTCGAGCACGGGAGCCCGCTTGTAGAGTTCGCCGACATAGGCCTTGATCTTGGCCTGATCACCTTTGTATTCCTCGTTGGCCCATGCCCAGGCCGCAAGATAGTTCCAGCGCGCACCGCCCGATGTCTTCGGGTTCGGTGTCACGATCTGGATGTCACCCTTGACCAGATCACCCCAGTTATGGATGCCCTTCGGGTTGCCCTTGCGAACCAGAAACACGATGGTGGAGGTGTAAGGCGATGAATTGTTCGGAAGACGCGTGCGCCAGTCGGCATTGATCTTGCCGCTGTTCTTGACGATGGCGTCAATATCGCTCTGAAGCGCCAGCGTCACGACATCTGCCTCCAGGCCATCGATGACCGAACGGGCCTGCTTGCCGGAGCCGCCATGGGACTGCTGGATGGTGACATCCTCGCCCGTGTCGGCTTTCCACTTCTTGGCGAAGGCCTCGTTGAAATCCTTGTAGAGTTCGCGGGTCGGATCATAGGACACATTCAACAGCTTGCTGTCTGCAGAAGCCGTTCCGACGGCGCTCAGAGCAATCGACAGACCAAGCGCAACGGCGCTGAGGCCAGAAACAAGTTTTGACATCGGTATCCCTCCTAGATGCAGTGCGCCTAACACTACTTGTAAAGTCTACAGGGTCAATCACGCGCAATACGATCGCAAAAGTGTTTCCATTCCAGTGACTTGAACGACAACAAATACGCCGTGGCAACAGCGAACCACGCAACGGCCCACGTGGAAAACCCGCGCTGAACGCAAAATACGTCCGCATTTTTGCGGTGTTTCCACCGCCGTCACGCCGAAATTTTCCGTGATCGGAATGATTTTCTGTTCAGCTGGGGACGTTTCAAAACCCGCCGGAGATCGCACAGTAGAAATCTATAAAAATTAGCGAATATATCGCAAATTTATCTTGCTTTTTGATCGAAAACCGATTTCATACAGAGGCTAATATGCCGCGGCACTGCGTTCGTGGGCGTCTTTTGCGCATATTGTGCGCCTGCGAGAGATATTTGCTCTCCGATGAACAAGACAAGCATAGCCATTCCTGTCAAAACACGGCGAATTCGCGGATATTCGGGACAGTAATGTTCGGAACCGTAAAATGACCATTAATCAGTCTGCGCAGCCATTCTCTCCTCACAATGTCGCATCGCTGAACGACCGGCTGGCCAGCCTCGATCTGGCTGAGCGGCTGGCGTTCGTTGCCGGACTCGGTGGGCGCTCGGTGTTCACCACGAGCCTCGGCATCGAAGACCAAGTCATTACAGCCTCCATCGGCACGCATCGTCTACCCATAGAGGTTGCGACACTGGAAACCGGACGCCTGTTTGCCGAAACGCTCAATCTTATTGATGAGACGGAAGCACGGTACGACATGGCCATTACGCGGTTTTATCCGGCCAAGGACGATATAGATGCCTACGCCGCGAAATTCGGCCTCAATGGTTTTTACGACAGCGTCGAAGCCCGCCACGCCTGCTGCCATGTGCGCAAGCTGGTACCGCTGGCACGGGCGCTGGACGGAGCAAGCTTCTGGATTACCGGCCTTCGCCGGGGCCAGTCGGGCAACAGGGCAACCACGCCTTTTGCCGAATTCGATGCCGAGCGCAATCTGATCAAGATCAATCCGCTTGCGGATTGGGATATCGATGTGATCAAGGCGCATGTTTCATCGGAAAACATTCCCGTCAATCCGCTTCATGGCCGTGGATATCCATCCATCGGCTGCGAGCCGTGTACCCGCGCCATCAAGCCCGGCGAGCCAGAGCGCGCCGGTCGATGGTGGTGGGAAAATGACGAGAAGCGCGAATGCGGTCTGCACGTGGCGGAGGCATCCCAAGCCTCTCCCTTGCCCACCGCCTCACAACGATAAGTAAAATCAACAGATTGCCGGAGTTTACAATGTCCAATGCAGTTCCGGAAACGGAAGGCAGCAATGTCACCACACCAAAGCAGCCCCTTGACCCACATCTGAAGGCGCTCGAAAACGAAGCTATCCATATTTTCCGTGAAGTTGCGGCCGAATTCGAAAATCCCGTGATGCTCTACTCCATTGGCAAGGATTCGTCCGTGCTGCTGCATCTGGCGCGCAAGGCGTTCTTCCCGGGGCGCATCCCCTTCCCGCTGCTTCACGTCAACACGGGCTGGAAGTTCAAGGAGATGATCGCGTTTCGTGACAATATCGTCAAGGAATACGATCTCGACCTGATTTCCTATACCAATCCGCGCGGCAAGGAAGAGAACGTGACGCCGTTCACGCACGGTTCAGCGCTCTACACCGACATCATGAAGACCGAAGCCCTGCGCCAGGCACTGGATGCTGGCAAGTTCGACGCTGCCTTTGGTGGCGCGCGCCGTGATGAGGAAGCCAGCCGTGCCAAGGAGCGCATCTATTCCTTCCGTACGCCCGACCACAAATGGGACCCGCGCAACCAGCGCCCGGAACTGTGGAACATCTACAATGGTATGGTTCGCCAAGGTGAGAGCGTTCGCGCCTTCCCGATGTCCAACTGGACCGAGGTCGATGTCTGGCGCTACATTCAGGCCGAGGGCATTCCGCTGGTGCCGCTCTATTACGCCGCCGAGCGCCCGTATGTCGAACGTGACGGCATGATGATCCTGGCCGAAGATGAGCGTCTGGAATTGCTGCCCGGCGAAGCCATCAAGCACGGAATGATCCGTTTCCGCACGCTGGGATGCTTTCCACTGACGGGTGCGATCAACTCGCAAGCCAAGACCTTGGACGAGGTGATTTCCGAACTTGAAATCGCCACCGTTTCAGAACGGCAGGGACGTGCGATCGACCGCGACCAGTCCGGCTCCATGGAAAAGAAAAAGCGCGAGGGCTATTTCTGATGACCCAGAACATGACAGTTCAATCCGCCACCATTCTGCCGTTCGTAGAACCCGCAAAATTCATCAGAGACACGCGCCCGCTGCGACTCATCACCTGCGGCAGCGTCGATGACGGCAAGTCCACGCTGATCGGCCGCCTGCTGTGGGACACCAAGGCGGTCAAGGAAGATCAGGCAGCTACGCTTCACCGCGATAGCGGCAAGCAGAACGATCTCGGCCTGCCCGACTTCGCGCTGCTGCTGGACGGCCTTCAGGCCGAGCGCGAACAGGGCATCACCATCGACGTTGCCTATCGCTATTTCGCCACCGACAAGCGCGCCTTCATTGTTGCCGACACACCCGGCCATGAGCAATATACCCGCAACATGGCAACTGGCGCTTCCACTGCCGACCTTGCCGTGCTGCTGGTGGATGCCCGCACCGGCATTCTGGAGCAGACGCGTCGTCATGCGACGATTGCGGCGCTTATGGGCATTCGACAATTCGTGCTGGCCGTCAACAAGATCGACCTCACCAACTACGACAAGGCCGGGTTCGAGCTGATTGCCCACGACTTTCGTGAGTTTGCGCAATCGCTCGGCATCAAGCAGATCACCGCCATCCCCATGTCGGCGCTGAAGGGCGAGAACGTCGTTCTTTCGGCCAAGCCCTCCATGCCGTGGTATGAAGGCCCGACACTGGCCGAAACGCTGGAACTGGCGACGGCGCGCTCCACGCAGACCGGTGGCTTTCGCCTTCCGGTTCAGCGCGTATCCCGCCCCGGCGAAAGCTTTCGCGGGTACCAGGGCACGGTCGCCGGTGGTGCGGTCAAGCCGGGCGATTCCGTCGTCATCCTGCCATCGGGCATGGTGGCCAATGTCAAGCAGATCGTGACGTTTGATCTGGTGCGAAACGCCGCCGTTTCCGGCGATGCGATCACGCTGGTTCTCGACAGGCAGGTGGATGTGTCGCGAGGCGATATGATCGTGTCCATCGAGGCACAGCCGCAGACAGGTCACGCCTTCGATGCACAAATCGTGGCGCTGCAACCCGGCGGCATCGAGCCCGGAAAGCGCTACTGGCTGAAAAGCGGCAGCCGACGCCAACGGGTGACGGTTCAGCCGCAAACGCAACTCGACCTGAAAAATGGTCAATGGCTTACCCACACCGACACGCTTGCCATGAACGCCATCGGAAAGGTGCGTCTCGCTTTCGATGAAACGGCAATTTTCGATCCCTATGAACAGAACCGTTCGACCGGCTCCTTCATCCTGATTGATCCCGATACCAACAACACCGTTGCCGGTGGCATGATTATCGGAAGACGCGCCGACACGGGCAAGGTTTCCCAAGGCGAACGCGTCATCATCTCGCTGCCCGCCGATCTGGCCGAAGCGCTGCTGGCGAGCGAACAGCTTTCCAGTCGAAGAGACGAAATCGAAGTCCGGCGGACGAGTGCCGCAACGGCTTCGAGAGTGCTGGACAATCTGGACTGAGACATGTCTGTATTCAACGAAAGGCGCCGGGAACCCCCGGCGCCTTTTGCGTTTTGGGGTTCGTGCTGCTTTATATCTCGGTTTGATCGACCAGCGCCGCTGCGTAAGCCCCACTACAGGTCAACAGGGTATTCTCGTTTTTGATTTATTCACTGTCCGAATCCCCGCATGCGCCGATTTCGACGCCGGAATTCGCAGTTAAACGCGGAACAGATTATATGGACGCTTCCATCTCCCTGCAATTGGCTGACCGCCTCGACTCTGTCGTTGCAAAAATCGATGAAATGGGCATGCGACTGGATGCCCTGATGCAAAACAACGAAACCCACGGCGAGATTCAAATCGAAGTGGTGAAGCTGCTGCAACACATGCAGCATGTCCAGCAGGATCTGGACAGCAAAGTCGTTGAACTATCCAATGCCGTGACGACCACCGCCGACGGAAGTATTCGCAGCGACCTGTCGAAAATCGGCCTCGCTTTCGTCCATGACAGCCGTCAGAAGACGCTGGATATCGCATCGATCAAACAAAGCGCGAATATGGCTCTGCGCGATTCGACGCGCGGAATTTTCCCGATCCGGACCGTTTTCCTGATCCAGTCCATACCGATGTGGGATGCGCTGTCGGATGTCTATGACGCCATGGTCGAAGATGAGAGGTTCGACCCGATCGTTATCTCCATTCATGTGGGAACGTTGGGCCGGGGCGTTTACGAAGGTGAGGACAAGGTCAGCAGCGCATTTTCCGCCATGGGCATACCGCATCTGCGCTTCAACATGGACGATTCCTACGCCGCTCTGGACATTCTCAAGGCCCTGAAGCCAGCCGTCATCTTTCGTCAGCAACAATGGGATATGGGTGTGCAGCCCGCATTTCGAACACAGGAATTGACGTTCAGCCGACTTTGTCTGGTTCCTTACGCCCTCAATCTGGCAGCGTCGCTAGGCGATCCCGTGGTGACGGATGTTTCGGCATTCGGTTTCGACCAAGCCTATCACCGTTCCGCGTGGCGTATTTTTTGTGAAACCCCCATCACGCAAACCTACTTTCGCTCCTTCGACCACTCCGACCCGAAAAAATTCGTTCTCAGTGGGTACCCGAAGTTCGATCGATTGCTGAAGGAGAGCGGCGCGGCCGAGTGGCCTCTTTCGCATCAGGGTCACAGAAATTTCAGGATTGTATGGGCGCCCCACTATTCGTTGGGGAAAGGTGGCGGTCTGGGTTTCGGTGTCTTTGATCGCATCTGGGAGGCGATGTTGTCCTGGGCGAGACAAAGCCCAGACATCGACTTCGTCTTAAAACCGCATCCGGCTCTGTTCGGTGCTATTTTGACGCCCGAAGCGCAGGCGATGTTCAGAAAGGCTTGGACGGAGCTGCCAAACTGCGCGTTTTCCGAAGAACAGTATGGTCCGCTTTTTGCCGCGTCAGACCTCATGATATCCGACGGTCTGTCTTTTCTTGCCGAATATCCCCTCTTCAACAAGCCTCTGATCTTCTTCGATTCGGGCAATCACGTCGAGTTCAACGAGTTGGGGAAGCTGGCCGAAGCCGCCTCTCGGCGTGTTACCAGTTTCGATCAACTCAAACAGGCAGCTCTCGAATACAAGAGCGGAAAGCCATGGGAATTTGAGGAAGAGCGGAACACGCTGCTGCAAAACATTCTTCCCAATCCGGGGAAAGCAGCGGCCAGTATTCTCCAAGCAATCGCACAAGGCATAAGCGATCCCTGATCTGTTGGCTTCGCTCTCAAGCGAACCGAGAAAAGTGACGCGATCAACGTATTTTCGTGGTGGGACCCAGATGAAGAAAATCATTACATTCGGCACTTTTGACGTGCTGCATATCGGCCATATCCGAATTCTTCAAAGAGCACGGGCATTGGGTGATTATCTTGTCGTCGGCGTTTCCACAGACGCTCTGAATTTTTCGAAGAAACAGAAAAGTCCCATTTACAACGAGAACGAACGGCTCGAAATCATCAGTGCCATCATCGGCGTCGATGAGGTGTTCCTCGAGCACTCCCTGGAATTGAAAGAGCATTATATTCGCGAGCATGGCGCGGACGTTCTGGTCATGGGCGATGACTGGGCAGGACGGTTTGATTATCTCAATCACCTGTGTGACGTCGTCTACCTCCCTCGAACAGACGGAATATCGACGACATCGACACTTGAGGAAATACGGCGCTACGTGTGATCGTTCATTGTCCCGCGCGTCGTGAGACAACATACGCTGAAAAGGAATAAAACAACAAAAGCGCCGGTCGAAACCAGCGCTTTTAAACCGTTTGCCTTCCCGTCCGCCCTGTTTAGAAAACGAACATCCAGAGCAGGGCGACGACCACCAGCGGAACACCCATTGCCCACAAAACCACAGCTTTAAACATCACATTTCTCCCGTTAAACACGAAGAGACAACGTTTCGCTATCAGCTAAAGTTCCTGTAGACGCCGCCGCCGCGGCAATGCGCTGTCCTCCCTCAGGGTTACGAGTTGGGCGATTCAGCCTTCAATCGTTACAAAAAAGCAATTGTGGCGGAAAATATTCGTCAAAGCGCACGGGGTGCCTGTTGAATAGCATTAAATCTGCTAGTGGATCATGATCTCCCGCAAAACACCGGAAACGGCTCAACAAGGATATTTCGACATGCGTTTTCGCAGCGTAACATTGGCAGGGCTCGCCATTGCCCTTTCCGCTTGCACCACCACCACTCCTTCGCTTGCTCCAAAAAGCGCTGTTGAAACCCGTTGGGTCGGCCAATCGGCTGGCATTTTCTTCGCCAAATTCGGTCCGCCGCTGAGCGATACCGACAATGGCAGCAGCACCACCTTCACATGGCGCGGCGGTTACAAGACCACGACTGTTCCGGCGAAGTTTGACGAGGGTAAAGATGGCAAACGCGGCCGCCAGACGTCGTCTGCACGCAAGGTCTACCTGTCTTGCACCGTCCAGTTGACGGTGGGTTCTGACTACACGATCCGCTCTATTCGCACCGTATCCGACCGTCCAGGCGTCAACGGCCCAAGCTACTGTGCGGAATTCCTCGCAGCGAATTGATAGCTGACAGCCCAAACGACATTGCCCGCCGAAGACACCTTCGGCGGGATTTTTTTGGGCTCTTCAGATCGTTCTGATGCCGTCGGCTTTTCGCTGTTGCGATGAAAATGAGCCGCGCACATCTGTTATGCGTTTGGCGCATGTCGTGATATTATAGAGTTGCACTGCTTGCAAAGACGGCGAGCACCTGGATTGTGCGACCTGGCGCACCGGGCCTTATAGTACGGAAAAATAAGGCAAAATGCCTCGTTCGCCGTTTTTGCGCCTGCTTTTCGACACTCCCGCCACCCGCTTCCCTCAAAAATCGACCGGCCAAGGTGGTCGTATGTGGTCACCTGGCAAGAGTTGTCTTACAGGATCGATTGCGTTATTGCGCCGCACAAAATGAAAATCATCAAAAGCTTAGGAAAAGACGTGACCGTAAAAGACAAGGGCAACGGCCTGACTGCCGGATTTTCTCGCGACAACCTCACCATGAACCGCCGCCAGGTGCTGGGGACGGCATTGGCTGGTCTTGCCGCTGCGGCGGTGCCGGGCGCGACGGCGGTGGCGCAGACTGCGGACAGAAAAGTCGATGTTCTTCTGGTCGGCGGCGGCATCATGAGCGCCACGCTCGGCGTCTGGCTGCATGAACTCGAACCGACATGGTCCATCGACATGCTGGAACGTCTCGATGCGGTCGCGCTGGAAAGCTCCAATGGTTGGAACAACGCCGGTACCGGTCACTCGGCTCTGGCGGAACTGAACTACACGCCGGAAACCGCCAATGGCGGCATCGACATTTCCAAGGCGATCGAAATCAACGAGTCCTTCCAGATCTCCCGCCAGTTCTGGGCATGGCAGGTCCGCAACGGCGTCTTGAAGAACCCACGGTCCTTCATCAACCATACGCCGCATATGAGCTTCGTGTGGGGGGATGAAAACATTTCCTATCTGGAAAAACGCTATGAGGCGTTGAAGGCCAGCCCGCTATTTGCCGGCATGCAGTATTCCAGCGACCCTGACGAGATCAAGAGATGGGTTCCGCTGATGATGGAAGGCCGCGACCCTGGCCAGAAGATTGGTGCGACGTGGTCTCCGCTTGGCACAGACATGGAATTCGGTGAGATCACCCGCCAGTTCGTGGCCCACCTGAAGAGCCAGCAGAATTTCAATTTGCAGGTTTCCAGTGAAGTCGATGGCATCGAGCGCAATGCCGACGGCACGTGGCGCGTCAGCTACAGCAACATGAAGGACGGCACATCCCACACGGTGGACGCCAAGTTCCTGTTCGTCGGCGCCGGTGGTGGTGCGTTGCATCTCTTGCAGATGTCTGGCATTCCCGAAGGTGAGGATTACGCGGGCTTCCCGGTTGGCGGCTCGTTCCTCGTCAACGAAAATCCCGATGTCACGATGCTGCATCTGGCCAAGGCTTACGGTAAGGCATCCGTCGGCTCTCCACCGATGTCGGTGCCACATCTCGATACGCGCGTCATCGGCGGCAAGCGCGTCATTCTGTTTGGACCCTTTGCGACATTCTCCACGAAATTCCTCAAGGAAGGCTCGTATTTCGACCTGCTGACATCGACCACCATGAGCAATGCATGGCCGATGATGAGCGTGGGCATGGATGAATTTCCACTGGTGGAATATCTGGCCGGACAGTTGATGCTGTCCGACGACGACCGCTTTGCGGCATTGCAGGAATACTTCCCCGGAGCCAGCCAAGGCGAATGGCGTTTGTGGCAGGCGGGCCAGCGCGTGCAGATCATCAAACGCGACGCAGACAAGGGCGGTGTCTTGAAGCTGGGCACCGAAATCGTCAGCGCCAAGGACGGCAGCATTGCTGCACTGCTCGGTGCCTCGCCGGGTGCTTCCACCGCCGCTCCCATCATGTTGCAGGTTCTGGAAAAGGTCTTTGCCGAAAAGGTCGCAAGCCCGGAATGGCAGGCCAAGATCCGTCAGATCGTTCCAAGCTATGGTACGAAGCTGAACGGCGACCCAGACAAGGTCATGCAGGAATGGGCCTACACAAGCGAACACCTGCAGCTGCCAACACCGCCAAAGATCGACATGGCATCCCTGGCGCAGGCCGCGTCTGCCGCACCTGCGGCATCGGACACTGTGCCCGCACAGCGTGTGGGTGATCTGGCACCTTGAATTTGCTGCGGCTTCAGGTGGTTACGATCGCCACCTGAAGCATTATCCTATGAGCGGCGTCCGATAAGGTCCTTCACCTTGCGGGCAAAAAGGTCTGTCTGGAACGGTTTTGTCATCACATGCATGCCGTGTTCCAGGTGGCCGTGGTTCAAGACGGCGTTTTCGGCGTAGCCTGTGATGAACAGCACGCCCAGATCGGGCCGCGACAGTCTGGCGGCTTCGGCCAGTTGCCGACCGTTCATGCCATTGGGCAATCCGACATCGGTGACGAGCAGGTTGATCGGGCGTTCGGAGTTGAGAATGGCCAGCGCGGATGGTCCGTCGTCGGCTTCCAGAACCGTGTAACCAAGATCTTCCAGCTGCTCGACTGCGAACATTCGCACCAGTGGTTCGTCATCTACAACAAGGATCGTCTCGTTGCCACTTGATTGTGGTGCGGGCGGCTGTTGCTCTGCACCGGGTGTTTCGACATATGTCTCGTTGCCGTGGCGTGGCAGGTAAATGCAAATCGTCGTGCCGTCGCCGATCTTGGAATCGATGCGCACAGCGCCATCGGACTGCCCGGCAAAGCCATGCACCATGGAAAGGCCAAGGCCCGTGCCCTGCCCTATCGGTTTTGTCGTATAGAACGGGTCGAAGGCGCGGGAAATCACCTCTGCCGACATACCCGTGCCGGTATCGCTGACGCAAAGGGAAACGTATTGGCCGGGTTTCAGGCCCTGCTCCCTTGCGGCGCGCTCATCCAGCCATTGGTTTCCAGTCTCGATGGTAAGCTTGCCGCCTTCAGGCATGGCGTCACGGGCATTGATGCAAAGGTTCAGCAACGCATTTTCCAGCTGACCGGCGTCGACGAAGGTCATCCACAAATCCTGTGCCGGCGCCGTTTCGACGTCGATGCTCGGGCCTATGCTGCGATGGATCAGTTCGAGCATGCCGATGACGAGGCTGTTGAGATCGGTGGGCTTCGGGTCCAGCGTTTGCCGACGGGAAAAAGCGAGCAGGCGCTGTGTCAATGCAGCCGCGCGTTTGGTGGCGGCGGTCGCACCGACCAGATAGCGGTCCAACTCACCAACACGCCCCTGCGCCAGACGCGTCGACATCATCTCCAGACTTCCGCCGATACCGGCAAGGATATTGTTGAAGTCATGCGCCAGTCCACCCGTAAGCTGGCCGATCGCCTCGATCTTCTGCGCCTGACGCAACTGCTCCTGAGCATCCTCGAGTTCGGCTTCCCGAGCCTTGTATTCAGACAGGTCTCGACCAACCGCAATGAAATTGACATTGTCGGCCTCTGGCGACACGGTCCAGTCGATGGGGGTCCAGACCCCAGTCTTGGTCAGGATGCGGTTCTCGAACCTCGTCGGGTGACCGGTCTCGGCCATCTCCACCAGAGCCGCCGTCGTTCTTGGCACGTCCTGCGGATGAATGATTTCGGTATAGGGGTTGGCGAGAAGCTCCTGCTCGCTCCAACCAAGAACGGCGCTCCAGGCCGGGTTGACCGCTGATATTTCGCCGCCATAGTTGGCCCGTGCCAGCATGTCCTGCGAAAGCCGCCATAACTGATCACGCTCGGCACGTGTGGTTTTCTCGTCGGTCACGTCACGAACGATGCAGTAGATTTTTCCGTTATCAGGCACACAAATCCAGGAAACCCACCTGTAAGCGCCGTCCTTCGTCCGATACCGGTTTTCGGTACCGATCACCGCTTCCCCAGACATCAGAGTGGCCAATGCGGCCCTCGCTTTTGGAATATCGTCAGGATGTAAAAGATCGGTATAGATGAGGCCGCGCATTTCATGCGCAGTGTATCCCAGCGTCTTGCCCCATGCCGGGTTGGTGGCGAGAAAGCGGCCTTCCATGCTGACAACGGCCAGCATGTCGGGATTTATGTTCCAGGTCGTACCCTGCTCCAGAACCCGTTCCAGCACTTGACGCTCAAGGTCTTCGTTCAGAGCCTCCAACTGTCTTGCGGCCTTTACACGCTCGGACGTATCCCTGACGACGGCCAAGACACCAACGGTTACGCCTGCGTCATCGACAATGGGGGAGTAGTCGAGATCCAGCCAGACAGTTTCGGCAGCACCGTTTCTGAAAAGCGTAAATTCCTGATCCTTATAGGACAGCGTCTTGCCGGCCATCCCGGTTTTCATGACATTGCCGTTGAAGTCAGATGCTTCAGGCCAGCCTTCGCGCACCTTCGAGCCCAGCAGCCCGGGATGTCTTTCACCTGCAATCTCCGTATAGGCATCGTTATAGATCATCACGCCGTCATCACCCCAAAGCGTGGCGATGGCGACGGGCGAACGCAGCATCATCCCGACAGCCGTGCGAATGGTGGAACTCCAAAATTCGATGGGTCCCAGCGCGGTCGTGGACCAATCGAACTGATGGATAAGGTCGGCTGTCTCGCCAGTGGCAGGCAGATAGGACGGCCGGGAAGAACCTGCAGGCATTCACAACTCCACACGCAAAAACACAACAAGCTTTTAAAGGAGTTCTTGTTCGTCTCGCAATGCATGTTTCTTGTAAACAGAGGAAGCTTCCGCGGATTTTCGGTGTTTTACTTCGGTAGAAGACGACGCCCCGGTGCCGGCCATCGAGGGATTCCCGATTTTAAATGAACGCCAAGATGATGGTGATGCGAGCAACGAAACTGCCAGCTGGAAGACTCGTATTTTCTGGCCAACTCTGGATATAGCGACAATCGAGCCACAGATATGAGCGCTTATGATCGCTTCAGCGCTTATATAAGGAACCGCACAACAAGACATGCGTTCACCGCCTTGCATGCGGCACGACGCCGACTGCACCTCACCGCGTTCGACCAGCCTGCCAAAGCCATCGCACATCCACTGGTGCTCTTTGTCGTATTGGTCCACAAGGTGAAGCGAATGGGCAGAGGGCGGGACAAAACATGGACCTTTCAAAGACGATCAAGTCGGTAACCGCAGGCCCGACCTACCCCAAGACCGATGCTGCCTCCACAAGTATGTTGTCGGGCAAAACGGTGGTGATTCTCATCGGCGTGGCTATCGTGTTGCGCGTTGGTGAAGAAATCTTCATTCCACTCGCGCTTTCGCTTCTCCTGTCGTTTACGCTTGCCCCAATCGTTTCGTTCCTTCGCAAACGCTCTGTGCCAAAGATCCTGGCAGTCATTTTCGCCGTCATATCGGCCTTTAGCGCCATTGCGGTTTTCAGCTTCATCGTCGCGACGCAGGTGGCGAACCTTGCCGAGAACATTCCAACCTATCAGCGCAATATCGTCAGCAAGGTGCAGGTTCTTGCGCAGGCAGGTGCCGGCAACGGCCTGCTCGATCATCTGAGCAAGGTGGTGGAAAAAGTAGGAGCGGAAATTCAGGTCCGGGCCGTCGAAAGCCAGGACACAGCCGCTCCCGAAATTCCGCAACGCGAGCCCATGCCGGTCGAAATCGTATCGCGCACCAACCCGCTTCAAACCCTGGGGAACTTCATCCTGCCTTTGATCAGCCCGTTTGCGACGGCGGGCCTCGTCATCGTCCTTGTTGTTTTCATGCTTTTGGAGCGTGAAGACCTGCGCGACAGGTTTATCAGGCTCGTAGGCCTCAGTGACCTTCACAGAACCACGGCCGCCTTGCAGGATGCAGGCAAGCGAGTCGGGAAATATCTTCTGATGCAACTGGTGGTCAATGCGCTATACGCGCTACCGATCACGATCGGTCTTTGGGTGCTGGGGATACCCAACGCAATTCTGTGGGGCCTGCTCACGCTCGTCTTGCGGTTTGTTCCCTATATCGGCCCCGTCATCGGGATGATCCTCCCGCTGTTTCTGGCTCTCGCCATCGCACCGGGATGGTCGCTGGTCGCGTGGGTCGCTGCGCTGTTTATAACGACGGAGTTGATCAGCAACAATGTCGTCGAACCCTGGCTCTACGGCTCCCATACCGGCCTTTCGCCTTTGGCGATCATCGTGTCCGCCATCTTCTGGTCCTGGCTCTGGGGGCCTATCGGCCTGATGCTATCGACACCGCTGACGGTCTGCCTTGTCGTGCTGGGACGCTATGTTCCGCAGTTTGGTTTCCTCGACGTTCTGCTGGGCAACGAACCGGTTCTGGAACTGCACGAAAAGCTCTATCAAAGACTGCTGGCCGGCGATCCGAACGAGGCGATCGACAATGCCGAGGAATATCTGAAGGAAGAATATCTGGTCGATTATTATGACAGGGTGGGCCTTCCGGCTCTGCTGTTGGGTGAGATGGACAGGCAGCGCGGGGTCATGTCGGATGCGCAGATCGCGCTGTTTTCCGCCAGTTCGCTGAGCCTTGTGGAAAATCTTTCCGATATTGCCGAGGAAGAGGAAAACGAGGAAGAGGCGGCCGACCCATCATCGGTACTCGAAGATCCCACCGTCCTGCCGGATGGCCGTGACCAAACCGTTTTGTGCCTGGGTGGTCGAGGCTCGATAGACGACGCCGCATCGGCGATGTTGTCGCAGATCATCGATATCCAGGGCGCGGACGTATCGTTTGCAAGTTTTGCCGGACTGGCCGGTCGAGGCGCGCAGAAGCTGGGACTTGATGGGATCGATACGGTTGTCGTTTGTTTCCTCAACGGCAACTCCAAATCGCATGCACGTCAGATCATCCGCCGTTTGAAACGCGCAAAACCCGCCATGCGGGTCGGTATCCTCGTCCCAACCGCAAACGGGCAGAATTTCGCGCAGATCGATGCGGCAGAGATCAGCGCCGATTTCATCGCGACATCGTTGAACGAGGCTGCAAGACTGGCGTTGACCCGCACAGCCCCGCGAGAACTGGTGGTCATCACTCGCAAGGTCGGTCGCCCGAGACTGAGAGCAGTCAAACCAACTGAGGCCGCTTAGAGCGCTCCTTGTCAAAGGGAAACGCGCTAAGGCACATCCGGTGGCTGGGGCCAGCGGACGAGAGCTTCGCGACCGGCATCCGTCAGGCCGTAGACGCCCCTGTCCAGCCGTTCGAACCAGCCATAGACATTGGATTGTAAAATCTTGCCGGCGTCAGGAATGCGCGCCCTCACATCGCGAAGGCGCAGCGGCTCTGCTGCCAGGGCCGCCGCGCAACCGAGGGCCTGCTGGCGGTAGGCCGTCATCATGGGCGTTCGCGTGCTGCCGCCAACGACAGGATCGCCGCGTCTTTTCTGATGTTCACGCACAAGCATGGATCGTCGCTTCGGGTTGGTGCGCGGCATGGGCGAGACGGAAGCGACGATGACACTGACGTCGCCACGATCCGAGACGCCAAGCATGCCGATGCCGAGACGGCGACACAGATCGCGATATCGTTTGTCAGCCTCCCGACCCCGGCCCTTGGCGGAGATGCGAGCAGCAATCCAGACCTCGTCCGATATCGCCGCCCTGTCGACGGCCTGGAGGATGAGCTCCAGATTGAAAGTCAGCTTCAACTCACACACCACAATGACAGGTGGATCATCCGCATTGATTCCAACCAGATCACATCCGCCGATCTCCCCTTTGACCGAATAGCCGGCGGCCTCCAGAAATGTTTTGACCGGAAGATAGAGGGAGGTTTCCATGCAAGCCGACGATCAAAGAGGAAGGGGTTTTAGCCGTGCTGGCACAAACAAAAAATGTGGCTGGGGCGCCAGGATTCGAACCTGGGAATGCCGGTACCAAAAACCGGTGCCTTACCGCTTGGCGACGCCCCACCAGGGCAGACGGCGTAGCGCCACTGCCTGAACCGGGCCTGATTATCAAAGCCGAATGGCAGCGGCAATCATTAAGTTGAGGCGTGGACAATATTTCTTGTGTGTCCGCACCAGGCTTCATGTTACGTCACAAGAGAACCTGCCATTCCACACGCTTCCGGTGACCTGTTTCATGAGCAAGTATTCCGCCCGACCACCCGCTATTCCCACAACGCTTTTGGATGATGCCGTGGTGCGAATCATCCGTTGGGATTTCGAGCCCGGCGCCGATACCGGCCACCACACCCACGGACTGGGCTATGTGGTGGTGCCGATGACGGATTGTCATTTCCTGATCGAAGACGAAGCTGGCAGCCGCAGGGTCGATACGCCAAAGGGTATGCCCTACCGACGTGAGGCCGGCATTTCACACAATGTGGTCAATGCAGGCAGCGAACCGATGTCCTTCATCGAGATCGAATACAAGTAGAGCGCTGACTGACCCGATGGCCGACCCGGAATTCAACCGTGACTTCGATCCCGCCTATGGCATTGCCGTGCCAGTAGCCCATGGCGTTCAGCGCATCACGGTCAACAATCCCTCGGCTTTCACCTTTCATGGTACCAACAGCTACATCGTCGGTGATAAATCCGTTGCTGTCATCGATCCCGGCCCTGACGATGACACGCATTTTCAAGCCTTGATGGCAGCGCTTGCCGGGCGGGAAGTCACGCATATTTTCGTCAGCCACACACACCGGGATCACTCGCCGCTCGCCGCACGGCTTTCCCAAGCCACCGGCGCGCTAACCGTGGCCGAAGGGCCGCATCGTGCCGCACGACCGTTGCACGAAGGTGAGCGCAACCCGTTTGCCGAAAGCTCCGACACCACGTTCGTACCTGACATCGCGCTTGATGATGGACAAAGTCTTTCGGGTGACGGCTGGACACTGACCGCACTGCACACGCCCGGGCACACGGCCAATCATTCGGCCTTTGCGCTGGATGATACCGGCATCGTCTTTTCGGCGGATCATGTGATGGCCTGGGCCACCACCATCGTCGCACCGCCGGATGGATCGATGAGCGACTACATGGCGTCGCTGGCAAAGCTTCTGAAACGCGACGATCGTTTGTTTCTGCCCGGCCATGGCGGGCCGGTGAAGGAACCCACGGCCTTCATGCGCGGCCTTCGCGCCCACAGGCGCATGCGTGAAAAGGCGGTGCTGGCGCGCATCAGAGCGGGGGACCGGACGATACCGGAGATGGTAAAAATCATTTATCGCAGTACCGATCCGCGCCTGCACGGTGCTGCCGCGCTGTCCGTTCTCGCCCACATCGAAGACCTCATCGAAAAAGGCGAGGTGGAGACGGACGGTCCACCTTCGCTGGGTGGAATTTATGATCCGGCATAGGAGTGGGACGATGACGACTGCCTATAGCTACCGCGACGATCCATCGGTTCCAGATTTTCCCGACGACAAGCCGCTGATCGTTTTCGATGGCGAATGCGGCTTTTGCTCTCGGGATATCAATTTCGTCTTGCGCCATGATACGAAACAGCTGTTTCGCTTCACACCGGCGCAGTTCGAACTCGGCACGGCATTGATGCGCCATTACGGCTATCGAACAGATGACTATGAAACCAGTCTTTTGATCGAGAACGGCGTCGCCTATCCCCGTTCGGACGGTGTGCTGCGCGTGCTTCAGCGTCTCGGCGGAATTTTCAGTCTTGTCGCATGGCTACGCTTCATGCCGCGCAGAATTCGAGACGGGGTTTATGATCTGGTCGCCCGTAACCGCATGAAGATCGCCGGGCGGCGTCAGGCCTGCCGCATACCGACGCCTGAGGAGCGCGATCGTTTTTTCTGATTGCGCTCAGTTGTCGTTGAGGCCCTGCATTTCCGCATCCAGCGCGTCGAGATAAGCGTCCGCGATTTCCGCACCCATGCCCAGATCATGCGGGCCGAAGCGGGAGGCGACCCGGACATCGACGAGGGTGGTTTCCGTGTCTTCGCGCAAGCGAATGAGGACATCAAAGCGCAGCCCCCAGATGAGGGTGCGCGTTTCCCCCTGCATCATCACGACACCGCTACCGTTGAAGAATGTCGGGGCTGGCGCCTCTGCGGGCCGCGCCAAGGGCACCGGAACATTGGTCGGCAGCTCATCGATGGGCGTATCGGTGACACTTTCATTCTGGTCCTGCTGCGGCACGCCGGGCTGAACGTCCGGCAGCGACCCGATGAGACCATCGGTATGGGCGATGCGCATGCGCTGCGCTTTCGCTACCTTTCGGGCGGCGGTGTAGACGCGGTCGATGGCGCCTTCGTAACGGTGGCCCGCAAGGCTTGGATAAGCTGCGGCCTGCGCATCGCGATCAACCTTCGACACGATTGCCGGGCGCGGCAGCCATTGCTGGTTTGCGGTGGGAATGGACAGCCAGTTCGGGGCGTCGGCAACATCCGTGGAGACATCGTAGATTTCAGGCTTTTGCCAGTATAAAAGCCCTGCAAATGCCACGACGCCAAGCGGAACGGCAGCCAACAGAATGGCCTGGAGCGCCCAAAGCCCGCCCTTTGCGCCCGCAGACCACAGGCGTTGCAGGCCGACAATGGCAAGCAGCAGCGCAACCGCTGCGATGGCGGCAGAGATGAGCGTGAGCGAAATGAAGTCCGGCAGGGTCAGAGGACCGAAGCGATGAAGAGGGGCCGCGATCAGAAAAAGAACGAGCGCCGACAGCCCGAGATACCGGGACAGGTATGCGGCATAGGACACGGGCCGAACGAAACGCACAGTCATAAAGCGGCACCCGATGCGCATGTCTCTGCCGCAAACCGCTGAACTGATTTGCAGGACATGACGAAGTCTTTCAACGAGGGCGCTTCACGCGAAGTTCAGTTCGCAAGGAATCGCCGGTACACCACGTCATAATGGGTTTTAGCGGCGAATGGAATCGGTCCGTCGCTCCACCGCGCCGGACCGAACACTTTTCCGCGACGTGTTTTCCAAACGCAACCTTTGCCGCGCGGCAGACTTTTCTGCGGGCGCAAACAATTCTATCAATACGCACAAAAGCAGCCGTAGTCGCTGCGATCAGGGAGTGACCATCATGCGTATTTCCATCGTCCTTAGCGCACTTACCGCGATCTTGACCCTTTCATCGTGCCAGACCTTGAGCCCGGAGGAGCGGCGTGCGCGCGACGAGACCACCTGCCGGGGTTACGGCTTCCGGCCCAACACCGATCAGATGGCCGGTTGCCTGCTGGATCTGGATCTCGACCGCCGCGCCGATGCGCGTGCATGGCAGGCGCAATCCAGCCGCGACATGTTCTATCGCCCTGTCGTCGTGGAGCGCCGCATCATCGTCCAGAACCGTTAAGGCCTCAAATTTTCGCTGGAACGGCCCTCAGTGGCACGACTTTCGAGATGGTTTCGGTTTCACGTTTTTCCACCATGGCAAGCATCGCCTGCGCCGCAGACAGTCGCGCGATCGGCACACGGAATGGCGAGCAGGACACATAGTCGAGACCCGCATCCTCGCAGAAATGGATCGACGCCGGATCGCCACCGTGCTCGCCGCAAATGCCGAGCTTTAGCTCAGGACGCGTCTGGCGGCCACGATCTGCGGCGATGCGGATCAACTCGCCGACACCATCGAAATCGAGGGAGACGAACGGGTCGCGTTCGATGATGCCCTTGCGTTGATAGGTTTCGATGAAGCGGGCGGCATCGTCGCGAGAAATGCCGAATGTCGTCTGCGTCAGGTCGTTGGTGCCGAAGGAGAAGAACTCGGCAGCCTCGGCGATGACGTGGGCACGAAGTGCGGCGCGGGGCAACTCGATCATCGTGCCGGTCAGATATTCGAGCGTCATGCCTGTTTCCTGCGCCACCGCTGCGGCCACGCGGTCGATAACGGCGCGGACATAATCCAGCTCGGAGCGAAGGCCGACCAGCGGCACCATGATTTCCGGCACCACCGGCGCACCGGTCTGGCGAGCCGCTTCGACGGCAGCTTCGAAAATGGCCCGCGCCTGCATTTCGGCAATTTCGGGATAGGAAATAGCCAGACGGCAACCGCGGTGGCCAAGCATCGGGTTGAACTCGTGCAGGGCATCCAGCCTTTGGCGGAACAGTGTCTGCGACATGCCCATGGCCGCGGCGACCTCAACGATTTCACCATCGGTCTTGGGCAGGAATTCGTGCAAGGGCGGGTCGAGAAGGCGGATCGTCACCGGCAGGCCGTGCATGATGGAAAACAGGTCGGTGAAATCCTGCCGCTGCATGGGCAGCAATTGATCGAGCGCGGCACGCCTGCCCTCTTCATGCTCGGCAAGGATCATTTCGCGCATCACGTGAATGCGTTCGCCTTCAAAGAACATATGTTCGGTGCGGCAAAGGCCGATGCCTTCCGCGCCGAAAGCACGGGCAGCACGGGCGTCTGCCGGCGTATCGGCATTGGTGCGCACCGTCATGCGGCGAGTGCCGTCAGCCCATTCCATCAGCCTGGCAAAATCGCCAGAGAGTTCCGGCTGCGTCATGGGCACTTCGCCCTTCATCACGCGGCCGGACGATCCGTCAATGGTGATGACGTCGCCTCTTTTCAGCATGCAGCCAACACCAATCAGGACGTTATTGCGCATATCCACCCGCATGGAGCCGGCACCCGACACGCAGGGGATGCCCATGCCGCGCGCCACCACCGCCGCATGGCTGGTCATGCCGCCGCGCGTGGTGAGAATGCCTTCGGCGGCATGCATGCCGTGAATGTCTTCCGGGCTGGTTTCCATACGCACAAGAATGACACGTCGACCCTCGGCCTTCGCCGCCACCGCTTCGTCCGAGGTGAAGACGATTTCGCCCGATGCAGCACCCGGTGAGGCGGGAAGACCCGAACCGATAATGGGGCGCTCGATGGCGGGATCGATGGTCGGGTGCAGCAACTGGTCGAGCGACGACGGCTCGATACGACAGATTGCATCATGGGTGGTGATGAGCCCTTCGGCGACCATATCGACGGCGACTTTCATCGCGGCCTTGGTGGTGCGCTTGCCAGACCGGGTCTGCAACATCCACAATTTGCCACGCTCTATGGTGAATTCCACGTCCTGCATATCGCGGTAGTGGCTTTCCAACCGCCCGCAAATCGCCAGAAACTCTGCGAAAGCCTCCGGCATCAGCTTTTCCATCGACGGCTTGTCGGAGCCCGAGCAGATGCGCGCATCTTCGGTGATGGATTGCGGCGTGCGAATGCCCGCGACCACATCCTCGCCCTGCGCATTCACGAGGAATTCGCCGTAGAGCTCTTTTTCGCCGGTGGAGGGATTGCGGGTGAAGGCAACGCCGGTGGCCGAGGACGAGCCGAGATTGCCGAAGACCATGGCCTGGACGTTAACCGCCGTGCCCCATTCCCCGGGGATATTGTGCAGTTGGCGGTAGGTGACGGCGCGCATGTTCATCCAGCTGGCGAAGACCGCTCCGATGGCACCCCACAATTGCACCTGCGTATCCTGGGGAAAGGGATCGCCCAGCTCTTCCTCGATCAGGCCTTTGTACAGGGAGACGATGTGCTGCCACTCATCAGCGGAAAGTTCGGTGTCGTATTCGTAACCGAGGCGACCTTTTTCATCTTCGAGAATGTCCTCGAAGATCTCGTGATCGAGGCCCATCACGACATCGGCATACATCTGGATGAAACGGCGGTAACTATCCCAGGCAAAACGCGCGTCACCCGAATCGCTTGCCAGGGCCTCAACCGTCTCGTCGTTGAGGCCGAGGTTGAGAACGGTATCCATCATGCCGGGCATGGAGGCCCGCGCGCCGGATCGAATGGAGAGGAGAAGGGGCTGAGAGCCCGAGCCGAAGGTGCGGCCGGTGATGGCTTCCATGCCGGAAATGCCGCACGTCACCTGCATTTTGAGGTCTTCGGGCAGACAGCGACCACCTTGATGATAGCGCGCGCAGGCTTCGCTGATGATGGTCAAGCCGGGGGGGACAGGCAGGCCGAGGCTCGCCATTTCGGCAAGGTTTGCACCCTTGCCGCCCAATATGGCGATATCGCTCGCGCGTCCTTCGGCGGCACCGTCGCCAAAGGTATAGACCCATTTTTTCATTCTACGCTCTCCACCCAGAAGCGTTCTTGTTTTTCAACCCTTTATAGTATTGTCACAGTGTTGGAAACGCCAGTTCTGACAAGTTGTCACCGCAGTGCAGCATAAATGCGGCGCACCTGCTGATAAATCAAAACCGCCCGCGACACGCGCGGGCGGTTTTGATCTTCACCTCATCATCGGGTCGTTCAAGCTATCAGGCTCAAAACTCTTCCCAGTCCGATTTCACCGCGGCATTGCCGTTGAAGGCAGACGCCACCTTGCGGCCCAGCGCACGCGCCGGAGACTGGACGGGACGTTCTGCCTGCGTGGCCTGGCGCACCGGCGCTTCGTAACCGCCGCCCAGCTTGAACTGGCCCAGCAGATGGTTGAGCGAGGCCGCCTCGCGGGCCAGCGTATGGCTGGCTGCCGTCTGCTCTTCCACCATGGCTGCGTTCTTCTGCGTGTCCTGGTCCATCTGGTTCACAGCCGTGTTGATCTGCTGGAGACCGGAGGACTGTTCCTGCGCGCCATCCACGATCGCCAGGACGTGACGGTTGATTTCCTGAACTTCGGCAACGATGGTTTCCAGCGCACGACCCGTTTCACCCACCAGCTGTACGCCCTGCTGGACCTGGCCGTTCGATGTCGTGATCAGCGCCTTGATGTCCTTGGCTGCGTTTGCGGAACGCTGGGCCAGTTCGCGCACTTCCTGTGCGACAACCGCAAAGCCCTTGCCCGCTTCACCGGCACGTGCCGCTTCCACACCGGCGTTGAGCGCCAGAAGGTTGGTCTGGAAGGCGATCTCGTCGATCACGCTGATGATATTGGAAATCTCCGACGACGACTTTTCGATCTGCTCCATGGCAATCACAGCCTTACGAACCACATCGCCGGACTGTTCGGCACCGGTGCGGGCCTTGGACACGAGCTGACCGGCTTCCTGGGCGCGCTTGGTCGAGTCCTTGACCGTCGTGGTGATCTGCTCGAGTGCGGCGGCGGTTTCCTCCACCGATGCGGCCTGCTGTTCGGTGCGCTTGGCCAGATCGTCGGCGGCAGCGCGGATTTCATTGGCACCGGCGTCGATACCACGGGCATTGACCGCCACGCTGTTGAGGGCAGACTGCAGCTTTTCGGCAGACGAGTTGAAGTTGGCGCGAACCACGTCCAGATGCTGAACAAAAGGCTGGCTGATGCGGTAGGACACTTCGCCATCCGCCAGACGCGACAGCGCATCGGCCAGATGATCGACGGCAAAGCTGGTGTCTGCGGCTTCTTTGGCCTTCTGCTCTTCGCGGGCGATCCGTTCCTTCTCCGACAGGCTGCGGTTGGCATCGGCTTCCTGTTCCAAACGGATCCGCTCGAGAGCGTTGTTGCGGAAAATGAGGACGTTCTGCGCCATCTTCCCGATCTCGTCCTTTCGATCTGCGCCGGGTATTTCCAGATCGACATTGCCGGATGCGAGCGATGACATCGATCCTGTCATGAGCTGAATGGGCTTGATGACGCCGCGGATGACGATGAGGACGCAGACGGTTGCCAGTGCCAAAGCAATGGCGCCGAGGACAGCGAGAGTATGGAGGATAAAGGTTTTGAGGTCTTCACCTGTGGCCATTCCGTCTTTGGCCGCCGTCAATTGTATCTCGATAAGCTTTGAAACGGATTCACCGAGGGGATCGATGATCTGATAGAGCTGACCATCGGCGAACTTGCCGATCTCCTCCAGATTACCCGCCTGCAAAAGCGTGATGATTCCTTGAATTTTCTGATCAGCCGACTGGCGCATGGTTTGGAATTCATCCGCAAGGCGCTTCTCGTCCACCGTGAGATAGGTCGCCGTGTAATCACGCCAGGATGTTTCGATACTTTGCATGGCGCCGCGAATATTCTGGATACCCTGCTCGTTGGTCAGCGCGCCGCCACTGACCTTGTGGATGGTATCGACAATCTTGACCGCATAATCATCGGAAATGGATTTGAGCTGCGCCATCGGCACGACACGGTCGGCAACAATGCTGCGCAAAAGCCTTGCTTCTTCATTCAGCGCATAAAGAGAAAACAGGGACGTCACAGCCAGAATGGCAACAAGGAAGAATATGCACGACAGGAGTTTGGACCGAATAGACATGGAAATCCTCTTGAACGAAACATCTCCGCGTAGATCGGATGGCCCGAATACTGTCCGGCGATAGGAAAATTCGCCATCGGAAGGTGATCTAAAAGCATTAACAGGCCATGAAAAAACACATATATGCTTATAAATTAAGCAAAATTCGCGTAACGTCTTTGTTGATGACCGATTTATGAGAAGATATACATCAGAAGGTGCATAATATTTCATCGTCGGCTTGCGAAAACCAACCGAGGGGAGAAACTATAAGGCAACGCTTCGCCTTGCTAGAGGAATAGGAAGGCTTTCCCCTCAAAAAGCACCAGAGGAATTCGTCTTTATTGTTGTGGCACCGTGAAAAGTCGATTAACGACAGATCAAGCAGTCTCGATCAACCGTTCCGCCATCTGCAGATCGACGGAAACGAGTTGCGACACACCCTGTTCGGCCATGGTGACGCCGAACAGGCGGTTCATGCGGGCCATGGTGATGGGGTTGTGGGTGATGATGACGAAGCGGGTTTCGGTGGATGCCACCATCTCGTCCATCAGATTGCAGTAACGCTCGACATTGTGGTCATCCAGCGGGGCGTCCACCTCGTCCAGCACGCAGATCGGCGCCGGGTTGGTGAGGAAGACGGCAAAGATCAGCGCCATTGCCGTCAAAGCCTGCTCGCCACCTGAGAGAAGCGTCATGGTTTGCGGCTTCTTGCCGGGCGGGCGAGCAAGAATTTCCAGGCCGGCTTCCAGTGGATCATCTGACTCGATCAATTGCAGCTCCGCCGTGCCGCCACCGAAAAGGTGTGTGAACAGCCGCTGGAACTGCGTGTTGACGATGTCGAAGGCCGCAACCAGACGCTCGCGGCCTTCGCGGTTGAGATTGTGAATGCCTGCGCGAAGCTTTCGCACCGCATCGATGATGTCGTCGCGTTCCTTGATCAGTGCTGCCAGCTTTTCCGATAGTTCGGCCTGCTCTTCATCAGCACGCAGGTTGACTGCGCCCAAGCGCTCCCGCTCGATCTTCAACCGGTCCAGATCGCGCTCGACATCGCGTATGTCGGGCATTGGCGTATCAGCTCCAAGTCCCGTCAGTCGGAATGCCATATGAGGCTCAACATTCAGCGCTTCACGGATGCGGTGTTCGCTTTCCTGACGTTTTTCTCGGGCGGAAACGAGCCGCTCCTCGGCGCGTCCGCGCTTTTCACGCGCCTCCGCCAATGCTGACAGGGCAATGGTGGCCGCGCGGTCTGCCTCTCGTTGCAGGTTTTCCGCCTCGACCAGTTGGTCTGCCGCGTCGCGTCGCGCTGCCTCGGTCTTTTGCAATTGCGTGAGGAGATCACGGCGCTTCTCATCGAATTCTTCCGGCGCGATGTCGAGTGCGGCAAGCTCATCGCGGGCTTCGTCCTCGCGTTCGCGCAGCGTGGCGATATGGCCGCTGGCGCTTGCCGCGCGCGCCTGCCAGGTGGCGCGCTCCTGTGCAATGGCATTGATGCGGCGCTGGCGAGCCTCCGCTTCCCGGTTCAGGCCTTCATGCCGGGCGCGCGCTTCAGCCAAAAGGCTACGGTCGGTCGCGACGTCCAGTTGGCTCTCGCGCAGGCGCAGATCAAGATCGGAGAGGTCGGCCGCGTCCTCCAGTTCGATGCGGGCGTCTTCTTCCTGAGCGGAGATGTCCTCTATCTGGCCACTGATCTGGTTGATGGCTTCAGACACGACATCGCGGCGGCGCAGGAGATCGCCGGAGGCGCGCTCAGCCATCGAAAGGGCGTCCCGTGCTTCAACCAGCTGGCGTGAGGCAAGACGGCTTCGTTCCCGTGCGTCCGCGAGCTGACTTTCCACCATACGAATGCCGTCTGCGCTGGCGGCAAGCTGATCTTCGGCTTCCTCCAGAGCGTAGCGCGCCTCGTCGACTTCACCCTCCAACTCGCTCAGACGGTTTTTCTGGGCAAGCCTGAGTGCTGCATTGCCAGGAGCGTCGGCGCTGGTGATATGGCCATCCCAGCGGAAAAGCGCGCCATCTTTTGTTACGAGGCGCTGGCCGGGTTTCAGTGCTGGCATCACACGCTTGGCTTCGTCGACGCTCGAAACAAGACCCGTCTGGCGAAGGGCGCGTCTCAGTGCATCCGGACCTGCGACATGCGAAAGCAGCGATGCAATGCCTTCTGGCAGGGCCGGGTCGGCACCGTCGTTGCCATTGATGACCCAGTATGCGGGAGCGGCCGCGTCGAGCGGACTTTCGAGGTCATCACCCAGGGCCGCGCCAAGAGCAGCCTCGAAACCGCGATCCACCGTCAACTGTTCCGCCACCGGCGTAAACGAGCCCGATACCGCACCGGCATCCAGCATTTTTGAAATGGTGCGCGCTTCGGTTTCCAGCCCGTTGAGACGGGTGCGTGCCACATCGACCGGGCCACGCGCCATGGCTTCCACAGAGCGCGCCTCGGCAACCGCCGATTCCGCCTCCTCCACCACGATCAACGCGTCTTCGACAGCGATCTCGGCAGCTTCCACGGTTTCCCGTTTTTCGGACGGGTCAGGCAGACCGGAGAGCTTTTCATCGATATTATCGATTTCGGCCGCGGCTTCCGATGCCTGACGCTCCGCGCGCGCCTTGCGGTCGGAGAGATCGCGAATGGTGCGCTCCAACTGCGTACGGGCGGCGGCGGCTTCCGCACGTTCCGCCGTCAATGCTGCAAAAACGCGTTCACTCTCGGTGAGTTTCGACGTGGCTTGCTCGAAAGCCTCACGCGTTTCCTCGGCGTGACGACCCGAATCAGAGAGAATGTCGAGGATTTCAGCCTCTTCCGTATCCAGCCGCGCCAGGATTTCGGAATTGTCGGAGACCATTCGCTCTTCGCGCCCGATATCCTCCCCCAATTGCGCCAAGCGTCGGGCAAGCTCGTCGCGGCGGCGCAGGATGCGGTTGGTTTCTTCATCCAGTTGCGTTCGAGCGATTTGCAGGCGCTGTAGAGCCGCGGCGACCTTCGCTTCGTTTTCACGCAGTTCCGGCAGCTTGAAGCTGGCAAGGCCTTGCGCTTTGGCGGCTTCCATCTGGGCCTGCGCCCTTTCAGCGACCACATTCGTCGCCTGATTGAGGGCGCTTTCCGCCTCTGCTTCGGACTGCTTGGCCTCCACCCAGCGGATATGCAGCAATGTCGCTTCGCGAGCGCGGATATCCGCCGACAGCATCTTGAAGCGGTTGGCCTGACGCGCCTGTCGTTTCAGGCTTTCGATCTGGCTTTCCAATTGCGCCGTTACATCTTCCAGACGTTCCAGATTGGTTTCGGCAGCACGCAGGCGCAGTTCCGCCTCATGGCGGCGCGAATGGAGACCGGAAATGCCTGCCGCTTCTTCCAGCAACTGACGACGCGCCTGGGGCTTGGCGTTGATGAGTTCCCCGATCCGCCCCTGCCCCACCATGGAGGGCGAGCGTGCGCCGGTGGAGGCATCGGCAAACAGAAGCTGCACATCCTTGGCGCGAGCTTCCTTGCCGTTGATACGGTAGACCGAGCCATTTTCGCGCTCGATACGACGCGTGACCTGAATTTCATCGGCATCGTTGAACGCGGCAGGCGCGGTGCGGTCTGAATTGTCGAGATAGAGGCCGACTTCGGCGGTATTGCGGGCGGGGCGATTGCCTGAACCGGAAAAGATCACGTCATCCATGCCGGATGCGCGCATGTTCTTGTAGGAGTTTTCGCCCATCACCCAGCGGAGCGCCTCGACAAGGTTGGACTTGCCGCAGCCATTGGGTCCGACGACGCCGGTCAGGCCTGGCTCGATGATAAACTCGGACGGCTCCACAAAGGATTTGAAGCCAAGCAGGCGCAGCTTGTTAAACTTCATGCTGCTGCCCCGAGAACAAAAAAACGGGCGCACGGAGGTAACCGTCGCCCGTTTTGATCCGGTAACGTCGTTTAGAGAAGGCTGTCGACGAGGGCCGACATATTTTCCACAGACATGTCTCCAGCGTAGCGCTTTCCGTTGATGATGAAGGTCGGGGTCGAATTGACGCCGAATTCCGTCGCACCGCGTTGCATCGTTGCGTTCACATCATCCAGAAGCTTCTGGTTCGTCAAGCAGGCCTCGAATGTCTCCTGTGAAAAACCTGCCAGTTTCGACATTTGCAGCAGCGCGGCACGTGCGTCCTGCGCCGTTGCCCAGCTCTGCTGCTGTTTGAACAGCATGGAAACGAACGGGTAATACTGCTGTTCGGGCGCGCAACGGGCCAGCATGAAGGCTGCAGCAGCACGCGGATCGAACGGGAATTCGCGGATGACGAAGTAAACCTTGCCGGTGTCGATGTACTTCTTCTTGATTTCATCAAACGTCGTATTGTGGAAATGTGCGCAGTGCGGGCAGGTCATCGACATGTATTCGACGATCTTTACCTTCGCATTCGGGTCACCGACGCCACGATCCGGCAGCGGGCCGGGCTTCATGACCGCATCCATATCCACATCACCCGTAGACTGGGGCAAGTCCTGCGCAAAGGCGGAACCTGGTGTCAGTGCGAATGGCAGGGCAGCGACCACTGCGGCTAGAGCGACACCGCCCAGAAGGCTGCGGCGAGAAAGAGTGACGTCTGGAAAATGCATCTAGCACCTGTTTGTGAAAGACTGGAGTTGTCTACAATTGCGATATAGCGACCGCTTTTAGAGAACAAGCGGCCATTTCTTCTCTTCTTGTCAAAGAATTGTGACCAGTCAAGGACCGTGTGGGCTCAAGCCTGCGTCAAATCGTGCCACGCCGCACCCGCTTTTGTAAAACAGCGGTCCCCAGACGCTCCACCGCCTTGCGCAGAGCCTCGCTCTCGATGCCCTCCATCATGCCCTCCAGCCTTTTTGCGGCATCGCCGCGCAGAGGCTGCGGCTTGGGGCGGCGATTGAGCGTTTGCGACACCGGCTTCTGCACGATCCTGATCTGGCGCACCGCCGGAAAGCCGAAGAAGCCATTGATGCGGGCAATCAATTCGCCCTGCGCATGGGTGAGGAACAGGGCGCGAGCACCTTCACAAGCAATCGTGAGGACACCTGCCTGATAGCCGCCACGATCCGGCCCCTCGTCGCGGCGCGGCCATGTGATCTTTTCCGGGCGGGTGCAATCGGCGAAGTCGGCGCCGGCAATTTCGTCCCATGAACCGAGCAGCGACGTGCTGATTCCCGCACGTTTAGCCAAAACCGGATCAATGATGCCGTTTGCGATTTCGGCAATCTGGATAACGCCTTTGCGGGGCTTTTTCATTTTGAACTCGCGGCTTGATTGGCTGAGATGAATGAACCAAGTATAGGCGCAATATGAGGGCCACAGCAAACCATGCTTCAGAAAATTGAAAACCCGCCTTATGCGGAGATGCTGCTGGCGTGGTACGACAGGCACCACCGAGACCTCCCGTGGCGTACCTCTCCACCCATGACGGCAAAGGGTTTGCGCGCCAATCCGTATCATGTCTGGCTGTCCGAGGTGATGCTGCAACAGACCACCGTTCAGGCGGTAAAGCCCTACTTTGCCAAGTTTCTGGCACAGTGGCCAAGGGTGGAGGATTTGGCAGCCGCACCCAGCGAGGACGTGATGGCTGCCTGGGCGGGGCTTGGATATTATGCGCGCGCGCGCAATCTGAAGAAATGCGCCGAAGCGGTGGCGAACGCGCATGGCGGCGTGTTTCCCGATACCGAAGAGGGATTGAAAGCCCTGCCCGGCATCGGCGATTACACGGCAGCAGCGATTGCCGCAATCGCCTTCAACCGTCAGGCAGCGGTGCTGGACGGCAATGTCGAGCGCGTGATTTCCCGCCTGTTTTGCATCGACGCCCCCCTGCCCGGCTCCAAGGGGGCTATGCGGGCGAAGGTGGCCGAGATAACCCCGGCTAACCGTCCGGGTGATTTCGCGCAAGCGATGATGGACCTCGGGGCAACGATCTGTACGCCGAAGCGTCCGGCCTGCGCGCTCTGTCCTTACAACAGCCATTGCCAGGCGCTGGACCACGATGAACCGGAACGTTTTCCGGTAAAGGCTGCCAAGAAGGATAAACCGGTACGCGTGGGAGCGGCCTTCGTTGCCGTGAATAACACGGGCGAGATTTTGCTGCGTCGCCGCACCGAAACAGGGCTTCTCGGCGGCATGACCGAGGTGCCCACGACAGCGTGGACGGCACGTATCGATGGTGGCACAGACACCGAGCACGCGCCCTTTGATGCGGACTGGGAGGCAGCCGGCACAATTGTGCACGTGTTTACCCACTTCGAGCTTAGACTTTCCATTTTCCGTGCCAGAGTTTCCGGCAGCATACCTTTCGGGGCCAATGACGAATGGTGGGAGCCGATCACAAATCTCGATGCGCAAGCGCTGCCGACCGTGATGAAAAAAGCGATCGAGCAGGCTGTTCCGTTGGCCTTCAATAAAAGCAGGAAGACTTGATGACCAATATCAACCATATCGTTTTCGATATCGGCAAAGTTCTGATCCACTACGATCCGAATATTCCCTACAGCCGCCTTATTCCAGATGAGCAGGAACGGGTGTGGTTCTTCGGAAACGTGTGCACCAATGATTGGAACCTGGAGCAGGACCGCGGCCGCACATGGGACGACGCCGAAGCTCTGCTTTTGCGAGACTATCCCGATCACGAAGAGACGATCCGCGCCTTTCGTCTGCACTGGCATGAAATGGTATCGCACGCATACGAGGAATCAGTGGCCATTCTGAAAGCCCTGATCGACAGCGGATACGACGTGACGATGCTCACCAACTTCGCCTCGGATACCTTCCGCGAAGCGCAGAAAATGTATCCTTTCTTGACGTGGTCACGCGGCGTGACGGTGTCAGGCGATGTCGGCCTGATCAAGCCAGATGTGGCGATCTATGAATTGCACGCAAGGACTTTTGGCCTCGACCCTGCCAGCAGCCTTTTCATCGACGATTCGCCTCCCAATGTGGAAGGCGCGAAAGCCGCCGGATGGCAGGCGGTGCATTTTACCGGTGCTGATCAGTTGAAAGCGAATTTGGCCACGTATGGCGTCAGTTTCTGAAACGAGAATGTCTGGTGCAGGCGAAAATGGCGGTCTTCTACCTGCACCAGTCCGACCGCGAACGGCCAGATTTGTAAATCTCATAATCGGGAAAGTTGCTGCCCTTGTTTTTCTGGACCTTGCCTTTGCGACATCATCTCTGACATCCAGGCAGATCCACTGGCGGCTTGCTTGTGGCTCCCTTGGACACACTAGCTAGAGAGCCATACTTGCTCCAGGCTTGCCATGCAATTGATATATTTAAGAAAATTCTGTTATGATTAATAGCAAATACACAGCCGTCCGGCGCTCAGGGAACGCCGGACGGCTGTTGCTCTTCACCCGGGACTGAAGGTACTAAAACCGGATGAAGTATCCTTGGCGATAAAAATCGCCAGCGATTGACAAGGGCAAAGCGGTGGATCGCTTTATCCGGCCTTTGCCATTTCATTGCGGATCAGAGTTCTCAGATCGTCGATCGGCTTGAGAGCCTCACCATCTTCGAAGTGCCAGAAGGTCCAGCCGTTGCAGGCATCCAGCCCTTGCACCTTGGCGCCGAGGCGATGGATGGAGCCAGCAGTGCCGCCGGATGCAACTGTTCCATCGGCACGGATGATGGCGCTGTAGCGGCGTTTCGCATCCGTCAAGACCTGACCGGGACGAACCAGACCGCTTTCGAGGAGCACGTTGAACGCAACGCGCGGCTCTGACTTCTTGCCGGTCATAACCGTGAGTTCAGCCTTGCCGAGAGGCTCGACGGCGGCGATACGTGCAGAGGCCGCATCGATATAGTCCTGCTCGCGCTCGATGCCGACGAAATGACGGCCCAGACGCTTGGCCACCGCACCCGTGGTGCCGGAGCCGAAAAAGGGGTCGAGCACCACATCACCCGGCTTGGTCGACGCCATGATGACGCGTGCCAGCAGGGCTTCCGGCTTCTGGGTGGGATGAACCTTCTTGCCGTCATCGCCCTTCAGGCGCTCTCCGCCGCTGCAGATCGGAAACAGCCAGTCGGACCGCATCTGCACATCATCGTTGGAGGCCTTCAGTGCTTCGTAGTTAAAGGTGTAGCTTTTCGCCTTGGCGTCACGGCTGGCCCAGATCATCGTTTCATGCGCGTTCTGGAACCGGCGACCCTTGAAGTTCGGCATCGGATTTGTCTTGCGCCAGACGATATCGTTCAGGATCCAGAAATTCATGTCCTGAAGAATGGAGCCGACGCGATAGATATTGTGGTAGGAGCCGATGACCCAGATCGTGCCGTTAGGCTTGAGCACACGTCGGCAGGCCAGAAGCCAGGCGCGGGTAAAGGCGTCGTATGCCTCGAAGGAGGCGAACTGGTCCCAATCATTATCGACGGCATCGACCAGCGACTGGTCCGGGCGGTGAAGCGTGCCACCGAGCTGAAGATTATACGGCGGATCAGCGAAAATCGCATCGACCGACTGGCTGGGGAGTGCCTCGAGCGCGGCGACGCAATCACCCTTGATGATGCTGTCTTTCCAGGCATCGCTCTCACCTGCAAGATCAAAACCGGCACGCCGAAAATCGGCCAGCGGAAACACTGATGCCATTGGTACTCGCTCCATACACTGACTCAACTCAACTGAGCCTTATGGTTACCGAAGTTGGTTATCAAAGGCTGAACGCGGGGCGAAAAACGCGTTAAGTGTGTAAAAAAATTCGCTTACTGCGGAATAAACGGGGGTGGCCATGGTTAAGCATTGCTTCAGCTGTCCGTCTCATCATCATGAAATATCGCGAGGCGAGTACTCCCCTGGATGGTGTCACACCCAAGACTTTGGAGCATTTTTGACGCTGTGATGTGATTCATGAGTGAGTCATGGAACCAAACGTCACTTTTAACGTTGTGATTTCGGAATTTTGTGCGCCATCTATATGATGGAGCCAGGGTTAAGGGTCGCAGGGGTAATTTCAGAATGCGCGTTTCCATCATGATCGTTTCCACACTTTTTGCCAGCACGGCCTTTGCGCAGAGCGCGACGACACCGGCTCCAAAACCACAGATCAACGTCAAGACGGATGCGATGCTCGTCACGGGCGGGCCATCCCTTGGCGATAGCGACAAGGTGCGGTGGGATTTCTACAAGGCCGACAGCACCGGCAACGCGAGCGAAGAAAATGTCGGCGGCGCCTATGACGCGACATTCGAGGAAAAAATCCCGGTGGGCAAATATGTGGCGGTGGCAAGCCTTGGCAACATCACCCGCAACATTCCCGTCGAGATCAAGGATGGGTCGGTTGCGCAGGTGAATGTCGTGTTCGACGCCGCGCAATTGACCGTTGTCCCCAAGCGCAGCAAAGACAGCAAGGAAGCCGAGCCGCAAGCCCGCGTCGACATCAAGCAGGGAACGTTCAGCGACAGCATCTATGGCGCCAAGGAAACATACGCTCCGGCCGGCGAGCTTAAGCTTGAAGGTCGCATCGGCCCCGCCAGAGCCGAAGACACGGTGGTCGTGAAAGCGGGCGAGACGATCAGCCACGACCTCATCATTCCCAGCGGCGTCGTGATTGCCAACGCTGTCTACAAGGATGGCGGGCGCGCCGTTGAAACAGACAATATTCGCTTTGAGACCGTGTCCACGGACGAAACCATCGATGGTACCCGCGAAACCATGACTGGCACCTATGGTCCCGGCAAATTGATGCAGATGCCTGCTGGCTCCTTCGTCATGCGCGCGCGTCTGGGCAAGGTTGTGGTGGAAACACCGTTCAGCGTGACTGCGGGCCAGCGGACCACTGTGACCGTCAACCTCGATGCTGGCGTTCTGGCGGTAAAAGCCAAGGATGCCCAGCGAATCGACATCGTGGAAACAACGAAAGATCTGCAAGGCACGCAGAAGGAAATCTCAGGCCGTTATGGCACCACGCATCAGGAAACCCTGCATCCCGGAAACTATTCCGTGAGGGTAACCTATGACGACAAAACCAGGCGTGAGCCTAAAGAAGTAAACGCGACGGTCAAAGCCGCAGAGCGCACGGAAATCAACATCACCGACTGACCCCAGCGGTCGTCTGCGGCGCGACCTTCACGCCGCAGAAATTCGACGCGGAAACGCGGTCGCAAAGACCCATCCATTCGCAGCCCGAGCAGGCGGTGCGCAAGGACCCTTGCTGGAAACCGGATCGAAGCTTTTCAATGAAAGCCTTATCAGGCTTGATGCGGCTCCCGATTTCAAATGTTTCGCCCAACCACTCCGTTACGACGGACAGAGCGTTCGCATCGCGCGTGTTGACGCTGGCTCTGAAGCAGTGCGCGGTTTCGTCGTTGAGCAGCGGCGCACAGATGTCATCCGGGCCGGACACGATTTCGATCTCTTCGCCGCCACTCAGTCGTTTGGCAACACGGTCATAATTGACCGTGAAGCCAGGCGTATAGCCTTTACCGACATAGGTCAGCATGCAGAGCAGGTGATGCGCCCTGAGACGAACCGTCAACGGGTAACCTCTTTACGCGGCGCCAGAAGCTTCAGAACCGCAGCGGCAAGAGCGGATTTCAGCACAGCGCCGAGAATGAAGGGGGCAACGCCTGCAATCCAGGCTTTTTCAGCACCCAACAGACCTGCCAGCCATGCCCAGCCGAGGGCAAGACCCAGCACATTTGCGCCTAAGTGGAGCAGGAAGCCGGCGAAGGGGCGATGACCGTTGATCGCTTTTTCCGTCAAGAAGCCGACTAGCGCTGCCATGATTGGAAAAGAAACGAGGTAGCCGGCAGTCGGTCCGACAAAAGGCATAAGGCCGGACGATGACCCCGCCAGAACCGGAAGTCCGAGCAGGGCCTGTCCCAACCAGGCAAGCACAGTCAACGTACCGAGACGCCAGCCGTAGAGAGCACCGATCATCGTGATCGCAAACGTCTGCATGGTGATCGGCACGGGCACCATCGGCACAGCAGTTTTAGAGGCCAGTGCCAACACCAATGTTCCGGCAACAACGAACAAAGCCTGCTGGACGACGGATCTTGACGAAAGATCGAGAAAGCCTGGATAGGCGCTGCGAATATGTGTTGTCATGATGTCTCCTTCTAAAATTATAGATAATCTTTTAGCAACGACACAATTGATACCCCAAAATACTTTTAAATCCAGACAAGAGCTTCTCCATTCACGGTGCGGACATCGCCCCATGTGGGCAGATTTGACAAAAATCTTTCAAAATCAAATCGATAGGGTGATTTTAAATTATCTATAATTTATCCGACAATCGCAAAAGCGTCGCGGGTCGATCCCGTTGGCGTGCGGATCGCCGTTCGGCCGATCCACTGAACGTGCCCGTCCAGAATGCGGGTTGCCTCTTCCGCCCGGTTGCCGCGCAGGGCGTCAATAATGGCGCGGTGGTCCGTGTCGGTCCGTCGCTCCCACCCCGCCCGCCAAGCGGAAAACAGAAAGCGGGCGCTTGCGGCGTGGAGACCATCGATGGTGTCCATCAATCTCGGCATGTTGCAGGGTGCGGTAATGAGCCGGTGAAAACGGCGGTTGGCCTCCTCCCATTGCCGGACATCCATCGCTCTGTCGCCAGCCAGTGTCGCCGCTTCAGCCTCATCCAGGATAGCGGTCGTCAGGTTGGGAATGGCGTGGCGAAGCGCCAGCACTTCCAGTGCCGCCCGCATCTCGGCCACCTCCTGAACATCGCCCAAACCGAAATCCGCAACCCTTACACCACGGCGCGGAATACTGACGGCAAGTCCTTGCGCTTCCAGACGGCGAAACGCCTCGCGCACGGGCACATGCGAGGCACCGAATTCCTCGGCGACATGATCCTGTCGCAACCGCTCTCCTGGCGCCAGCTCGCCGCGCACAATGCGGTCCGCCAATCTGCGGCTGATCTTAGCGGCGATGGTGTCTTCGGGTTTCATCTTCGGAGTTTTGGCCATAATGTGACATAAAGTGCGGCTTGAGACTTGTCGAGCAAGGCACAGCGCGTGCAAAGCTCGTGTGCAGTGGCATCGGTTGAGCTTACAAGCCATTTGGTCTAAAAGCGCCCCAACAATCCGATAACGATCCTTTCCTTCATATCCAATCGCTAAGGAGAGCCCATGAGCGGCTTTGACCTCATCATTTTCGACTGTGACGGCGTTCTCGTCGATTCCGAAATCATCGCGGCCCAAGTCGAATCGCGCCTGCTGACAGACGCGGGCTACCCTATTTCGACCGAGGAAATGGGTGAGCGCTTTTCCGGCATGACGTGGAAGAACATTCTGCTGGAAGTGGAACGCGAAGCCAGCATTCCGCTGTCCGCCTCTCTTCTGGAGAAATCCGAGAAGCTTCTGGATGCACGGCTCGAGCGCGACGTGAAGGTCATCGAGGGTGTGAAGACAGCGCTTTCGCGCCTGACGCTGCCACGCTGCATATGCTCCAATTCCTCCAGCGCCCGGCTGGACATGATGCTGACCAAGGTCGGCCTCAAGCCATATTTCGAAGGTCATATCTATTCCGCCAAGGATCTGGGTGCCGATCGCGTCAAGCCGAAGCCCGACATCTTCCTGCATGGCGCACAGCAGTTCAACATCTCGCCGGACCGCGTGGTTGTGGTGGAAGACTCCGTGCACGGCATCACCGGCGCCAGAGCGGCGGGCATGCGCGTCATCGGCTTCACCGGCGCCTCGCACACCTACCCCAGCCACGCAGACCGGCTGACGGATGCCGGTGCAGAGACAGTGATTGCCCGCATGCAGGACCTGCCTGCAACGATCGAAGCGCTGTCCGAGTGGGCTGGCGTGGCGTGAACAGACGTGTGACCTGTGAGAGAGGTTTTGCCGCAGCGCTCGCTTCCGGGAAAGCGGAAAAGGCGGCAAGGCCGGATGATTAAGACGCTGCGCAAAGCCGCAGGGCTTTAGACACCAACCAACCTTCTCTGAGAAAACTTAACCGCGCCGACCTTTTTTCGAACCGGCCTGTGCACCGCCTTCATCGAATGAGATGAACACGTTCGTCTGGCGCGATGCACCGCCCGGGGCGTTGGGAATGGCGACGTTCGGGTTGTTGAAAATGAATTGCGTGCCAGCGTCACCGGCTGGAAGGTCGACCGGGAAGTTGGTGACCTGCGAAAAGATCTCGCCGTCGCCGTCCTTCACCGTCACGCGGATCGGGAGGGTGATGCGGCCCGGCTTGGAAAGCGGGCCGGGAACGAGGCGGCCCTGGGCGAGAACATTGACCGTCAGCGTAGCCTCGCTCATGCTGCAAGAGCGGGTCGTGTCGGACAGCGAGGCCTGGTAGACGAGCTTGGATGCATCGTCCTTTGCGCCGCCCGCGTAGACGCGGCGAACGGCGGTGCCGTCGAGAATGGTGATGGTGGGGCAATTGGCCTGGACGACGGGCGCCACCGCTTGAGCTGCCGGTGGATTCACCGACATCGAATCCGACGGATTGGAAGAGTTGCAACCTGCAAGCACCGCTAGCAGCGATATCGTAGCGGACAAACGCAAAATATTCCCTGTCACTCTGTTCAACCCTTCAAAAACTATCCCGATACAGGACCAGAGAACCCATTTATTGGCCTTTCGTGCCTGTCGGCGATGGTCTATAGCAGCGGCGCTGGAAAAAATCGATTGGTTGCGTTCGGATTTGCTGGAATTTTGCAAATTGCTTTTGGAACCCTCCAATTTCGAGTTTCCGACGGATAGGCTGCTGACGACAAGGGACACTCTCGTGGAATATGTATCGACCAGGGGCAGCGCCCCATCGCTGGGTTTTTCCGACGCGCTATTGGCGGGTCTGGCGCGTGATGGCGGATTGTACGTTCCCCGCAAATGGCCGACGATGTCGAAAAAGGAAATCCGGGCGCTTCGCGGAAAATCCTATCAGGAGGTCGCCTTCGAGGTTCTCTACCGCTTCACCGGCGGCGAGATTCCGGCAGAGACGTTCCGTTCCATGATCGATGACGCCTACGCCACGTTTCGGCATCCTGCTGTCGTCCCTTTGGTGCAGACCGGGCCGAACTCCTTTATTCTCGAACTTTTTCACGGCACCACCCTCGCCTTCAAGGACGTGGCGATGCAGCTCATCGCCCGGTTGATGGATTATACGCTGACGCAGCGCAATGAACGCGCGACCATTGTCGGCGCGACCTCTGGTGATACCGGCGGTGCCGCCATCGACGCTTTTGCGGGCCGTGAGCGGACCGACATCTTCATCCTCTTTCCGCATGGCAAGGTATCGCCGGTGCAGCAGCGCCAGATGACCAGTTCCACGGCGTCCAATGTGCATGCCGTTGCCGTCCACGGCAATTTCGATGATTGCCAGAACCTCGTCAAAGACATGTTCAACGATGTAAAGTTCCGCGATAGCGTCAAGCTTTCGGGCGTGAACTCCATCAACTGGGCGCGCATCATGGCGCAGGTGGTCTATTACTTTACCGCGTCGCTTTCGCTGGGTGGACCGGACCGCAAGGTATCGTTTACGGTTCCGACCGGCAATTTCGGCGACATTTTCGCGGGCTACGTCGCCAAGCAGATGGGCCTGCCGATCGACAAGCTGGTGATTGCGACCAATGACAACGACATTCTGGCGCGTACGCTGAAGACGGGCCGCTATGAGATGCGCGGCGTGCACGCAACGACATCTCCTTCAATGGACATTCAGATTTCGTCCAACTTCGAACGCCTTCTGTTTGAAGCCTATGATCGCGATGCCAGCGCCGTCAAACGCTCCATGGACGGCTTGAAGCAATCGGGCGCTTTCGAGATTTCCGATAAGGCGATGAAGATGATCAAGCGTGATTTCCGCGCCGGTCGGGCCACGGAAAAGCAGGTTGCGGCGACGATCAGAGACACGCTGGCCGAGACGGGTTACCTGTTGGACCCGCACACGGCATCCGCTGTCTTCGTTGCGAAAAAGCACGAAAAATCAAGCACTCCTATGGTGACATTGGCCACTGCGCATCCAGCGAAATTTCCGGCCGCTGTAAAATCTGCTTGCGAAATCGATCCTGCCCTTCCAGTATGGCTTGCTGATCTGATGAACCGGGAGGAGCGTTTCGACATTCTGGATGCTGAGCTGAACGCCGTGGAAACTTTCATCGGCAAGCACGCTCGTGCCAAGAGTGAGTGACGCGGAAAGACGTGATATGAGTGTAAATGTAACCCGGCTTTCGTCCGGGTTGACCGTTGTTACGGAAAAAATGCCGCATTTGGAAAGCGTTGCGCTCGGAGTGTGGATCAAGTCCGGTTCCCGCAACGAGACCGATGACGAGCATGGCATCGCGCATCTGCTTGAGCACATGGCATTCAAGGGCACCGCGCGGCGTACAGCCAGGCAGATCGCCGAGCAGATCGAAAATGTCGGTGGCGAGGTCAATGCTGCGACATCGACAGAGACGACATCCTATTATGCCCGCGTTCTGAAAGACCATGTTCCACTCGCCGTCGATATCCTTGCCGATATCCTGACGGAATCCGCTTTCGATGAGGCGGAGCTGGAACGGGAAAAAAACGTTATTCTGCAGGAAATCGGGGCCGCCACAGACACGCCCGACGACGTGCTGTTCGACAATTTTTCCGGCGTCGCCTATCGCGATCAAACCATTGGCCGACCCATTCTGGGCACGCCCAATACCGTGCAGTCCTTCACGACTGGTCAGATCCGCCATTATCTCGCCCGCAATTATACGACTGACCGTATCTTCGTGGTGGCTGCGGGTGCGGTGGATCATGATCGTTTCGTCAAGCAGGTCGAGGAGCGTTTCGCTGGCCTGCCACAGATGCCAGCCGCAACGCCGGTCATGGAGCAAGCCATCTACACCGGTGGCGAGATCCGTGAGACACGCGATTTGATGGATGCTCAGGTGCTTCTCGGTTTCGAGGGCAAGGCCTACCACGCACGCGACTTCTACTGTTCGCAGATCCTCGCCAATATTCTCGGCGGCGGCATGTCTTCGCGGCTTTTCCAGGAAGTGCGTGAATATCGCGGCCTTTGCTATTCGGTCTATGCGTTCCATTGGGGCTTTTCCGATACCGGCATCTTCGGGATTCACGCCGCTACCGGCAGTAGCGACCTGCCGGAACTGGTTCCCGTGATTATCGACGAACTTCGCAAATCATCGCAGACCATTCATCAGGAAGAAATCGATCGTGCCCGGGCGCAGATCCGAGCCCAGCTTTTGATGGGTCAGGAAAGCCCTGCGGCGCGCGCCGGACAGATCGCAAGGCAGATGATGCTCTACGGCAGGCCTATTCCGAATGACGAAATGATGCAGCGCCTGGGGGATATCACGACCGGACGATTGACCGATCTTGCAGGACGTCTGTTTTTCGATACAGTTCCGACGTTATCCGCCATCGGCCCGTTGGAAAACCTCTTGCCGCTTTCGGATATCACGGCAGAGCTTTCCGCAACGCCGTCCATCAAAATGGCAAACGGCTAACGCCTAGCGGCAAGTATCCGTGGCAAGTGGATGAGGTCTGACCTTACATGCTGCGTTTCCTTTCCCGCAACAGCGATACACCGGAACTTCGCAATGCCGATTATCTGCTGAGATTGCCGCGCTATTCTGATTACCGACAATGGTATCAGTTGCGTTCGGAAAGCCGACAGTTCCTGCAACCATGGGAGCCGACATGGCGCAGCGATGAGTTGACAGAAAGTTCCTACCGGGTGCGTGTAACGCGAAATTCCCAGGAGTTTTCCTCGGGAATGGCGGTGTCTCTTCTTCTGTTCAATAGCCAGCAAGTGCTTCTCGGCGGTATCACCATTGGCCATATCCGCCGGGGTGCGGCGCAAAGCTGCATGATCGGATACTGGATGGGACAGCCATATGCAGCCCAAGGCCATATGTCTGCCGCATTAAAGCTGGTAATACCCTATATCTTCAACGGACTTCAGTTGCACCGTATTGAGGCAGCCTGTATTCCAGAGAACTTCAAAAGCATACGGCTGCTTGAAAACGCCGGGTTTCAG
Organism: Rhizobium skierniewicense; assembly: GCF_014196515.1. Classification (GTDB taxonomy): domain Bacteria; phylum Pseudomonadota; class Alphaproteobacteria; order Rhizobiales; family Rhizobiaceae; genus Agrobacterium; species Agrobacterium skierniewicense. The sequence goes on along the minus strand of NZ_JACIDV010000002.1, from coordinate 402,083 downwards.
CAGGAAGGTCTCTTGCGGGAATATCTGAAAATAAACGGCGAGTGGCGGGACCACCTCATGTTCTCCCTCATCACCGACAAGCAAAATCCCGGCGGGACGCAGTAGATTGATGAGATATATAAGCCTTGCGTCGCGCCTCGTTGGACGTTTTGTGGCCGCAGCGCGCTTTTTGCCCCTGATGCTTGTCTGCGTGTTTTTTGCCGCACAAGCCCACGCCTTCGAGCCCGTGAAAATCTCCCGCGACGACACCGCACTGGACCTGACCGCGACGACCGATATCCATGCCAATCAGGGAGAGGCCTTCCAGGTCTCCACCGCTCCCGGCCCGGACGGCATTCGACGGCGCATCGAGGTGCGGGCCTCTTCGCCCACACATCAGGGCGACTGGGCGGTCTTTGCACTTGCCAACGTGTCCGAAGAGCAGTTGGAACGCGTGATTGTCGCGCCGCATTTCCGTCTGGTAAATTCCAAGCTTTTCTGGCCCGATCTCGGTTCGCAACGCATCATCGCGATCACTCCAAGCGAAGGCTTTGCGCTGGACCGGCAGCCGAGCCCTGACGCCGATGTGTTTCGCATCACACTGAACCCCGGCGCCGTCATCACCTTCGTGGCGGAACTTTCCACGCCGCAATTGCCGCAAATCTATCTGTGGGAACCGGAAGCCTACAAGGACACAATCAACGCTTTCACGCTGTATCGCGGCATCGTCCTTGGGATTGCCGGTCTTCTCGCCGTTCTCCTCACCATTCTCTTCGTTGTCAGAGGCACCTCCGTTCTGCCCGCATCGGCAGCACTGTCCTGGGCGGTTCTTGCCTATATCTGCGTGGATTTTGGCTTTCTGGAAAAGCTGATTACCGTGACGTCCAGCGACGTGCGAATATGGCGCGCGGGTGCCGAGGTGGCGCTCGCTTCCAGTTTCGTGGTCTTCCTGTTTACCTATCTGAACCTGAACCGATGGCACGCGCATCTGGGTTATGCGACATTTGCGTGGATCATCGGGCTCGGTGCGCTGTTTGGCGTCGCCATTTATGATCCTTCCATAGCGTCGGGCATTGCCCGGCTTTCCTTTGCGCTCACGGCGACCGCAGGGCTGGTGCTGATCATCTATCTCGGATTCAACCGTTATGACCGTGCCATTTTGCTGGTGCCATCCTGGGCCCTCATTCTGGTCTGGCTGTTTGGAAGCTGGCTGACGGTCACTGGGCAACTGGACAACGACATTGTACAACCTGCCCTTGGCGGTGGACTTGTGCTGATCGTGCTCTTGATCGGCTTTACCGTTATTCAGCATGCCTTTGCGGGCAGCGCTTACCAGCAGGGCCTGTTTTCGGATCTAGAGCGGCAATCGCTTGCGTTGACCGGAAGCGGTGACACCGTTTGGGACTGGGACGTAACGCGTGACCGTATCGTCACAACGCCCGATGTTTCTGTCAGGCTCGGACTGAACCCCGGCACCATGCATGGTGCTGCACGAAACTGGATTCCGCGTCTGCATCCCGATGACCGCGACCGCTTCAAGGCGACGCTCGACGTCCTGCTTGATCATCGCAAGGGACGCCTCAACCACGAATTCCGCATCCGGGCCGAAGACGGGCATTTCCACTGGCTGCAAATTCGCGCGCGACCCGTGCTGGGCTCAAACGGCGAAATCATCCGTTGCGTCGGGACCATCACCGATATTACCGAACAGAAGAACTCCATCGAGCGGCTGTTGCAGGATGCGTTGAGCGACAATCTGACCGGTCTTCCAAACCGTCAGGTCTTTCTCGACCGCCTGCAATCGGTGCTCAACCTCGCGCCGGAAGGCGAAACCGTTCGCCCGACGGTGATGGCCATCGATATTGACCGTTACAAGCTGGTCAACGACACGCTGGGCATTGCCGCTGGTGACAATATTCTGATCGCGCTGACCCGCCGTCTGCGACGTCTGCTGAAACCACAGGATACGCTCGCACGTCTTTCTGGCGACGAGTTCGGTCTCATTCTGGTGTCGGAGCGCGACCCGCAGCGTGTTGCTGATTTTGCCGAGGCGGTGAACAAGGCCATCATGGTCCCGATCAACTTCGCCAATCGCGAAATCGTCTTGACCGCATCCATCGGCCTGGTGTCATGGATCGACCAGCAGGAGAATGCCGCCGGTCTTTTGAGCGACGCAGAGCTTGCCATGTACCGGGCCAAGCGCGCTGGTGGCAACCGGGTCGAGCCCTTTCGTCCCGCTTTCCGGACGTCCGGCACCGACCGCTTGCAAATGGAGAGCGATCTGCGCCGTGCGATCGAGCGCAAGGAACTGTCGCTCGCCTACCAGCCGATCATCAAGCTCGACAATGGCGATCTGGCCGGTTTTGAGGCGCTGATGCGCTGGGAGCACCCCAAGCGCGGCGCCATACCGCCAAGCGAATTCATCCCGATAGCCGAGGCTTCGGGGCTTATCGAACCCTTGGGTATGTTTGCGCTGGAGCGCGCGGCGAATGATCTGATGGACTGGCAGCATGCCATCGACAAGCTGCCGATCTTCATATCGGTGAATATTTCCAGCGCCCAGCTTTTGAACAACGAACTCTACAATGATGTCCGCAGCATGTTGCAGCGGACCCGCTGCAACCCTAAACAGCTGAAGCTGGAGTTGACCGAATCCATCGTCATGGAGAACCCTGAACAGGCGCGGCTGGTGCTGGCGAAGCTGAAGGAAACGGGCCTCAGCCTCGCTCTTGATGATTTCGGCACGGGTTACTCGTCGCTTGCCTATCTCACGCGTTTTCCGTTCGACACGATCAAGCTGGACAAGGCGTTGGTCGCCAACACCAGCGACAAGCGAAATGTGCTGCTGCGCTCCATCATCGCCATGGCGCGTGCTCTGGACATGCAGGTGGTTGCCGAGGGTATAGAGACACCTGAGGACGCCGCAGAGCTTGCCCGCATGAACTGTCATTACGGGCAAAGCTTCCTGTTTGGCACGCCGGATACGCCGGATGCGGCGCTTCGGCTTTTGAAAGAGCGCTATCAGGTTGTGAAAAGAGCCTGATTTTGGTCGGCTGGCTGCTGTGGCGGCTGGGCTTGTGAGTGTATCTCGTTCTGCTGCTGTGCCGGGATTTGTCCGTGCAGAAGCTGGTGCATGAATTCGAGTTTATCGACCACTGCTGGCGTCAGCACGAACGGGTACAGATCCGCCTCTCCCATGCTGCGCTGCATGGAATTGAGGGCGACACTCAATGGTATCCACGCGCTGACCAGCTGTTTGGCACTGCGGGCACGATAGGGATCGAAGCTGACATCGGCCTCCAGCTCTTCATGTCCTTCCGGCTCGATGGCGATACCAAAGGCATGCGCTGTTTCCAGCGTATCGACGATATGCAGGTAATGCGCAAAGCATTCCGCAAAATCTTCCCACGGATGAACCGAAGCATAGGAACTGATGAAGCTTTGCTGCCAGCCGAGCTGCGGGCCCTGATCATAGTTCCGCTTCAGGGCTTCGCCGTAGTCGGCGCGGTCATCTCCGAACACCGCACGGCACGCATCCAGCCTGTCGGCATCGCGCACCAGCTTGTTCCAGATGAAGTGGCCGACCTCGTGGCGGAAATGGCCGAGCATGGTGCGGTATGGCTCGTTCATATTGCTTTTGATCTGCTCACGCGTCGCATCGTCCGATTCTGCGGCGCGGATGGCGATCAGCCCCTCGTCGTGGCCGGTCATGGCCGGAATGATCGAACCGTCAGCCGCAACCTCATCCACAAGAAAGTCAAAGACGAGACCACCTTGCGGATCGACGTCGCGGTTGGGATGCGGCAGACCGAGACGCAGCATGGAATAAAACAGGTGGCGCTGCGCCTGGCTCAACCGACGCCACTGCTCCACGCCCTCTTCTTTCGAGACGTCCGGCACCAGCCTGTTATGGCTGCAAGCGGGACAAAAATTGCTGTTGCTTTCCGCAGGCACGGACCAATTGCAGATGTCGTTCACCTCATTGGCGCAAAACCGGATCTGGCGCGCGGGATTTGCCACCAAAGACCAGTTTGGATCGCCGGCAGGCTCGATCGCCTCCATGGTGAGTGTCTGAGGTACAAAAACCAGACGATGCCCGCAGTTGACGCAGGAACGATTGTCGAAATGGACAACCTGCCCACAGGCCGCGCATGAGAATAGCTGCATTTCCTGCTCCTAAAAAATACTGAGCCGGAGGCCTCCCAATTGAGGTCACAGGACAGTTCAGTGTTGCGAACGGTTTGATAGAGATGAAAAAGCGCACGTGTCGGCAACAACACATGCGCTTCGAGGTTTATGGCCGACGATAACGTCAACCCGTCAAATGGTTAGGCCCGGTCAACTGCGCCCTTTACGGCGTCCTTGGCTTTACCGGTCGTGGACTGAATCTTGCCCTTTGTTTCCTGCGCTGCGCCTTCAGCTTCCAGACGGTCGTTGTCTGTTGCAGAGCCAATGCCCTGCTTTACCTTGCCAGCGATTTCATTGGCCTTGCCAGCGACTTTATCAGACATGCTACCCATGATGCTTCTCCCTAGTTTTTAAACCAGACTTGGTGCTGGCAACCGGTGTAAAAACGTCATCAGTTAAATTTTAGTTCCGCTAAATTTTAAATTCCTCAAGCATGCCCCGCTTGCGCCGAGAGCATTCTAGGATCGACGCCAAGAAGCCCCAGTGCGCGTTCGTATTTGTTGTCCAGCGTTCGATCAAAGATCAGCTCTTCGGACGCAGGGCAGTTCAACCACCCATTGCTGGCCATTTCGTTTTCCAACTGACCAGCACCCCAACCCGCATACCCCAACAACATGGTGGCCCGGTCCGGCCCCTGCCCGCTGGAAATGGCGCGCACGATATCCAGGGTCGATGTCAAGGAGATATCATCACTGACGGGAATGCTGGACTCGCTGCTGTAGTCATCCGAGTGCAGGACAAAGCCGCGACCTGCTTCCACAGGACCGCCGCATTGAACGGGAAAATCGCGGGTCTGGGTGGGCAGCATGATGGCGTCGGTCTGGTTCATCATCTTCAAATGCAGAAGCAGGTCGGTGAAGGTGATCTGCTGGCTCCGATTGATGATGAAGCCCATGGCACCCGCATCGGAGTGCGCGCAGATATAGACAACGGAACGCTCGAAAGCCCCACCCTCCAGCCCCGGCATTGCGATGAGAAAGTGGCCATCCAGAAAGCCTCTTTCTCTCTTGTTCAAAAGGGTCGAAAACGTCACCAGGGCCTCCGGTCTGCCGTACTCTGGCGCGACACCCGTACGGCATAATGGTTGGTCATGGCGTCAGGATGCGGCATCAAGGACAATCAATCAACCGAAAATGATGAACGGGTGAAAATCGTAACTTGGCCCCCGGCGCGGGTTAGGCTAGACCGAAAATATGAACGCCAAAGACTTTTTTATCACGCGCGCATCGCTGCTCGCATTTGCTCTCCTCGTGGCAGCGCCTTTCACTCCAAGACTGGCCCACGCCGAGACGACGGAGTGGGCGCAGAGCGAGGGCGGACGCATGCGCGTGATCAGCTTGCCTGTCAGTGCCGATGGCCGCATCGAAGCGGTTTTGCAGATCGATCTCAAGCCCGGTTGGATTACCTATTGGCGTGAGCCGGGTGAATCGGGCATTCCGCCGAAGATCACGCTCGACAAGACAAGCGAAGCAAGTTTGACTTCCTTGTCCTTTCCTGTGCCGAAGCTGATCAGGAACGACGAAATCGAAGATATCGGTTACGATACTTCGGTGTCCCTGCCGTTCGTGCTGCAATCCCAACCCGGCTCAAACAGCGAAAAGGCACGATTGACAGCCTTTATCGGCGTATGCCTCAACATTTGCATCCCGTTCGAGGCAAGTTTCGAAATCGACAAGGGCGCGGAAAAGACGGCGGTACAGCAAGAGACGGATGCGATCGCTGCGGCAAAAGCAACCTTGCCCGCACCTCCATCGGATGAGTTCAAAGTCGAGAATTTTCACATCACGCCTGACAAGACATTGCTTGGCGTGGACCTGCGCTTGCCGGAAAATTCGCCCAAGGAAACCGACATTTTTGTCGCCGGACCGTCGGGCTACGCCTATTTCGAGCCGCAGAACATGGTCCGTGACAAGCGCAAGCTGTCCTTTTACATGAACATCAAAGGTCTGCCGAAATCCTACAACCCGCGGGGGCAGCGCTGGATGATTCTGGTCAAATCCGGCGATCAGGTCATGGAAGCACCGCTCGAATTTCCGCGATGATAAACGCCAAAAATCAGTGGCGACTTTATAAAATCATCCTCTATAGTCGCGCCGGATCATTGCCACAGGAGCGATATTATGACCATCAAAATCGGCGACAAACTCCCCTCCGCGACATTTAAGGAAAAGACGGCCGACGGCCCTGTCGATACCACCACTGACGCCCTTTTCGGCGGCAAGAAGGTGGTTGTCTTTGCCGTTCCCGGCGCGTTTACCCCCACTTGCTCTCTCAACCACCTGCCAGGCTATCTCGAAAACCGTGATGCCATTCTGGCCCGGGGCGTGGACGATATTGCCGTTGTCGCCGTCAACGACTGGCACGTCATGGGCGCATGGGCCGAGTCGTCGGGTGGACAGGGGAAAATTCACTTTCTGGCAGATTGGGATGCCGCCTTCACTAAGGCACTCGGCCTTGACGCCGACCTGTCTGCGGGCAGCCTCGGTGTGCGCTCCAAGCGCTACTCCATGTTGGTCGAGGACGGTGTTGTAAAGTCTCTCAACGTGGAAGAAAATCCGGGTCAGGCGACTGTTTCATCCGCTGCGACGATGATCGAACAGCTTTAGTTCGATTTTCACTGCTATCCTCGGGCTTGGCCCGAGGATTTTCTGACTGCCCTTGGACGTCCCAAGCGGTTGATCCTGGCCAGCAGGCATGGCCGCATCGGCCAAAATCCCCCATACAGTCCCATCCATGCCACTCAAAACAGGCCTTTCTTCCGCCGCAATTGTTATATCATTACAGTAATTGTATAACATTATTGTGAGCACCCCATGCTGCATTCCTTTTCTCCCCGCCGCCTGTTGCAACAATCCGCAGCGGCAAGGCTTCTCGTCGCATTCGTCATCCTCGTTCCCCTATGGTTGGCCATCCAATGGGCGGTCCTGCTGTCATGACCGGCGCTGCAGTGCTGACGATCGACAACCTGACGGTGGCCTATAACCGTCATCCGGCAGTGCATCACGTCTCCGGCAGTTTCAACGCAGGCAGCCTGACAGCGATCGCGGGGCCAAATGGGGCTGGGAAATCCACGCTGCTAAAGGCCATCATCGGCGATCTCAAAGCATCTGAGGGCAGCATCATGCACACTTTGAAACGCGCGGAATTCGGCTATTTGCCGCAGGCAGCGGATATCAATCGGCGCTTTCCGATTTCAGTGTCGGAAACGGTGCTTCTGGGTTCCTGGAAAACCGCTGGCGCTTTCGGCACCATGGGCAAGGCCGATGAAGTGCGGGCACAGGACGCATTGGCCACAGTGGGACTGGCGGGTTTCGAGAACCGGTCGATCAGTGCATTGTCTGCCGGTCAGTTCCAGCGTGTTCTCTTCGCCAGGCTGTTGCTGCAAGATGCAAGCGTCATTCTTCTGGACGAACCCTTCACAGCCATCGATGCGCGCACGACCCGTGACCTTCTTGATATCGTTAGCCGCTGGCATGGCGAAGGCCGCACCGTTGTTGCTGTGCTGCATGATTTTGAGCAGGTCCGTTCGCATTTTCCGGAAACGCTGCTGATCGCGCGCGAACTGATCGCGTGGGGACCGACCCAGCAGGTCATGTCACCGATCAACCTCATGCGCGCCCGAACCATGTCCGAACGTTGGGACGATAACAGCGTTGTCTGCGAGCCCGCAGCATGACGGCTTACGATATCTTCCTCGCCCCGTTTCAGGACTACGGCTTCATGCGACGGGCGCTCATCGCCTGCTTTTGCCTTGCCGCCGGTGCCAGTCCCATGGGTGTTTTCTTGATGTTGAGGCGGATGAGCCTGATGGGCGACGCGCTCAGCCACGCTATTTTGCCGGGAGCAGCCATTGGATATCTCATCGCAGGATCACTCTCCCTGACAGCCATGGGCCTCGGTGGACTGGTTGCTGGCCTATCCGTTGCCCTGCTTTCCGGCCTAGTCAGCCGCATCACGCCGCTACAGGAAGATGCGAGCTTTGCGAGTTTTTATCTGGCATCCCTGGCTCTGGGCGTTTTGATCGTTTCCCTGCACGGGTCGAATGTCGATCTTCTGCATGTTCTGTTCGGCACGATCCTTGCGATAGATGCGCCTGCTCTCTATCAGATTGGCGCCATCACATCGCTGACGCTAATCGTTCTCGCCGTCATCTACCGCCCTTTGGTCACCGAATGTTTCGACCCCGGCTTCCTCAGAGCTGTGGGCGGGCGCGGGCCTCTATACCACGTCGTGTTCCTCGTGCTGGTCGTCATCAATCTGGTGGCGAGCTTTCAGGCACTGGGCACACTGATGGCCGTGGGGCTGATGATGCTGCCGGCAGCCATCGCGCAATTATGGACGCGTAGCCTGCCCGCCATGTTGATCCTTGCAGCGGTGAGTGCTGCCATCTCGGGCTATCTCGGCCTCGTCGTATCCTACCATTTCGAGCTCGCCTCCGGGCCGACCATCATCATGGCCGCAACCTGCCTCTACGGTCTGTCCATTCTGGCAGCACCGGCTGGCGTCGCAGGCCGCTATTTCACCCGCCCGCACTTGAAGGGCTAACCCCAGGAGACCTCCCACCATGCTGTGCCGCACATATCTTCTGACTGCCGCTGCCCTACCCGCCCTCTTGGCCTTCGCCGCGCCCGTCTCTGCTGCCGAACTGAAGGCCGTCGCCTCCTTCACGGTGCTTGCCGATGTTGTGAAACAGGTGGGCGGCAAACACGTGACGGTGACGAGCCTCGTCAAGCCGGATGGCGATCCGCATGAATTCGAGCCATCGCCATCAGACGCGAAAAGCCTGAAGGCGGCAGACGTCGTTTTCGTCAGTGGCCTTGGTCTTGAAGGATGGATGGACCGCCTGATTTCCGCATCCGGTACCAAAAGTATACCAGTAACGGTATCGGACGGCATAGAAACACGCAGCATGGAAGAAGACGGCAAAACCATCACCGATCCCCACGTCTGGAACAGCCCGATCAACGTAAAGACATGGGTGAAGAACATCGAAACGAAGTTGGCCGCCGCTGATCCTGCCGATGCCCGGGACTTCAAGGCAAACGCCGACGCCTATATCAAGACGCTGGATGAGCTCGACGCCTTTGCCCATGCCAAGTTCGATCCCATCCCGGCAGATCGTCGCAAGGTCCTGACCAGCCACGACGCCTTTGGTTATTTCGGGCGCGAATACAAGGTGACGTTCCTGTCGCCACTGGGCGTCTCCACCGAAACGGAAGCGTCTGCCGGAGACGTCGCCAAGCTGATCGAGCAGATCAAGGCGGAGAATGTGAAGACTTATTTCTTTGAGAACTCCAACGACCCGCGTCTGGTCAAGCAGGTGGCCAAGGCAACCGGTGCCAAGCCGGGCGGCGAACTTTATGTGGAGGCGCTCTCGAAAGCCAATGGCCCCGCCCCGACCTATGAGAAGATGTTCCGCTACAATGTCGAACAACTGGCCTCGGCCATCAACAAATCAAGCTGAGGCCTGAATCAAGAAGAGGTGCAGAACCGTTCTGCACCTCTTCGTATCTCACAGCCGGCCTCTGCTCAGGTCGCCATATCGAACACCAGAAGACCGGCGGCGCCGCCATCCACAAGGCCCATCAACCGTTCGCCAACATCCATATGTTTGGGATGCGCCAGATATTCGTCGCGCGCTTCGATGCTGTCCAGCGTCACGGCGAATCCATCCATGAAGCCACCATTCAGGCCTTCGGATGAAACATTCTGGCCGCATTTAACGTCTGTAATGCCCGGAACGACGTCTTTCAGTGCCGTGATAGCGTCAAAGATACCCTGTTTTTCGCCCGTCGTCGTTGCCGACTTGAAGCGTATGAATACGCAATGCATGATCATGAAGTGTTCCTCGCCTATTTTGTATTTGCCAGCAGGATAGGTTCCGACGCGTGATGCGCAACCCCAAATGCGTGTGAGTGTTTAACCGAGCAAAGACCAGGGTGAATACCCAAGGTGGTCTACCGCCGCTTGAACGGCTCCATACCCTTGCGGGCGAGTTCATCGGCGCGCTCATTCTCCGGATGTCCTGCATGGCCTTTGACCCAGTGCAGGGTGACCTTGTGGCGCTCTCTCGCCAGCTCCAACGCCTGCCATAGCTCGACATTTTTCACGGGCTTGTTATCAGCAGTCTTCCAGCCTTTTTTCTTCCAGCCGAAAATCCACTTGGTAATGCCGTCCTTCACATAAGCGCTGTCTGTGTAAAGATCGACCTCGCAAGGCGCCTTCAGGGCATTCAGCGACGAAATGGCAGCCATCAGTTCCATGCGGTTGTTGGTGGTTTCAGCCTCGCCGCCGCAGAGTTCCTTTTCAGTCTCACCGTAGCGGAGCACAGCGCCCCACCCACCTGGCCCCGGATTGCCGGAGCAAGCACCATCGGTGAAGATATCGACATGCTTCATGGTTCGGTCAATCCGTACTCGGCAACATTGCCAACGGCACGGTGGAAGCGCAGTTTGCGCAGATATTCCAGTGGGTCTTTCTTGACCACAAGTGCCCCTTCCGGCGTGGTCAGCCAGTCATAAAGGCGGGTCAGGAAGAACCGCAGCGCTGATCCACGCGCCAGAAGCGGGAGCGCATCAAGCTCAGCCTGGCTCATGGGCCGCACGGACTGGTAGCCTTCCAGCAGCGCCTTGCCTTTGGTGACATTGTACGAACCGTCCTTCTCAAAGCACCACGCGTTGAGGCAGATCGATACGTCATAGGTCAGGAAATCATTGCAGGCGAAGTAGAAGTCGATCAGACCGGAGAGCTCATCGCCGAGGAAAAACACATTGTCCTGAAACAGGTCGGCGTGGATGACGCCTGTGGGCAGATCCTTCGGCCAGTGTGCCGCAAGGAACGCAAGATCAGTGCCGATTTCCTGCTGCAGACCCTTTTCGATCTCGTCGGCGCGGGCTTGCGATTTCTCCCAGAGAAGCTTCCAGCCGTCCACGGACAGTGCGTTGGGCCGCTTCAGTTCAAATCCCTCTCCGGCCAGATGCATAGCGGCGAGAGCCTTGCCAACTTCGCGGCAGTGACGCGCCTCCGGCTTGCGCAGCCACATGCCCTCCAGAAACGAGATGAGAGCCGCTGGACGGCCCGATAACTCGCCCAGCAGTTCACCATCGTGACGTGGCAGCGGCAGGGGGCAGGACAGACCCTTTGCGAAAAGATGCTGCTTCAGGCCCAGAAAAAACGGCAGATCGGATTTCTCCACACGCTTTTCATAGAGCGTGAGGATCAGCGGATCCGTGGTGGTATGGAGCAGGAAGTTGGTGTTTTCGACACCTTCGGCGATGCCCTTGTAGGAGGTTAACTCGCCGACATCATATTGCGTCAGAAATTGCTTCAGATCGTCTTCGCTGATGTCGGTGTAGACTGCCAATTGATGATCTCTTCTGCGGGAAATAGGGTGTTACAGGATCAAACCGCAGGCTTGGGTCTGGATGGCAAAGCGTCGCTTGCCGTTCCATTGACGAAAGCCATATCCTGTGTGGTCAATTCGATATCGCGCAGTTCGCGGTTGACCAGAAAATGTTCTGTTTCCTCAACCGTGACAGCCAGATCGAGCGTGGTTTCATAACGCGCCTTGAAGGCCTGAATGATCTCGTCAACGATGACTTCTGGCGCCGACGCACCCGCAGACAGCCCGACTGTCTGTACATCACCTATGTCGTCCCAATCGATTTCAGCAGCGCGCTGCACCAGCACGGAGCGCTTGGCGCCAGCGCGCAAAGCCACTTCCACCAGCCGCTTGGAGTTGGAGGAGTTCGGCGCACCGACGACGATGAACAGATCGCAACCCGGCGCTGCCTGCTTCACAGCATCCTGACGATTGGTCGTGGCGTAACAAATACTGTCTGCAGCAGGCGCCTGCATGGCCGGAAACCGTTCCTGAAGCTTGGCGATAACGCCAGCCGTATCGTCTACGGAAAGGGTCGTTTGCGTGACGAAACCCAGATTTTCCGTATCGACCGGCTGGTAACGGGCCGCGTCCTCCACGGTGTCAACCAGCGAGACCGCGCCCTCAGGCAGCTGTCCCATCGTGCCGATCACTTCCGGATGGCCTGCATGGCCGATAAGAACAACATGCCGACCGAGGCGCTGGTGGCGCATGGCCTGCTTGTGTACTTTGGACACCAGTGGGCAGGTCGCATCCAGATAAAACAGGTTCCTGGCTTGCGCGTCTTCCGGCACGGATTTCGGCACGCCATGAGCAGAAAAGACAACGGGCTGCTGGCGATGCTCGGGCGGGATTTCGTTCAACTCTTCGACGAAGATCGCACCTTTGGCTTCCAGCCCTTCCACGACGTAGCGGTTGTGGACGATCTCATGGCGAACATAGACAGGCGCTCCATAGGCCTTCAACGCCAAGACCACGATCTGGATTGCGCGGTCTACACCGGCGCAAAAGCCGCGCGGGCCGCAAAGCCTGATCGTCAGAGGCGGCTTGGAAACGGTCACGTTCATTCCTTCTCCTTCAGCCTCCCGGTCTTTCATCCACGCGAATTTCGTCTACCCCGGACATAGGCAAAACCGACCACGATGACAAGGGCGAGCGCCAAACCGTACCATGTAATCGCGTATTGGAGGTGATTATTTGGCAGATCAATCAGTGTCACGCCACCCTTGGGCCAGCCACCGGGATTGGGCGTGGCATCCGCATCCACGAAAAACGGGACGACCTGACCGAGCGGCAGACCGGCACTCCCGACCATGGCTGACAGGTCTTTCCAGTAATAGATGTTCTTTGCCATATCGTTTTCGGGGAGCAGGCTTGACGGCTTCGAACCCAGACGTGCGCGCGAAAGACCCTGGACGGTTACAACGCCGGGCACCTGGCCTGCGGCCCGTTTGGCCGGCTCTTTCATGTCATAAAGCGCGAAACCGCGATTGACGAAGATAGACCGCCCATCCGGCAGATGAAGCGGCGTGTAGATGTAATAGCCGGTCTGCCCCTGGAAGGTCGCGAAGAAATGCTGTTCCTTGGCGTGATCAAAGGTGCCGGACACTGTCACGGTCCGATATTCGATATCGCCGCCGGATGCCGCCATCGCCTCGATCTGCGCAAGCGGCGCGGCGGGAGCCTGTGTGCGCTGCTGGATGTCGGCGAGAAGTGCTTCTTTCCAGTACATGCGTTTGACCTGCCACGTGCCCAGCGCGATAAGAAGCACAAGTGCCAGAAGCACGAGGGGGGCAGCGAACCAGATACGGCGATGACTGGGCTTGATTGTCTTCTTATCAGTCACGATCAATCCGGCCCTCGCTGGCATTGTGGCGATATTGCAAAGCGATCATGATGCCTTTCATCTTCCGAAGCAGGACAAGAGACAGGGTAATCGCAAGGGGTATCCAGATCAACGCATGCAGCCAGACGGGGGGCGCAAAGCGTGCATCGAACCAGAGCGCCATACCGATGATGACAAAACCAACGATGAGCATCACGAAAACGGCTGGCCCCTCTCCCGCATCGGCAAAGGCGTAATCGAGGCCGCAGGCGCTGCACTTCGGGTTCAGCTTCAAGAAGCCTTTGAACAATCTGCCATGCCCGCACCGTGGGCAGCAGCCACGCAAACCCGTTTTGACCGGGTCCACCGGTGGATAGAACGCCTCGTCATCCTGCGTCACCGTATCGCTCCTCCTTAGAATCGTTCAATCCGCAGAAAAACAAAGGGCGGCCCGCGCCGCCCTCTGTTTCATCGATGAATTGGCTTCAACCTGCCAGAGGCGCACCCCAGCCACCCCAGACGTAGATGGCGAAGAAGAGAAACAGCCAGACAACGTCCACGAAGTGCCAGTACCAGGCGGCAGCCTCGAAGGCGAAGTGACGCTCGGGTGAGAAATCACCCTTCATGGCGCGCAGCAGGCAGATGAGCAGGAACACCGTGCCCACGAAGACGTGGAAGCCGTGGAAGCCCGTCGCCATGAAGAATGTCGCGCCGTAGATCGAGTTTTTAAAGTCGAATGGCGCGTGCATGTATTCGTAGACCTGCACGAAGGAGAAAAACGCGCCGAGTGCAACGGTCAGCGCCAATCCGTTGACGAGACCCTTGCGGTCATTGTGCAGCAGCGCATGGTGCGCCCAGGTCACGCAGGTGCCCGATAGCAGAAGAATGACCGTGTTGTAGAGCGGCAGATGCCAGGGATCGAGGACCTCGATACCCTTGGGCGGCCACTGCCCGCCGGTGAAGGCCAGACGCGACGCTTGAATGGCCTCGTGCGGATAGAGGCTGGCATCGAAATAGGCCCAGAACCATGCCACGAAGAACATGACTTCCGAAGCGATGAACATGATCATGCCGTAACGCAGATGGAGTGAGACGACAGGCGTGTGATGCCCCTCGTGCCCCTCCTTCACCGTATCGGCCCACCACGCGTACATAACGTAGAGAACCATGGCCACACCGATATAAAACAGCCATGGATTGGCCAGCTCCATTCCGAACAGGTGGAAAGACCCGCCATTCAGATAGCGAATGTAACAGACGGCGCCAAATGCCAGAAAGAACGCGCCGACCGAGGCCAGAAGCGGCCAGGGACTGGGGTCTATGATGTGATAGTCGTGTTTCTTTTGATGTGCGTCTGCCATGTGTTCGATCCCCGCAGGCTCTTCCCTGGTCTCACTCGATGCTATGACCTTTTTTAAAAAAAGATCACTTAATGCGGCACGACCGGCAAAGGTCGTACCTCCCTCTCTCAAAGTTTCGTCTCGCCAAGCGCCGTCTTGACAGGCAAGGACGCAACCGGTTTTTCCGTCTTGGCTGGATAGAATGTATAGGACAGTGTCAACGTATGGATGCCTTTGGTTTCCCGGGCCTTCACGATTTCCGGATCGATGAAGAATACCACCGGCATGTCGAGCGTCTCACCCGGCTGCAAGGTCGTTTCGGTGAAGCAGAAGCATTGGACCTTGTTGAAATAGGCACCGGCCTCCATCGGCGTGACGTTGAAGACGGCGCTGCCCGTGGTGGCGACAGGCGAACGATTGGTGGCCCTGAACATCACCTGCACTGTTTCGCCGATCCTCGGCTCCACTATTTTGTCAACTGGACGGAAATCCCAGTTCAAACCGTTGGAGGTGTTGGAATCAAACGTCACCTTCATCGTCCTGTCGAGAATGACATCCGAATATTGCTCGACGCGCTGCGTGGTACCATTATAGCCGGTGACCTGGCAAAACAGCCGGTACAGCGGAACGGATGCGTAGGCCATACCGACCATGCCGCACACGAATACGAGGCACAACACCAGGATCGAGCCGTTACTCGTTTTATTTGCGGTTGTCTCCGTCACTGCCATGTCTCCTCCCCTCCTGCCGCTCGCCGGTCAGAAACCGCCGATTTTTATGATGGTGATGATGTAGAAAAGAACAACAAGCGCAGCCAGGGCGATCCCCAAGGCGACATTGCGGCCTCGTCTGGACCTCTTTTGCGCTTCGTTGAGCTTGATCGTTTCCATTATGCCGAACCTCCCAGCAACGTCAGGAATGACGGCGCGAGATGATCGGCCAGCAAGCCAGAAAAAATCGCAAACAGGTAAAAGACGGAATAGGCAAACATCTTCTTGGCTTGGACCATGCGCTCATCGCCATCAGGCATGCGTCGAACCGAGATGGAACAGTAGATGAAGATGGCGCTGAGCACGGCGGCGAAGATGCCGTAGCCTGCACCGGCAAGCCCGGTAAAATAAGGTGCGACAGCGGCAACTGCGGTCAGCACCGCGTAGGCGATCATCTGATTCTTGGTGGAACGTTCGCCAGCGACATTCGGCATCATCGGAATGCCAACGGAACCGTAATCGCGCATCTTAAACAGAGCCAGAGCCCAGAAATGCGCCGGCGTCCAGAGAAAGATGATGAGGAACAGGATCGTGCTGTCCACCGATACACCGCCCGTGACACAGGCCCAGCCGAGCATGGGTGGAAACGCGCCCGCCGCTCCACCGATGACGATGTTTTGCGGTGTCGAGCGCTTGAGCCACATGGTGTAAACGACAGCGTAAAACACAATCGTGAAGGCCAGGAGACCGGCGGAAAACCAGTTGACGGCAAGACCAAGGATTGCGACGGAAAAAACCGAGAGCGTCAGCCCGAAGGCCAGTGCTTCCGTTGGCGCGATCCGGCCGGAGGGGATGGGACGCCGGGCTGTTCGCGTCATGACGGCGTCGATATCGGCATCATACCACATGTTCAACGCACCAGACGCGCCAGCGCCCACCGCGATGCACAGAATAGCAACGACGGCCAAGACTGGATGAATGCTGCCCGGTGCCAGAACCAGCCCTGCAAAACCGGTGAACACCACCAGGGACATGACGCGGGGCTTCAACAGTTCGAAATAATCGCGTGCGCTCGCTTCGGAAAGCCTGATGCCATCCATATCCAGCGTGTCGCGATTGTCGATAACGGTCATATTACCTGCTTTCATAGGAAACGCCGCGCATATATGCGGCGCTCCTTTTAAGTCTTTTATCTGAGCGTGAAACCCATCTCTACCATGACTGGTTGAAGGACACGCTTGGACAAAATGCCTCAGCGGATACGGGGGAGCTGTTCCCACTGGTGATACGGCGGAGGAGACGACAACTGCCATTCGAGCGTCGTCGCGCCTTCACCCCATGGATTGTCGCCTGCTACCCGCTTCTTGGCGAAGGCTTCCCAAACGCCGGCGAGGAAGATGAGAACCGCCACAGCCGAGATATACGAGCCATAAGACGATACCGCATTCCAACCTGCGTAGGCATCCGGGTAGTCGATGTAACGACGCGGCATGCCAGCAAGACCGAGGAAGTGCTGCGGGAAGAAGATGAGGTTAACGCCGACGAACATCACCCAGAAGTGAAGGTTGCCGATCTTCTGGCTGTACATGTAACCGGTGATCTTCGGGAACCAGTAGTACCAGCCCGCGAAGATTGCGAAGACGGCGCCCAGCGACAGCACGTAATGGAAGTGCGCCACGACGTAGTAGGTGTCGTGCAGAGAGCGGTCGAGACCGGCATTGGCCAGTTGCACGCCCGTCACACCACCCACCGTGAAGAGGAAGATGAAGCCGATGGCCCAGATCATCGGTGTCGAGAACGTCAGAGAACCGCCCCACATCGTTGCAATCCAGGAGAATATCTTGATCCCCGTGGGAACCGCGATGACCATGGTTGCGAAGACGAAGTAGCGCTGCGCTTCGAGTGAGAGGCCGACCGTGTACATGTGGTGCGCCCACACGATGAAGCCGACGGCGCCGATCGCCACCATGGCGTAGGCCATCCCGAGATAGCCGAAGACCGGCTTCTTGGAGAAGGTCGATACGATGTGGCTGATGATACCAAAGCCAGGCAGGATCAGGATATAGACTTCGGGGTGACCGAAGAACCAGAACAGGTGCTGGTAAAGGATCGGATCACCACCGCCCTCCGGCGAAAAGAACGCGGTGCCGAAGTTGCGGTCTGTGAGCAGCATGGTGATGCCACCGGCCAGAACAGGCAGGGACAGAAGCAGAAGAAACGCAGTGACCAGAACCGACCATGCAAAGAGCGGCATCTTGTGCAGGGTCATGCCCGGCGCGCGCATGTTCAAGATGGTGGTGATGAAATTGATCGCACCAAGGATCGACGACACACCAGCAATGTGAAGCGAAAAAATCGCCAGATCCACCGCAGGCCCCGGCATCCCGCTCGTCGAGAGCGGCGGATACATGGTCCACCCGCCACCGACACCATAAGCGCCTGCAGGTCCCTCCACGAAAAGCGAGAGAAGCAGGAGAATGAAGGCGGGCACGATCAGCCAGAAGGAGATGTTGTTGAGGCGCGGAAACGCCATGTCCGGCGCGCCGATCATGATCGGCACCATCCAGTTGGCGAAACCGCCGATCATGGCGGGCATGACCATGAAGAAGATCATGATCAGCGCATGGGCTGTTGTGAACACATTGTACATGTGCTTGCCACCATCGATAGCGGCATCGCCTTCAAAGCCGTACACCATGGCTGCGAGACCATGGAAAATCTGAATGCCCGGCTCCTGCAACTCCATGCGCATGACAACGGACAGGCCACCGCCAATGATACCGGCAATGATCGCGAAGATCAGATAGAGCGTGCCGATGTCTTTGTGGTTGGTCGAAAAAAACCAGCGCTGAGCGAAGGTCGGCGTGTGCGCATGGTGCGCGTGGTCGTCATGATGAACATCATGGGCGTGAGAGTGGTGATCGTCGTGTGCGGATGGTCCAGCCATTGTCCTCACTCCTTACCTTACTTGGTTTCGTTTTCGGCAACTTGAACGGCACTTGGCGCACCATCCATCGAAGCCATGAGCGCCCGGTTCGCACCGCTCAGATCTGAGGCGGCAGCGGTATGCCAGGTGTTGTACTGCTCTTCGGAAACCACCCGTATGGCGATTGGCATGTAAGCGTGATCCTTGCCGCAGAGCTCGGAACACTGCCCGTAATAGAGGCCTTCCTTCTCAGGCTTGAACCACGTTTCGTTCAAACGACCCGGCACAGCGTCGATCTTGACGCCGAAGGCCGGCATGGCGAAGGCGTGAATGACATCGGTCGGCGCAGATGTCACCAGCAGGCGCACGGTCTTGCCCACCGGAACGACCATTTCATTGTCCACCGCAAGAAGGCGCGGATAACGCGCAATATCGCTTTTGCCAGCGGCCGAACGGTCGGCGTCTTTCAGCAGGTAGCTGTCGAAAGCGAGCGGCTCGGCACCTTCCGCTGCGGTGTATTCATAATTCCACTGCCACTGGGTGGCGGTCGCCTTCAGTGTCAGATCCGGGTTTTCCGGCTGCGTCAATTGCGCATTGAGAAGGTTGAACGACGGGAATGCCAGGAACATCAGGATGAGGACCGGCGCCAGCGTCCAGACGATTTCAATCGCAGTGTTGTGACTGGTCTTGGATGGAACCGGATTTTTCGATGCACGGAACTTGACGGCAACGACAATCAACAATGCGAGCACGAACAGCGTGACCGGAACGATAAACCAAAGGGTATATTGTTCGAACCAGCGAATTTCATGCATGATGGGCGTTGCCGCCTCCTGCAAACCCATCTGCCACTCTTTCGGCTGATCGGCGCTGACGCCGCCAGCCGTGAGCAGACAGATACTGCCCACCAAGCTTGCGTAAATTCTGTTAGTCACGGTACCTCTCCCTCACGCGCCTGATCAAGATCAATCTCAAACGCAGAATCCATGCATATAGACTAGACTTCAAATCATAGTTTGCCTTTCGCCGCAATATCGCCTTGGTTTGCAAGCGACGCATTTTTGCCTCTCTCCTCCCCCATTTAACGCGGTTAAACTGCCCGTAAAGAGCTCGCATCCCGCAAACCGTGTTGGGAGAGGGCCACAAAGTCCTATTTTGGCCGCACTCCCTTGGAATTGAAGACGGCGGCTCTTTCCTTTCCGGTTCGGGAGGTCAAAATAGCCGCACTGATTCGAATCCTGAGGTATCCATGCGTCTGTCCCCGATTGCGCGCGCTTTATTTATCGCCGCCGGTCTTTCCATCACCCTTCCGGCAGTCGGTTCTGCCCAGCAGCAGCAACAGCCGGCACCGGGTCAGCCGCAGCAACCGGGAACGCCGAAATCGACGCATGGTGCATGGTCCGTCATCTGCGACAAGCCTGCAGGCGCATCTGAGGATCAATGTGCTCTGATGCAGAACGTGATTGCTGACGACCGGCCCGAGGTTGGGCTGTCCGTCGTCATCTTGAAGACAGCGGACCGCAAATCCCGCATCCTGCGCATTCTCGCACCCCTGGGCGTCTTGCTGAAGGACGGGATGGAACTCTACATCGACAACAACAATATCGGCCGCGCCTATTTCACACGCTGCTTCTCCGAAGGTTGCTATGTGGAAGTCGATATCGACGACGAATTGCTGAAGGTGCTGCGCGCCGGCAAGAATGCGGTTTTTGCACTACGTGAATCCGTTGATCAGGACCGCGTGGGTATTCCCATCGAGCTTGCCGGCTTTGCCGAAGGCTATGACACGCTTCCTTGACCAAACTTGCGCGCCGAGGCCTCAGCACTTAAATGCGCTGTCAACAGCAACGACTGGAGCCTGCGATGACCCAAGATCTTTTGACGCTTTTCGATTGCGATGAAGGGCAGTTGCGCGCCAAGGTCGCTGATGCACTAGCGGGTTCCGATGACGGCGAGTTGTTCGTGGAGCACGCGCAGGCGGAATCGCTGACCTTCGACAATGGTCGCCTGAAGGGCGGGAGCTTTAACACCGATCAGGGTTTTGGGCTTCGCGCCGTGGCGGGCGAAACCGTGGGTTATGCCCATGCGGGCGAGCTTTCGCTTTCGGCCCTTGAGCGTGCATCCGATGCCGTTGGCGCGGTGACACGCGGTTACTCCGGCTCTTACGCGGCCGCCCCGCAGCGCACCAACAAGAAGCTCTACGGTGACGAGAACCCAATCGGCGCGCCAAGCTTTGAGGAAAAGGTCAAGCTTCTGACAGAAATCGACGCTTACCTGCGTGACAAGGACCCGAAGGTTCGGCAGGTCACGGCAAGCGTTGCCGCAAGCTGGCAGGTGGTGGATATCCTGCGTGCCGACGGACACCGCGTCAGCGACATCAGACCTATGACACGGATCAATATTTCGGTGATTGCCGGCGAAGGCGACCGACAGGAAAGTGGTTCCTACGGCATTGGCGGGCGCGCCGGCTTTGGCGATTTCATCACGACGGAAAACTGGCAGCGAGGCGCGGATGAGGCTTTGCGGCAGGCGCTCGTCAACCTCACTGCGGTCGATGCGCCTGCGGGCACGATGGATGTGGTGCTGGGCGCCGGGTGGCCTGGTGTGATGCTGCACGAAGCTGTCGGTCACGGTCTGGAAGGCGACTTCAACCGCAAGAAAACGTCGGCCTTCGCGGGCCTGCTGGGCGAGATGGTGGCCGCACCCGGCGTGACCGTCGTGGATGATGGCACCATCGACAACCGCCGCGGCTCGATAACCGTCGATGATGAAGGTACGCCTTCTGCCTATAATGTCCTGATCGAGGATGGCAGGCTGGTGGGCTACATGCAGGACCGGCAGAATGCGCGCCTTATGGGCTTAAAGGCCACCGGCAATGGCCGTCGCCAAGGCTACTCGCATGTGCCGATGCCACGCATGACCAATACCTATATGCTGGGCGGGGACAAAACGCCGGAAGAAATCATCGCTTCGGTGAAGAAGGGTATCTACGCTGTCTCCTTCGGTGGCGGTCAGGTGGACATCACATCAGGCAAATTCGTCTTCGGCTGCACAGAAGCCTACCTTATCGAAAACGGCAAAATCGGCGCGCCGGTCAAGGGTGCCATGCTGATCGGCAACGGGCCTGACGCCATGAAGCGAGTTTCGATGGTTGGCAACGACATGAAACTCGACACCGGCGTCGGCAATTGCGGCAAGGCGGGGCAATGGGTGCCTGTGGGCGTGGGCCAACCGCATCTGCGCATGGACCAAATTACCGTTGGTGGAACGAAGGCGTAAGCGCCCGCCCCCCCAACCTATCGAAAAACCTCTTCCGATTGTGCGCTGCACTGCAACGGTTTCGATCAACTGGAGTTGCCATCTCTGCGCGTCAGCGCGATATTACTCTCTTTTTAAAGGCGATATGGCCCAAAAATGACTTTTACAGCAAATGCCCTCGTCCCCGAACTGGCCGTCAGCGACTGGCCGAAAAGCCGATCTTTCTATTGCGATCTGATTGGTTTTCACGTGGTGTACGAGCGCCCGGAAGAGGGGTTTACCTATCTTGCGCTGGGCGACGCACAATTGATGATCGACCAGTTGGGTGCGGGGCGCACATTCGAAACCGGGAAAGTGCCGATCAACTACCCCTTCGGACGTGGCATGAACCTGCAAATCGTCGTTCCTTCTTTGGAAGCTATTCTGGAGCGGATCGAGCGAGCCGGTATCGAGCTTTACCTGCCGCTTGAAGAGAAGTGGTATCGCCGCGGAGAAACCGAGGTGGGAAATCGGCAATTCATCGTGGCGGACCCGGACGGTTACCTCATCCGTCCATTCGAAAGCCTGGGCGAACGCCCTTTCCGGTTCGGTTGAACGAATGAAGCAACTGCTACGAAGACCAAAAGCCATTATTTTCGATATGGATGGTGTCCTGATCGAAAGCGAAAAGCATTATCGCGATTCCTTTCTGGCCGCCTCGGATGAGGGTGGCCACGGCATGTCTGTGGAGGTCTATCAAAGGGTGTGCGGTAGCCCGTGGGATACGATCACGGCGACGATCCGCGAGGATTATGGTGATGATTTTCCGATGAGCGACTTCCGCGATGCGTGGCTTCGGCATCTGGCGATCCAGATGGCCGATGGGGTGGCCTTGAAAGCGGGTGTTTTCGAAATCCTGGATTTACTGGATACACTTGGGCTGCCTCGGGCTATTGCAACCTCATCCGGTCACGACTCCGTCAACCGCCACCTTGGTCCTTTCGGCATCCTGAAACGGTTCGATCATATTCTGGCGCGCGGCGATTATGCCGAACCCAAGCCTTCGCCACTCCCCTATCTGACCGCAGCGGCACGTCTGGGCGTAGCACCGGAAGATTGTCTTACGATAGAAGATTCCTACCACGGCGTTCAATCGGCCTGGAGCGCCGGTACGCAGACGGTCATGGTGCCCGATGTTGCACCAGCAACCGATACGATGCGAGAGAAATGCGTGGCGATCTGCGACAGTCTTTTCGATGTCGCAACACTGTTAAAGTCAGTATAATTTGATGTCAGACGCTCGGATCAAATAGCCATTTGCGCTTGATCGACTCGTCAAGGTCGAGCCCGCTGTGATGGGCGAGCAACAGCACATGTCCCAACACATCAGCGGTCTCGTCCGAAAGATCCCGACGCATTTCCTCTTGCGTCTTGCCTTTGCTACGTCCGCGACCACTCAACCGGTTCCACGCCTGGGTGACCTCTCCGACTTCTTCCTGAAGCTTGAGAAGATACCAGTCCGGGTCCCGCTCGATACCATTGGCTTTTGCGTATGTCTGCGAGGCAGACTCAAATTGCTGCATGAGTTTGGTCAGCATGATGTTCATCCTTTGTTCGGAAGAACCCAACATGATTCCTTTTGGCGTGTCGAGATGAAACAGGCGGTAGCTGTAAAAGCCACCGCCTGTGAGTGGTCAGGGATACATCCGCACCTTGGACCATTCGCCTTCCGGCATATCACGGCGGAATTCGATGCGGTCGTGCAGGCGGAACTTGCCATCCTGCCAGAATTCAATCGTCAGGGGCTGGATGCGGAAACCGGACCAGTGCGGCGGGCGTGGAATCTCGCCGATCGCGTATTTTGCGGTATAGGTGGCAACGGCTTTTTCGAGCGCAAAGCGGCTTTCAAGCGGGCGCGATTGCTTGGACGCCCATGCCCCGATGCGGCTGCCGCGGGCGCGCGATGCGTAATACTCGTCCGCCTCCTGATCGCTGACGACCTCGACCGAGCCACGGATACGAACCTGCCTGCGCAGGCTCTTCCAGTGGAAGCACATGGCACCTTTTTTCTGTCCCAGCAGCTCTATGCCCTTGCGGCTTTCGAAATTTGTGTAGAAAACAAAGCCGCGTTCATCGGCATGTTTCAGCAAAACCATACGCACGCTGGGCATGCCATCTTCGTCCACCGAGGCAAGCGCCACGGCGTTTGGATCATTGATTTCCGAGGCCGTTGCATCTCGCAGCCAGTCCGCGAAAAGTGCAAAAGGTTCATTTTCCTCAGTAAAGTCACTGGATGTTAACCGACTTTCCGACATATTGAATAAAATGCTCCTGAGCTGATTTTCACACCAGAGATGGATTCTGGCCTTAAGATGGTGATCGTCATAGCAAAGTCGAACAGTCGAACAAAGAGCTTCTTAGCTTCAGTCGTGGATGTTTCCGCGACTGCCTGCATGCTTGTCATGTTGACCAGTTGCGTTAGTCTCGATCTTTTCGGCGGAGAGAAGGTCGACAAATCCCTGTCCACCGCTTCGGTACCCAACCATCAGACAACGCAGACTGTGTCTGATGATGCGACAATCCGCAATGCCGTTACCTCGGCCGATCTTGCCAAAGTCTCGGACGCGCCTCTTCCCTGGGCCAATGCAGCAACCGGCAGCGCAGGCGTTGTCACTGCCATCCGCGAGGACCGAAGCACCGGCTTCGTCTGCCGCAACTTCGATACCACCCGCCATTCCTTCGAGGGCGTTGCCAGCTATAGCGGGCAAGCATGTCTGTCCGAGACGGGTGACTGGTTAATGACCCGGTTCAGCCAGAAATAAAGCATTTACCTTATCTGGCTGTTTCAGCAATGCGGTAAGTCCGGTTGCTGGACCGTAAAGGTCTGATTAGCAACTTCTTGCGACAGTGAAGCCCAATTTCAAAAGAACGATGCAACGCAAAACACTGCGTGAACGTTCATGGCGGGTGTAATTCGTGTTGAAGGCTTTTCATGACGAAAAAATACCGCCTCAACAGACAAGCATGACGGGTGGTGCGGATGCGTGATCCCTACTCTATTCTCGGCGTTCAAAAGGATGCCGGATCGGATGAGATAAAGGCGGCCTGGCGGTCGCAGGCGAAAGCCGTTCACCCGGATCATAACCGCAACGATCCCGATGCCACCGCACGCTTTGCGGAAATTGGTCAGGCCTATGATCTGTTGAAAGATCCTCAAAAGCGCGGGCTTTACGATCAGGCACGCCGCGCTGCCGAGACCAAAAAGCGCGATCAAACCATCATTCAGCAGCGTGCTGCCGCCAGAGAGGCCGCACAGCGAGCAAAAGCCGCCGAAAAACTTATGGAAGAGCTCGCGAAGGCGCAGGCTCGAAATGTCGAAGCCCAGGCGCAAGCCACCGACGAGAGCGCAAAGCCTGAAACGGCCGAAGACATGCTGGAGCGGATTTTCGGAGCAGATGCCAAGGCCAAGGCCGCAGCTGCTGGTCAGGCGACAGGCGCTGAAGCAGCCCAAGCTTCTGCCGACGACAGCACCAAGACCCAGAAGGAAAAAGACGACGCGCGCACCGAACAGGCGACGAGCTTCTTTGCCGCCCTGATGCGCCGTATCCGCGGTACAACCCCGTCAGCGGAAAAAGCCCCTGATATCACGGCGGAAGCTATCATTACCGTGACCGACCTGATCGAGCAGAAGTGGCTGACGATCAATATGCCGGAGGACCGGGAAGTTCGTTTCGCGCTGGAGCCCGGCATGACGGACGGTTATGTGGTGCGGTTGAAAGGCCAGGGTCTGAAACTGCCCGACACCAACAGGGGCGACCTTGTCGTAACCCTGCTCGCATCGCGCGAAGGTCCGTACACGATCAACAATTTCGACATACACACGACGCTTCCGGTTTCCTTGGCGGATGCGGTCCTGGGTTACGAAGCGACAGTTCAATCCCCACACGGCGAGCTGAAGGTGGATGTCCCGCCATGGTCCGGTTCTGACCGCTCCATCCGGGTAGAAGGCAAAGGTCTGCGCGACGCGTCCGGCGGTTACGGCGACTTCGTGGTCGAGGTCCGCATCGTCCTTCTGGATACGCCTGACGCCAAGGTCATGGACCTCATGCGCCACATGCGTGAAGGCCTTTACCTTTAAACCCTGGCCATCAGGATTTCCCGGATTTAATCGGCAAAGCCATTGCCAGACGAACCGTTTGTCTACTTGGCGTCTAGTCGCGAGCTGTCGAGACCTGTTTCACGGAAAGACGTGCACAACCCACCCTTTGTTACATTCCCTAACATGAGATGATCTCGGGCCTGCTTGAACCCGCGTTCGGGCTATGCCATAGGCAGGTTCGATTTATGTATAGGGAGCATCCAATGGCTCAGACATCCGGCCTGATGGCTGGCAAGCGCGGCCTCATTATGGGCGTCGCAAACAATCGCTCGATCGCCTGGGGGATTGCGAAGGCCTGTGCCGACGCAGGTGCCGAACTTGCATTCACCTGGCAGGGTGACGCCCTGAAGAAGCGTGTCGAACCACTCGCGCAGGAACTTGGCGCGTTTATGGCAGGCCATTGCGACGTGACCGATCTCAGCACGATCGATGCGGTTTTTGCAAACATCGAAGCGCATTGGGGCAAAATCGATTTCGTCGTTCACGCCATCGCGTTTTCCGACAAGGACGAGTTGACAGGTCGTTATCTCGACACCAGCCGCGACAATTTCAATCGTACCATGGATATCTCTGTCTACTCGCTGGCCGCTGTTGCCAAGCGCGCAGACCCTGTCATGAACGATGGCGGCTCGCTGCTGACGCTGACCTATTACGGCGCGGAAAAGGTGATGCCGAACTACAACGTCATGGGCGTTGCAAAGGCTGCGCTTGAGGCCAGCGTCCGCTATCTGGCGGTCGATCTGGGTGGCCGTGGCATTCGCGTCAACGCCGTTTCGGCCGGTCCGATCAAGACGCTCGCCGCCTCCGGCATCGGCGACTTCCGCTACATTCTCAAATGGAACGAGTACAACGCTCCCCTCAAGCGTACCGTTTCCATCGAGGAGGTTGGCAAGTCTGCGCTCTATCTTCTGTCGGATCTGTCGACGGGCGTGACGGGTGAAATTCACCACGTCGATTCCGGTTACCACACGATCGGCATGAAAGCGGTGGACGCACCAGACATCTCTGTCGTAAAGGATTGAAGGGTTAGCTGTCGCGCGAATGTGTAAGGCATATTTGCGCGACATGTGCGATCAACGGTCGAAACGCGTCATCAATGATTCGTTTATAATGCATCGTATAAGACAGGAGTGCCGCTTTGCTGGTCTATGTTATCCGCCACGGACAGACAGACTGGAATGCGATACGCAGGCTTCAAGGCCAAAAAGATATTCCCCTCAATGACTTCGGTCGCTCGCAAGCTGTTGCGAACGGCAAAGCCCTGTCCGGGATTCTCGGCACGACAGCCAATGATTTCGACTATGTCGCAAGCCCCCTTGGCCGAACCCGTGAAACGATGGAACTGTTGCGCGGCGCGATGGGGCTGGAGCCTGATGCCTATCGCACGGATGCACGTCTCGTCGAGGTTTCGTTTGGCGATTGGGAAGGCTATACCATACCAGAGTTGAAGCTGGCCCACCCTGACAAGGTGAAAGCGCGCAAGGCAGCGAAGTGGGACTTCATTCCACCGGGTGACCATGCCGAAAGCTACGAAATCCTATCCTGGCGGATTGGTGCCTGGCTGTCCTCGGTCGAGCGTCAGACAGTGTGTGTGTGCCATGGCGGCGTTATCCGCTCCATCTTCCGCCTCATCACCGGTATGGATAAGGAAGAGGCTGCGGATATCCCTATTCCGCAGGACCAGATTTTGAGGGTTGAAGCAGATCTTCGAAAAGCCGAATGGGTCGATACAATCTCTCACGCGTAACGTCGGTTACTGGATGACCTCGAGATCATCCACCACCCTCTTGCCATCGACCTCAGTGTAGAAGACCACGACCTTCACACCTGCCTGCAAACCGTCAAAGTTGAACTCTTCCGGCACTTTGTAGCTTTTGCCATCCGCAAGGGTAATTGTCAGTCCCTTCACATCAACTTTGCTGATGGTCGATTCGACGTCGACGCTCTGCGCAAATGCGTTGAACGGAGCAAACAGACCTGCCGTGGCCAAAAGTGCGGCAATCATCAAACGCATCGCAATTGCTTTCTTAAAGCTGCTGAGAAAATTCATCTGCACCAAGATTTGCCTCCCGAATGTGGCGGAATTTGCCCGCAAACATGACATTTTCAATCCAATTGATGAATGAATTTTAACCTTTGATCAAGGCTTTAGCCAGGTTTCCTGTCCGCCTATAAGAGCATGCTTCCGTTTGGTTTACTGTGTTCATTCGATATCACTGAAATCGACGCCGATATTTACAGATTCAGAATATATTCGGTTTTAAGCTGTATAGACGTGTTATTTCGAAGATTACCGAAGGATAAGACCGGGTGAGTGTTTGGGCCAATATTGGGGACAGCCTCAACCAAATTATCAAAAAGCGAGCAATTGCGGCCCTTCTGGCGGTCGCCATCGCAGGCGTGACGCTCAGCGCCTTTCACATCATCGAAACCCGCGAAGAGACTGCCCATCGCGATGGGACGACGGACGATCTCGAGCGTGCCGTTACCCTTTTGCATGACAGGCTGGTCACGCGCATCCGTCAGGATGTTACCACGCTGAAGGCGCTGGCCCATTTCACCACCATAAACCCGGCAGCCACTCCGCAGGATTTCAGTGCAATGGCTGATCACCATCTTGCGCAGAACCCGCATTTCGTGGGTATCGGCTTTGCACCCCATCTCAAGCTTCAACAGTTTTATCCCGCCCCATCACCGGCAAGCCTCCCACACGAGACCCTGGATGCCATCTTGAGCGACCGACTGGTCCGACTTGAGGCTGTATCCGAGACGAAGAACGATTGGCAACCGATCATCGAGACGGGACCGAACGGCACGTTGTTGTTGATCGTTCCCGTCAAGTCGGGCGGGGAGGTATCGGGCGCAATACCCGGCCTCATCGATTGGCGCAGAATGCTGGACGGCATCGGATACGCATCCGGGACATCCGGCGACATGCGATTCGAGATTCGAGACAAGCTGACAAATACCACGGTGGCAGGCGACGTTGGTCCAGCGGGCGAAGACCCGTTCGTCAAGGCTATTGATCTGGATGGGACCGATTGGGAGATCCGTGCAACACCTGCGTTGGGATGGGGAGCGGCACCGAAGACCAGTCAGTCCTTGCAAGCCACCCTCGTGATCGCCGTCGCCTCCATGCTGCTGCCCATCATCGTCGCCGCATTGCTGCTGTCGGAACGCAACCGCAACATCAAGACGTTGCGTCTTCGCGAGGCAAAACTGGTGGAGCTTTCCCAACGTTTCAAACTCGCGATGGATTCGTCCAATATCGGGATCTGGGAAATCGAGAACGACACGTCCTGTTGCTATCTCGATGAGCGAGCCGCGAGCCTGCACGGTTTTCACATGGTGGAAAAACGTGTTTTACTAACGGAGTGGCTGACTGCGCTTGTGGTGGGGGACCGGTCCAAGGCTGCGCGGTTCTTCTTCACATGTTCCAGAGGACAGCAAACCTCTTCCGAGGTCTACAGAATTCCCGTGGTTGACGGTACCGTGCGATATCTGCGATCGGCTGGTTCCAGCTACATCAAACCCGACGGATCGCACCAGACCACCGGTATCATCTGGGACGTGACCGCAGACATGTTGATGGCGCAGAAACTGCGCGAATCGCGCGATACCAGCGACATCAAGAATGCTGAACTGGAGCTTGCCTTACAGGAACTATCCAACCGCGAGCACGAGCTGGAAGAATTGTCGGGGCGTTTGACCCTTGCGCTTGAATCCTACAATTGCGGGATATGGGAGGCTACGCACGACTATTCTCTGGCGATCTGGAACGAGCGCATGTGCGAGCTGTATGGGTTAGCTCCGCAGCCGGAACGTCGCGTGACACAGCAGGATTTCCTCAATTGCCTAGCGCTGGAGGAGCGTGCCGGCCTTTTCGACGACAACCTGATCAGTGAAGCCGACCCTTACCGCGCTGTCGTTCATCGAGTCGTCCTGCCGGATGGAAGCCTGCGCTATGTGAAGGCCGTCGGTCGCCTCCACGTTCACCGCGATGGTCGAAAGAAAATCGTCGGTATCGCTTTCGACGTGACAGCGGATGTGCTGATTTCCGACCAGCTTCAGTCGGCGAAAAACGATGCGGAAGCGAAAAATGCCGAGTTGGAGCAGACAAAGACACGCATCGAGCATAATGCGCTTCACGATCCGCTCACCGGCCTCGCAAACCGTCGCAAGTTCGATCAGGATCTGGATGCCTTGTCTTTGCAGACAAACGACGAAACCAAGCCATACGCGATCCTGCATCTCGATCTCGATCGCTTCAAGCAGATCAACGATACGCTGGGTCATGCTGCAGGCGATGCCGTGCTGGCCCATGCCGCCGGCATCTTGAGGAGCATCGTACCGGAAAACGATACGGTAGCGCGCATCGGCGGCGACGAGTTCGTCATTCTCATCCGAAACCTCGGCGACAAGGATCACATCAAGTCTATCGCAACGAAGATCATTGAAGCCTTCAGCCAACCTTTCGAATTTGCCGGCTTCACCTGTCGTTACGGGGTGTCCATTGGCATCGCGTTTGGAGATGGGACCACGGTGGATGCGCGAGCAACCCTCATCAATGCCGATCTTGCACTTTACCGCGCCAAGGCGACGGGCCGAAACCGATACGAGTTCTTCACCCAGAACCTTCAGGCCGAAATCATCAACCATAGGAAAATCGCCGACGAAATTCTGGTCGGCCTGGAGAACGGCGAGTTCGAAACCTGGTACCAGCCGCAATTTTGCGCCAACTCGCTTGAAATGACGGGTGTGGAGGCTCTGGTTCGATGGCGCCATCCCGTCAGAGGCATTCTGACGCCGGACAAGTTCCTGAAGATCGCTGAAGAACTCAATGTCGTATCGAAGATCGACCATCTCGTCTTGCAGCAGGCTCTTCATGACAAGGACATCTGGCGCATGAAGGGCATCGACGTGCCGCGCGTCTCGGTCAACGTCTCGGTTCGCCGCCTGCATGACGATCACCTCATTGAAAGTCTCAGCACTCTCCCGATCGGGCCTGGCGAAATCACCTTCGAACTGGTGGAGGCGATCTTCCTCGACGAGCACGAGGATGTGGCCACCGGCAATATCGACCGCATCAAGGCTTTGGGCATTGAGATCGAAATCGACGATTTCGGCACCGGCCACACGTCCATCATCAGCCTTTTGCGCCTGAAGCCGAAGCGTCTGAAGATCGACAGACAACTTGTCATGCCCATTCTCACCTCGCCACAGGAGCGGTCACTGGTCAGCTCCATTATCGACATTGCCCATTCGCTGGGCGTCGAGACCGTGGCCGAAGGTGTGGAAACACAGGAGCATGCGGTGTTGCTGAAACAATTGGGCTGCGACATTTTGCAAGGCTATGCCTTTGCCCGACCGCTTGCGCCACAGGATTTCTCGGCATTCGCCAGCGCACAGGAGTGGCGCCAGGTTTCCTGAGGAACACACTCGTCACCCATCAATGCGAACCGAATTGGTGAAATAAGGCTTTCGTCCCTGCCATCTTTTACACTATGACAAACCCGCTTCTTTTTAAAAACGTATTCCGTGTCTGGAATGCTGCTGGTTCGGTCTGGTTCTATGTCGCATAATACATTTGGTTATCTCTTTCGTGTGTCCACCTGGGGCGAGAGCCACGGCCCGGCCCTTGGCTGCGTGATCGATGGCTGCCCTCCGGGCATTCGCTTTACGCTCTCGGAAGTCCAGTCCTGGATGGACAAGCGCAAGCCGGGCCAGAACCGTTTTGTCACCCAGCGGCGTGAAGACGATATCGTCAAGGTGCTCTCCGGCGTCATGATGGATGCGGACGGTGAGACGATGATCACCACAGGCACGCCTGTGTCCATGATGATCGAGAACACTGACCAGCGCTCCAAGGATTACGGCGAGATCGCCCGCAGTTTCCGTCCCGGCCACGCCGATTTTACCTATGATCTGAAATACGGCATTCGCGATTATCGCGGCGGCGGACGCTCTTCTGCCCGCGAAACAGCCGCCCGTGTTGCCGCTGGCGCACTGGCCCGCAAGGTCGTACCGAGCCTTAACGTTCGCGGCGCGATGGTGCAGATCGGCAAACACAAGATCAACCGCGCCAACTGGGATTGGGCACAGGTCGATCAAAACCCGTTTTTCTGCCCGGATGCGGAGATGGTTCCGGTGTGGGAAGCGTATCTGGATGGCATTCGCAAGGCAGGCTCCTCCATCGGCGCCGTCATCGAAGTGGTGGCGGAAGGCGTGCCTGCCGGTATCGGCGCACCGATCTACGCCAAACTCGATCAGGATATTGCCTCCAATCTGATGTCCATCAACGCCGTTAAAGGCGTGGAGATTGGCGAAGGGTTTGCCTCTGCCGAACTGACAGGCGAGGAAAACGCCGATGAAATGCGGATGGGCGATGACGGCAAGCCGCTTTTCCTGTCCAACCATGCCGGCGGCATTCTCGGCGGCATCGCGACGGGCCAGCCCATTGTCGCACGCTTTGCGATCAAGCCGACCTCTTCCATTTTGACCGAGCGCCAATCCATCGATGCTGATGGCAACAATGTCGACGTGCGCACCAAGGGTCGTCATGACCCATGCGTGGGCATCCGCGCCGTGCCGATCGGTGAAGCTATGGTAGCCTGCACGGTTGCCGATCATTATCTCAGAGACCGCGGCCAGACCGGGCGTTTGAAGTAGGAACTTAGCATGGCATATGATCAGAAGCGTGTTGTTGAAGCTATCCGAGCCTTTGAGGCTGGCGAAATCGTTGTGGTCATGGATGATGACGACCGCGAAAACGAAGGCGATCTGATTGTTGCCGCCGTGCATTGCACGCCGGAAAAGATGGCCTTCATCGTGCGCCACACATCCGGAATTGTCTGCGCGCCCATGCCACGGGACGAGGCAAAACGCCTCAACCTCAACGCCATGGTCGCGGAAAATGATAGCGCGCATACGACTGCCTTTACGGTTTCGGTGGACTTCAAGCACGGCACCACGACCGGTATTTCCGCCAGCGACCGCAATGTGACGGTTCGCAACCTGGCAAATCCCAATGCGGGCGCGGCCGATTTTACCCGCCCTGGCCACATCTTCCCGCTGATTTCGCGAGAAGGCGGGGTTTTGATGCGCTCCGGGCATACGGAAGCTGCCGTCGATCTGTGCAAGCTGGCCGGCCTTCCATTGATCGGCGTCATCAGCGAACTCGTCAATGATGACGGCACCGTCATGCGCGGCCCTCAAGTTTCCGCCTTTGCCGACACACATGGGATGAAGCAGGTTTCGGTTGCCGATCTCATCGCCTATCGCCAGCGCAAGGAAACACTGGTCGAAAAGGAAAGCGAGTTTACGCTCGAAACGCCATTTGGCCCTGCAAAGGCGCAGACCTACTCCCTGCCCTGGGATCCGATGGAGCATATGGCTGTCATTTTTGGCGATATTCGCGATGGCGTCGATATTCCTGTGCGCCTGCATCCCGAAAACGTGGCCGACGACATCTTTGGCAAGAAGAAGCCGGTTCACCACTACATGGAAAAGATCGCAGCCGAAGGGCGCGGCGTCATCATCTACTTGCGTGAAGGATCGGTCGGGGTCGGACAGGTCGCAGGACGACGCAAATCCCGCGATCCTGATGAAGCCCACGTGCAGGCCCGGTCACGCGACGACGAATGGCTGGAAATCGGCCTCGGTGCGCAAATCCTGAAAGAACTCGGCATCACGTCGATCAAGCTTCTAACCTCCCGCGAGCGCCACTATGTCGGCCTCGAAGGTTTTGGCATCGAGATCAGCTCGACAGATATCGGATGATTTGCCGCGCATCTTGTCACCCGGCCTTGAGCCGGGGCGACGGGGTTGTGTCATTCACCGCTGATCGCTCTACCCCAGCCAGCCATCCAGATACCGAACGGTTTCCACACCCGTGAACTTAGCAAGGCGGTTCAACTCGGCATCCAGCTTTGCCAGACGTCCCGACGTCGCGAGCACGCCCTTTTCAAGCCAAAGGCGCTTCACATCCAGCCTACCGCCCTTACGCTCCGCCTTCATGTCGATGCGGCCGATGAGGCGATCCGCTTCCAGAAGCGGGAAGACGTAGTAGCCGTATTGCCGTTTCGGCTCCGGCACGAAAACCTCGATACGGTAGTAAAAGCCAAACAAGCGTTCCGTGCGGGCGCGGTTGCGCAGAAGCGGATCAAACGGGCTGAGGACACGGATGCGGTTGGGAGCCTCGATATTGGCGTCCGTCTCCCCGGCAAACCCTTCGAAGGCATAGGAAACGCGCGCCTTTTCCCCGTCGCAGGAAGCGAGCGAGACCTCGCAGAGTTCGTCGCGATGATCTGTCACCCATGCCCGCGCTTCCTGCGGCGTGACGATATCGAAAAAGGCGGCAAGCTCGCCCGAGGTGGCAAAACCGAGCCGCGTCAGCGCTTCCCGGCAGGCCCAGTCCAGGAATTCGTGGTGAGGCACTTCAAGGTCGTGATGCACAGGTGGAATGACCCGTTCCGCGAGATCATAGACCTTCTGGAAATTGACGCGGCCAGCCACGGCCAGCTTGCCGGTGTGCCACAGATATTCCAGTGCCGTTTTCGATGGATGCCAGTTCCACCAGCCGCCGGATTGATGCCCCTGCGCTTTCATGTCGCGTGACATGGTGGGGCCGTTTTCGGCGATGCGACGATAGGTTTCCTCGAAGGCCGAATCGAACCCCTCCCCGTGCCAGTTACGCCAGCGTTCCTGAATGATCGGCTCACGGCGGCGGAAGCGGTGTTTCCAATAGGGGTAGAAGGTCGCCGGCAGGATCGAGGCGTCATGCGTCCAGTGTTCGAACAGCGCCCGGTCTTTCTCCAGCAGTTCTGTCAGATGGTGACGCTTGTAGGTCTGATTGCGGGAAAAAATGATCTGGTGATGCGCCCGCTCCACGGTGGCGATGCTGTCGAGTTGCACAAAGCCGAGATCGGTGATGAGTTTCAGCAAGTCGTCCTTGCCCATGGCGCGGCTGGGCGATGCGGATAGCCCCTGTCGCGCCAGAAAAATACGTCTTGCTGCTTCGTTCGAAATCCTGATCACCATGGCAAAAGCGTATGGTCACATCCCTTAAAAATCAATGTTCTTTTTTTGTTCCTTGTTTCGTTTGCCCTCCCATCCGTTTATAGAAACCGGGACATATTTCGGGGACCAGCAGTTGGATATTCGTTTTGACGAAGCAGGCGTAGCCTTCGAGGGCAGAGCGGCAGTAGAGCCGCTGACGCTTGCGCTGACCGAACGACGCATCGGCGTGATCGGCCTCAACGGGTCCGGCAAGACGACCTTTGCGCGGATGATCAACGGACTGACGAAGCCGACCAGCGGCCGTGTCATCGTCAACGGGCTGGATACGGTCAAAGACGCATCCGAGGTCTTGAAGGACGTTGGCTTCATTTTCCAGAACCCGCAAAACCAGATCATCCTGCCGATTATTCGTGACGACATCGCTTTTGGATTGAAAAACAAGGGACTGAAGAGCTCGACCATCGATGAGGCGGTGGATGCCATTTTGCAGCGTTTTGATATCCCGCATCTAAGCCAGCGTCGCGCACACGAACTATCTGGTGGGGAATTGCAGCTCTCCGCTTTGGCGGCGCTGACCATCACACGTCCGAAAATCCTCATCATGGACGAGCCGACGAACCAACTGGACCTAAAGAACCGCGCGCTGGTTGAGCGGACGATGGTGGCGCTGGAACAGGATCTGATCGTCATTACCCACGACCTGCCGCTCTTGGAGACTTTCGACCGCGTGCTTGTGTTTCATCGAAACAGACTGCACGCCGATACCTCTCCCACCGACGCCATTCAGCTTTACCGGAAGCTTGCGCTCACATGAAAAGCCTCCACGTCGAAGGAACCGGCTGGCTCTACCGGATCTCGCCACGCATCAAGCTACTCGGCCTTGCGCTCTTCAGCATCGGCCTGTTTCTGACGCGTGATCCAGTCATCCTCTCCTCAGCGGTTCTCATGGCGGCGGTGGTGCTATGGCAGGCGCATTTGGGGTTTCAGGAAACCGTAGCACGGTTGCGGCCCGTTTTGCTGACGATTGCCGTGATCGCGCTGTTCAGTTTCCTGTTCATGTCGGCGCTGGATGCAGCGATTGCCCTCCTGCGGTTGACGGCGTTGACGGTGCTGGCAACGGCTATAACCGCGAGCGTCAGCATCTCGCAGTTCATGGATGAAATCACCTTCGCGCTTCGTCCACTGGAAAAAATCGGCGTTGCCAATGCCGCCGATGTGGGCTTGGCCGTTGGGCTCGTCGTGCGTTTTGTGCCGGACGTCATCAATCGATACGAGACGCTGCGCGATGCCCATCGCGCGCGCGGAATGAAGGTCAGGCTGCATACGATTCTGGTCCCGCTCATCATTATGACGTTGAAGGACGCCGATGCCATCGCGGATGCCATTGACGCGCGCGGTTTCAGAGGCCAAACCTCAAAAGACATAAAAGGGAGAGTTCCATGAAGACGCGTGACCTCGTTCTGATTTCGCTGTTTTCGGCCATCATCATTGCGCTTGGCCTGCTGCCGCCCATCCCGCTTGGTTTCATTCCCGTTCCCATCACCGCGCAATCGCTCGGCGTCATGCTGGCCGGTGTGGTGCTGGGCGCGAAACGGGGGGCATTTGCCGTACTGCTCACCATTCTTATCGCCGCCATCGGCCTGCCGGTGCTATCGGGCGGTCGTGGCGGTCTTTCCATCTTCTACACGCCGACGACGGGCTTCCTGATCGGCTGGATCGCTGCAGCCTTCACGACCGGATATCTCTCGGAGCGTTTGGTGAAGCGCGATCAATCGGGTCTCGCGCAGGGCGTCGGCTTCTTTCTGGCCAGTGTCGCCGGTGGCGTGATCGTGCTTTACGCTTTCGGCATCACCTATCTCGGTTTTGCAGCAGGCATCGGCTTCACCAAGGCGTTCATCGGCTCCATGGCGTTCATTCCGGGTGATGTCGTCAAGGCGGTCCTCGCTGCGTTGGCTGGTCGTGCTGTCATGGCCGGGTACCCCCTGCTGCCGCAGCGCGCTTAATTCCCTACACAACCGTTCAGGAGTCACCGCCATGGCCACACGGCTTTACGAGCACCCGATATTCCTGGAACACATAACACCGGAAGGGCACCCTGAGCGCCCTGACCGGCTGCGTTCGCTCAACATCGCACTGGAGCATCCGAATTTCGAACGGTTGGACCGGAAGGAGGCGCCGCAGGCAAATGAGGATGCCGTGCTTCTGGCGCACCCGGAAAGCCATCTCATCTCCGTCATGCGACAAATCCCGGAAGAGGACGGCGAGATCAATCGCATCGAGGCCGATACCTATGCTTCACCCAAAAGCCTTCAGGCGGCGCTGACCGGCATCGGTGCTGCGATGGCGGCGGTGGACGATGTGTTCAGCGGCGCAGCCGATAACGTCTTCGTCGCCAGCCGGCCACCCGGCCACCATGCCGAGACGGAAAAAGCCATGGGCTTTTGTCTGTTCAACAATGCCGCCATTGCAGCGCGCCATGCGCAGAAGACCTATGGCGCGGAACGCGTCGCTATCGTGGATTGGGATGTCCACCACGGCAACGGGACACAGGATATTTTCTGGAACGATACATCCGTTCTCTTCTGCTCCACACACCAGATGCCGCTCTATCCCTGGAGTGGTGACAAACGCGAGACAGGCATCAAGAACAACGTCGTCAACGCCCCACTTTCGCCCAACACCGGCAGCGACCACTTTCGCGAAGCATTCAAATCCCGCGTTCTTCCAGCGCTTGCCGATTTCTCCCCCGATCTTATCATCATCTCGGCGGGTTTCGATGCGCATCACCGCGATCCGCTGGCGCAGATCAATCTGGTGGGTGAGGATTTCGACTGGGCAACGGGGCGAATTCTGGAGATGGCCGACAAATTTGCCGCCAACCGGGTCGTCAGCCTGCTTGAAGGTGGTTATGATCTGGAAGGGCTGGCGGAATCGGCAGCCATGCATATTTTGAGAATGATGAAGGGTTGAACATGACGGAAAATGCCAACACAGCCGATGTCAGCGGTTATTCTTTCGAAAAGGCTGTCGCCGAGCTGGAAAGCATTGTCGCCCGTCTGGAACGCGGCGATGTGGCGCTGGACGAATCTATCGCCATTTACGAGCGCGGCGAAGCCCTGAAGAAACATTGTGAAGTCCTGCTGACGGCCGCAGAAAAGCGGATCGAGAAAATCCGGCTGGATCGCGCAGGCAAGCCGGTTGGCGTGGAGCCATTGGACGGCGAATAGGCTCCCTTCCCCGGTTCTTGGGCTTCGACGGACCGCACGAAAACAGACCGTTTAGTATTGATTGCTAACGAACGCCTTGAATCATGGTAAGCTACGACCTGATCTCAGGAGATTGCCATGTCATTTTTTCCGGGAAGAGACCCGGCAGCAGGCGATGCTTTTGCCTGTGACGCCATCGAAAACCTGATTATTCCGCGCTCCAGTGATATTGGCGGGTTTGCCGTGCGCCGGGCCCTGCCAACGCGGGACCGGCGGTTGGTGGGCCCCTTCATCTTCTTTGACCGGATGGGCCCGGCCATTCTCAGAGCCGATCAAGCGCTGGATGTGAAACCGCATCCCCATATCGGCCTTTCGACGGTTACCTATCTGTTTGATGGCGAAATCAAGCATCGCGATAGCCTCGGTACCGAACTGGTGGTCCGCCCCGGCGATCTCAACCTGATGACCGCAGGACGCGGCATTGTGCATTCCGAGCGGACACCGGAAAACCTGCGCGGCCACCCCCTTTCCATGTCCGGTCTGCAAACATGGCTCGCCCTGCCCGATGGCAGCGAAGAAATCGCACCAGATTTTTCCCACACCGGACGCGAGGCCATGCCTGTGATTGAAGTCAAGGGCGCGACCGGCCGGATCGTCATCGGAGGATTTGCAGGCGCTGCATCCCCGGTCAAGACGTTGACCGATACGCTTTACGTTGATCTGACGCTTGATGCCGGGGTCAAGTTTCCCTTTCCAGCTGATCACGAAGAGCGGGCGGTCTATATTCTCTCCGGTTCACTTGATGTCGCGGGTGACGTTTTTGCAGCCGATCAGCTCATCGTCTTCCGCGCGGGCGATGATATTACGTTGAAAGGCGGCATCAGCGGTTGTCACATCATGCTTTTCGGCGGCGCGGCCATGAATTCCAAGCGTTATATCTGGTGGAATTTCGTATCGTCATCAAAAGAACGCATAGAAAAAGCCAAGGAAGAGTGGAGAACCGGGCGCTTCGACATCGTACCGGGGGACGAAGAAGAGTTTGTCCCTTTGCCGCAGAGTTGAAATTCGTTAAAACGAATTAAATCTTGCCGAAGTCTGCATTGCACACCATCTGGTAGCAGCAGGTTGAACCGATAAATACGAAGGCCGAACGATTGACCGGAATGCCAGAGACACCATTGCTTGACCGGGTGAAATTCCCATCCGATCTCAAGTTGATCGAGGATCGCGATCTGCCGCAATTGGCCAGAGAATTGCGCGACGAGATGATCGATGCTGTCTCAACGACCGGCGGCCATCTGGGTGCAGGTCTGGGCGTGGTCGAACTGACCATTGCCATCCACAAGGTGTTCAACACACCGGACGACCGGCTCATTTTCGATGTCGGCCATCAATGTTATCCGCACAAGATTCTGACGGGCCGCCGTGATCGCATTCGCACCTTGCGCCAGGAGGGCGGTCTGTCCGGCTTCACCCGCCGCGCCGAAAGCGAATATGATGATTTCGGCGCCGGCCACTCGTCCACCTCCATTTCCGCAGGTCTCGGCATGGCTGTAGCGGCTGAGCTTGATGGCAGCGACCGCAAGGTGATTTCCGTAATCGGCGATGGCTCCATGTCCGCTGGGATGGCGTTCGAGGCGCTCAACAATGCCGGTGCGCTGGATGCCAGGCTGATCGTCATCCTCAACGATAACGACATGTCGATTGCACCGCCAACGGGGGCGATGAGCGCGTATCTGGCGCGTCTCGCCTCCGGGCGCACCTATATGGGCTTTCGCGATTTCGGCAAGAAGCTGACGGCCTATCTCGGCAAGACCATCGACCGGGCGATTACGCGCGCTGTGACCCATGCACGGGGCTACGTCACAGGTGGCACCCTGTTCGAAGAACTCGGCTTCTACCACATCGGCCCTATCGACGGTCACTCCTTCGAGCATCTTTTGCCCGTTCTGCGCAATGTGCGCGACAACCAGAAAGGCCCCGTGCTGATCCATGTCGTGACGCAGAAGGGTAAGGGCTACGCCCCTGCCGAAGCGGCCGCGGACAAATATCACGGCGTCAATAAGTTCGACGTCATCACCGGGGCGCAGGCAAAAGCCAAGCCTAATGCACCCAGCTATACCAGCGTGTTTGCAGAAGCGCTGATCCACGAAGCCACGCTGGATGACAAGATTGTCGGCGTCAGCGCCGCGATGCCAAACGGAACCGGTCTGGATAAACTGGCCGAACTGTTCCCGAAACGCAGTTTCGATGTGGGCATTGCCGAACAGCATGCCGTGACCTTCGCGGCGGGCCTTGCTGCCGATGGCTACAAACCGTTCTGTGCGCTGTACTCCACCTTTCTGCAACGCGGTTACGACCAGCTGGTGCATGATGTGGCGATCCAGAGCCTGCCGGTGCGCTTCCCGATAGATCGCGCCGGGTTTGTTGGTGCTGATGGCCCCACGCACTCGGGCTCTTTCGACACCACTTTCCTCGCTACCCTGCCCGGCATGGTGGTCATGGCGGCGTCTGACGAAGCAGAGCTGAAACATATGGTGCGCACGGCGGCCGCCTATGACGAGGGTCCAATTTCCTTCCGCTATCCGCGCGGCGAAGGCGTCGGCATCGAAATGCCTGCGCGTGGTGAAATTCTAACGATCGGCAAGGGTCGCATCGTCAAGGAAGGCTCCAAGGTCGCCCTGCTTTCCTTCGGCACCCGTCTTACCGAGTGCATGTCTGCTGCGGAGGATCTGGACGCGGCGGGCCTTTCCACCACCGTTGCCGATGCACGGTTTGCTAAGCCGCTGGACCTCGATCTCATTCGTCAGCTCGCCAGCCATCACGAAGTTCTCATTACCATCGAAGAAGGTTCGGCGGGCGGCTTCGGCGCGCATGTCCTGCACT
The DNA here is from genome assembly GCF_014196515.1 of Rhizobium skierniewicense. Classification (GTDB taxonomy): domain Bacteria; phylum Pseudomonadota; class Alphaproteobacteria; order Rhizobiales; family Rhizobiaceae; genus Agrobacterium; species Agrobacterium skierniewicense. Next base: position 361,228 of record NZ_JACIDV010000002.1, on the reverse strand, counting down.
TCATGGCAAGTGCCGGTCTCCTCGACACCGGCCTGAAGGTCCGTACGCTGACACTTCCCGACCAGTGGGTCGAACAGGCCAAGCCGGAAATCATGTATGCCAATGCGGGGCTTGATCGTGCAGGTATCGTTTCCACGGTCTTCAAAGCGCTGGGCCAAAAGCAGGCCGGGCTTGGTGTCGCCGGATAATCCCGTTTCCCGACTCGATAAGCCATTAGAGCGTTTCCTTGTTAAATGGAAACAGTTCTGTTGGTTCAAACGGGATCGACTGCTTGTCCGGATGGCGCGTGGCGTAGCCTTAGCATGCGGCCAAGCCGTCCGGGCAGGCAGATGGCCCGTTTCAACCAACCCAGAGGGCCGGAGCATATTTCCGCCAGGACAACGGCGATCGGCTCGGCCGTACCTTAGGGTATGCCCTTCGTCAATCGCCGTTGTCCTGACGAAAATCTGCTCCGGCAGAACGTTTCCATTTAACAAGGAAACGCTCTAAAAAACCCGCCAGATCGCTCCGGCGGGTTTTGCGTTTCAAGTCATGGCTTATCTCAGAATTCTTCCCAGTCCTGTGCCACCGGCTTGGCGGATGTTTCGGCCTTGGGCGAGAAGGCTTTTGCCAGGCTCTGGCCGAGCGCGCGCGCCGGAGACGAAACAGGACGCGCCGTTGGCTGAGCAATCTTTGCTGCAGGGCGTGGAGCCTGCGAATAGACCGGCTTCGGCGCCGACGCAGAGAAGGAGCGCGGTGCAGTGTGCTGTGCTGGTGCAAAGGCTGGGGCGGCACGGGCGCCATTGCCCAGGTTGAACTGGCCGATGAGGTCGTTCAGTGCTTCTGCTTCGCGGGCAAGGGCGTGGCTCGCGGCTGTCTGCTGCTCCACCATCGCGGCGTTCTGCTGCGTGCCTTGATCCATCGTGTTGACGGCCGTGTTGATTTCCTGAAGACCGGTTGCCTGTTCGCGGGCAGCCGTGACGATGGTGCTGACGTGGGTGTTGATTTCCTCGACTTCAGCGATGATCAGTTCCAGCGCCTTGCCGGTTTCTCCGACGAGGTTCACGCCGTTTTCGACCTGCTGGGTAGAGGCGCTGATCAGTGTCTTGATCTCCTTTGCCGCGTTGGCAGAACGCTGCGCCAGTTCACGCACTTCCTGCGCAACAACCGCAAAGCCTTTGCCCGCTTCACCGGCACGCGCCGCTTCGACACCGGCGTTCAAAGCCAGAAGATTGGTCTGGAACGCGATGTCGTCGATGACACCGATAATATTGGTGATTTCGCCCGAAGACTTTTCAATGGCCTGCATGGCAGAGACGGCGCTGCGGACGACGGTGCCTGATTTTTCAGCTCCGGAGCGTGCACGCTGAACCAGAGCGCTTGCCTCTTCTGCGCCCTTGGCGCTGTCACGCACGGTGGTCGTGACTTCTTCGAGCGCTGCGGCCGTCTCTTCGATAGAAGCCGCCTGCTGCTCGGTGCGACGCGACAGATCATCGGCAGACGACAGCATCTCGGACGCACCGGCATTGATGGCGGACGCATTTTGACCGACCGTGCGCATGGCTTCCTGAAGCTTGTCCAGAGAGTTGTTGAAGTTGACGCGCAAGGGCTCGATGAACTCGGCAAACGGCGTGTCGATCCGGTAAACCAGATTGCCGTCGGCCAGCGCTTGCAGACCCTTGGCCAATTCATCGCGCGCAAACGTCTGTTCAGCTTCGGCGCGGGCTTTGTCGGCTTCATGGCGACGACGATCTGCCTCTGTCGAGGAGCGCATACGGTCGCTTTCGTCCGAAAGGCGGGACTTTTCGATACCGGCTTCCTTGAAGACCAGAACGGCTTGCGCCATCTTGCCCACTTCGTCGCCACGGTCCAGTGCTGGAACCTCGACGGTGGTGTCACCACCGGCAAGGCGGCTCATCGCATCCGTCATACCGACAATCGGCGAAACGATGGCACGCGATAACGACCAGATCAGCACAACGGCAACGAGACCAGCGGCAGCACCGCCACCGAGAAGCGCAAGCTCAAGGTTGGTATGGGCGGCGGCCTGTGCAGCAACCTGCGCTTCGGACGCGGTGGTCAACTCCGCCTTGATCTTGGCCGCAGCGGCACGGAAACTATCCAGCTGGCCCTTGGCCTGATTGCGTCCAATCTCGATGACCTCGGAAATCGGCGCCTCGGTGTTCTTGCGGGCTGCCATCTGAGGCTGAGCCAACTGCGTATAGAACACGGTGGCCGTTGCCTGCATGTCATCGATGGATTTCAGAATGTCGGGCTGGCCGGCGGCCAAGATACGGGCTTCGTCCAGTTTCTTCAACATCAGGTCGCGCTGGGCAAACACATCATTATACGTGCTGTCGCTGCGAAACAGCAGGAAGCCGCGCTGGTTGACCGCCTGCTCCAGCATCGCCGCTTTTGCATCATCGATATTCGACACGATTTTGGCGGTGTTCGTCTGACGTTCAGAAACACGCTTGGCTTCAATCGTCTGCATGAATACAATCGCTGACGCCACCAGGCAAACAGCCATCAGGGCAACGAATGTGACGACCAGCTTCAGGTTGATAGGTAGATTTTTCAAAGACATCGAGAACTCTTTCGACACGCTTTCGGTGTGACAACAGGCAAGCAGCCTGGACACCACGCAATCTCTTTCGGGGAGGCCCGCCTTCATGGCGGAAATGTTACGTCTAAAATCAGTTATACGAGACAATGCCATAAAGCCGTTTATTTTCGCTTAAGCGCTGGGGAGGACCACAGGTGCTGGACCAGTGTGGAAACTATGTTTTGCGCTCCGCTCAGTGCTTGGCCGTTACAAAATGCTTGCTTTCCGGGCTTTTGGCAGTCATTGACACAACATGTCTCATTCATCTGAAAATCACCGGCTGGACCAGCTTCTGGTATCGCGCGGCCTGTTTGCCAGCCGCTCCCGTGCACGCGATGCCGTGGCGCGCGGCACCGTTCGCGTCAATGGCAAGGTCGTCACAAAACCCAGCCTGACATTCCCGGGAAATGTCGTCTTTGAGATCAGCGATCCCGCGCAGGATTACGTATCGCGCGCGGCATTGAAACTGGTTGCAGCACTCGACTATTTCGAACTGGACCCACGCAATCTGGAATGTCTTGACGTTGGCGCCTCCACGGGTGGCTTTACCGAGGTGTTGCTGAAACGCGGCGCCTCCCACGTCACCTCTATCGATGTCGGCCACGGCCAAATCCATCCCCGCATCGAAAACGACCGTCGTGTTACCAGCATCGAAGGTTTCAACGCACGTTTCCTGACAAGCGACGATATCGATAACCGGCCGATACGGTTTATCGTGTCGGATGTGTCGTTCATATCGTTGAAGCTGGCGCTCGCGCCTGCCCTCGAATTGGTCGAGTCCGGTGCGCTGGCCATTCTGCTCGTCAAGCCGCAATTCGAAGCAGGACGCGATGCGATCAGCAAGGCCGGCCTGCTGAAAGAGCCTGAGACAGCACCGGCTGTTGCCGCAGAACTTGAGCGCTGGCTGGTGGAAGACATGGGCTGGATCAGCCTTGGCCTCATCCCCTCCCCCATAGCTGGTGGCGATGGGACCGAGGAGTTTCTTCTCGGAGGTCGCAAGCCATGACAGCCCAGACCGTGAAAATACAAGGCCTCGGCGCGCAGGGCGATGGCATCGTGCACGACGCGGATGGGCCGATCTTCGTCCCATTCGCGCTGCCCGGAGAGACCGTTGCGATTGCCCGGATCAAGGATCAGGGCACCATCATGTCGATCACCGAAGCGGCACCCGAGCGGCGCGAGCCTGCCTGTCGCCACTTCGGTCCCGATGGCAAGAACGGCACCTGCGGAAGCTGTTCCCTGCAGCATCTGGCCGATGAACCCTATCACGTCTTCAAGCGCAGCCTCGTCGTCGCCGCATTGAAATCCAAAGGTCTCGACGCCGAAGTAGGAGCATTGGTGCACTGTCGCCCCGGTGAAAGACGCCGTGTCGTCTTCACCGCCCGCAAAACCGAAAAAGGCCTCCTGCTGGGCTTCAGTCAGGCCAACAGCCACCATATCGTCGCCATCGAAGAATGTCCCGTCACGACCGATGGTATCGTCTCGCGTCTCGATGCGATCCGAGCCATCGGTGCACCGCTTGCAACGACCGCCGAACCGTTCCGCATCACCGTGATGGAAACGCTTTCAGGGCTTGATATTTGCTTCGAAGGTATCAAAACGGCCAGCGACAAGCAGCGCCGTACTGTCACTGAAATCGTGCTGTCGATGCCCGGTATTGCCCGTGTTTCGCTCTCGGGTGAAATCCTGATCGAACCACTGAGGCCTGTTATTCAATTCGACGGCGTCAACATCACGCCCCCCGCGGGTAGTTTTGCACAGGCCACGAAGCAAGCCGAAGACGCCATGGCCGAACTGGTTGTCGCGCATGTCGGCAAATCCAAGCGCATCGCCGACCTGTTCAGCGGCTCCGGCACCTTTGCCCTGCGGCTGGCCCGTCTGGGTAAGGTTCACGCGGTGGAGGCCGAGGACAAGGCGCTCAAGGCGCTTGATCTTGCGGCCCGCAACACGCAAGGCCTGAAACCCGTAACCATTGAAAAGCGTGACCTTTTTCGCCATGCACTGACCGTCAAGGAACTGAAGAACTACGATGCCGTGGTCTTCGATCCGCCACGCGCAGGGGCAGAGGCCCAGTGCAAGGAACTGGCCCGCAGCGGCGTGAAGAAGATCGTCGCTGTCAGTTGCAACCCGCTGTCGCTGGCACGAGACCTCGCTATTCTGGTTGAGGGTGGTTATCGCCTGACCAAAGTCACGCCTATCGACCAATTTTTATGGTCGCCGCACGTGGAAGCGGTCGCAACGCTCGAAAAGTAACGCTTACCAGGCGGTATCGATATTGCCGTTGCCGACCACGCCGCTGCAACGACAGCGTCCACCAACCCGTCCTTGCTGAACAGGGCAGACATAGGGTCGCGAGCGGTTGGCGCTATCAGGTGGCGTGACAACGCAGACGAAGCGCTGATGGCGGCGCTCATAACCGTTGTTTTGGTTGGACGAACCCGCCTGACTGTTGAAATTTTGCACGTCAATGATATCGCTGTGCGCCAGCTGCGACATTGAGGGCGGCTGAAGGCTGGCCGCACCGGCGACAGTGGACAGCGACATGATGATGGCAAGCATTGCGAAAATGAGCGGGCGCATGGATGGGCTTTCTTGAAAACGGAGTTTCCTTCCCCAAAGACTAAACAGCCTTCTTTGGCAATTCCACAAGACCCGCCCATTTTCACCAGCCACGCTTAACGACGCATGAATGCCTCGAACGCCGCTCTGGCTTCCTCACTCTGTAGCTGGGCAGCAAAATGCACGATTTCAGCGTCGATCCGCGCCCGAATGTCAGCGCTGTCTCCACGGAGAAGATCACGGGCGATCTTGAGCGCCTGCGGTGGCTTTGCTGCAAGCGATGACGCAATTTTCAGCGTTTCGCTCTCGACGTCGGCTTCGGGCACGACTTTCCATATCAACCCAGCCTGAAGCGCCTGTTCTGCCGAAAAGCCTTCGCCTGCGGCCAGCAGCGCGAAGGCACGCTGGTGGCCCATGATGCGCGGCACGAGCAGGCTGGAAGCCGCTTCCGGCACCAAAGCCAAATCCACGAAAGGCGTCTTGAACAGACTGCGGGCAGAAGCAACCGTCATGTCGCAATGCAGGTTGAGCGTGGTACCGATGCCGATGGCGAGACCATCCACACCGGATACGATGGGTTTTTGAACGCCGACCAGCGCATGCAGGAAATCCCCCGCCGCCAGCCGGCCCTTGCCGCCGGACATGGCAAAGGCCATGAAGTCAGCCATGTCATTACCCGCCGAAAAGCAGCCGTTTGAGCCGAGAAAGGCGATGACGCGAATTTCAGCATCCGCATCTGCCGTCTGCAAGGCCTCGATCATGGTGCGATACATGGCATCCGTAATGGCGTTTTTCTTGTCCGGTCGGTTGAAACGAATGACCAGCACGCCGGGTGCCGCTTGCGGACGTTCAACAAGGATATGATCGGCAGACATGAGAACTCCTTAGGCCAGAACGGCGCGGGCGGCTTCAAGGCTCGCGGCTCCAGATATCACACGATCCTTCAAGGCGGACGTTTCAGCAAGAAGGTTCTCCGCAGTGAAACGGCAAAGCGCGGTGCGGTTTGTCCCCTGCCCGTCGTCGACCGAAGCCAAAGCACCCTTGGCCAGATAGACCCCGGTCAGAGCCAATCCGAACAAACGCTGGTACGGTGTGGCACCGGCAAGTGCTGCGGCAGTTTCGCCCTTTGCCAAGGCACCCAGCAACCAATCGGTCGACTCTTCCAGATCGGCAATGCTCCGGTCGAGATAGCGGGCCGTCTCGCCAAGCTCCGGTGTGTTAGAAGCATGCACCGCTTGTGCCTGTTCTTTCAATTCGGCGATAAACCCACGCACCTGCGCGCCCTCGGAGAGCAGCAATTTGCGCGTGACAAGATCGATGGCCTGAATACCGTTGGTGCCTTCATAGATCGGTGCGATACGCGCATCGCGCAGGTAACGGGCCGCACCCGTTTCCTCTATGAAGCCCATACCGCCATGCACCTGAATGCCGAGCGAGGCCACGTCCACGCCGGCATCGGTTGAGAAAGATTTGGCAATCGGTGTCAAAAGGGCCGCCCGTTCCTGCCAGAACGTGCGCTCCGCTGCATCGGTTTTCACATGGCTCATATCGATGGCATGGGCGCAGGAGAAGGAAATGGCGCGGGAGCCTTGGGTCAGCGCCTTCATGGTCAGAAGCGTTCTGGCGGTGTCAGGATGCTCGATGATCGGGCTCATGCCCGTCGCTTTGGTACCGGGTGCTTTGCCCTGGGCGCGCTCCTTGGCATAGGCAATCGCCTTCTGCGTCGCCGCTTCGCAGATGGCCACACCCTGCATGCCCACGGCCAGACGTGCATTGTTCATCATGGTGAACATGCAAGCAAGACCCTTGTTCTCTTCACCCACGATCCATCCGATAGCACCCTTCTCGGAACCATAGCGACCGTCACCGAAAATCATCGTGCAGGTGGGGGAGCCGTGAATACCCAGCTTGTGCTCCAGCGCGTGGCAGAAGAGATCGTTGCGTTCACCGGGATTGCCTGCCTCATCGGGCAGGAATTTCGGGACGAGAAACAGTGAGATGCCGCGTGTACCCGCAGGCGCATCCGGAAGGCGCGCCAACACCAGATGGATGATGTTGTCGGCTGCGTCGTGCTCACCCCAGGTGATGTAGATTTTCTGGCCGAAGATCCGATAGCTGCCATCACCGACGCGCTCTGCCCGGCTTTTCAAGGCAGCGAGATCCGATCCGGCCTGCGGCTCCGTCAGGTTCATGGTGCCGGTCCAGACACCGGATACCAGTTTTTCCAGATAGATCGCTTTGAGATCGTCGCTTCCATGGGTGGCGATGGCTTCCACCGCACCCATTGTCAGCGTCGGGCAAAGGGCAAACGCCATGGAGCCGGAGTTCCACATCTCAAGAGCTGCGACATTCAACAGATGCGGAAGAGCCTGTCCGCCGAATTCTTCCGGCGCGGTCAGGCCGTTCCAGCCGCCGTCTGCCCAACGGCGGTAGAGATCGGCCCAGCCATCTGGCGTGCGCACGACACCATCCACGATGGTGGAGCCTTGGCGATCACCGATCTCCGCCAGAGGCGCAACCTCTTCGGTGGCGAAACGACCGGCCTCATGGAGAATGGCATCGACGGTATCTTCATCGAGATCACCGAACGCGCCCTGTTCCAGCGCGACCTTCAGGCCTGCCACGTGTTTCAGCGTAAAAGCGATATCGTCTACCGGTGCGAGATACATTCTGCCTCCTCCCGAAGCGTCAAAATTGCAAAGCGATAGCCTTCGGGGCTAATTGATTTTTACGTAAACGTCAATTTGAAATATCCCCGATGTGTTCAACTTAAAGCGTGGTGCGGTCTGCTTTCGTAACCGGCCTGCGCCAATCGGCATGACCGTAATCAAACTGTCACAAAACTCTGGTCAGCATGAGTTCGTCGCATAAGCGGGATTGTCTTCCGCTCCTCGCCGCGACCGTGTTTCAGGATCAAGCGCATGGACATTCCTCACCCCGCCATTCCCGGTCTCGTCTGGGCCTACCGTTTTCGCCCCGGGGTCGAGCCCTGCGTCCGATTGGGCGCTGACGTAACACTTGCCGATCTCCAGACCGAAGACGGTTTTTTCTGGCTACACTTGAACCTCGCAGATTCACGCGTCGCGGGCTTTCTGGAGAGCGTTCATGCACTCGATGACAGTATCAAGGCGAACCTGACAACGCATGAAACGCACCCTTCCATCGTCGTCGATGACGGCGCGCTCTATGGAACGCTGATCGATTTCCAAAGGGAGTTCGATCAGGAAACCCGCGATATCGGTTGGCTGCATTTTGCGCTGGGCGAACGCTACATCATCACGACCCGCTTGCAGCCACTTCGGTCCATCGACCGTCTGCGCGCCGCTATCGACAAAAACCCGAAGCGCTTTTCCACGCCCTCGCATGTTTTCGAGGGCCTCGTCGCGGAATTCCAACGCAGCCTGATCGCGCTGGTGATGGAAACGACGGAGGAGTTGAATGCCATAGAGGATTTCGTTTATGACGCCACGCCCTGCGACGAACGTCGCAGGCTGGCGCCGGTACGCCGTACCGTGGTGCGCCTCCACCGGCATCTGCGCACGGTGCTGACACTGATGCGCAGGGCGTCCGCGGCCGATGACGAGGAAATGCCATTCGGCTTCGAAGAGATCGCGGCCCGTCTGACCGGACGACTTGAGTCCATCGATCACGATGTCTACGCGCTTCAGGAGCGGGCAAGGCTGCTACACGAAGAGGTCGATTCGAAGCTTTCCTCGGAAACCAACCGGCATCTCTACATCCTGTCGCTGATGACAGCGTTTCTTTTGCCTCCGACGCTCGTCACTGGTTTTTTCGGCATGAACACCGGTGCCCTCCCCTTTACGGAAGGAGCCAGCGGCACGATCTATGCCGCCAGCTTCATCGTTGCATCCATTCTCTTTGCCTGGATCATCCTGCGCCGTGTCGGCATTCTCTAAATGCAAAACGCCGCCCGGATGGAGCCGGACGGCATTTCTCACTTTGAAACTTATGTCGATCAGCCGTAAGGCGAATAGCATGGCTGGCGTGGGCCGTTATAAGGCTGGAACGTGTTGCTATAGGCATCATACGAACGGTAGCGACCCGAGCACCAGTTCACGTGGCTTTGGCTCAAGCCGACACGCGGAGCAGCGCGGTAGACCGGACGCGGACGGTATTCCGGCACAGGGCGGTAAACTTCGCGAGGCTGAGCTAGGGCGCCGCCAATGATAGCACCAGCGCCAAATGCGGCCAGCGGGAACCAGTAGCCATTGTGGTGGCGATATCCCGGACGGTAATCACGATAGCCACGATGGCCGCGATAATAACCGCCACCATAGTCACGTCTGTAACCACGGTCACGCCAGTACTGGACGTTCACCACACCACTATCGGCCTTCTCGACGGCTGGTGGAGCAACGGTCAGTGGCATGGCCTGCGCAGGGACGATGGAGCCTGCGGCGATCAACGCCGAGAAACCGGCGGCCCAAAGGATTTTCATATAGTTTTGCATCTGATTTCCTCCATCCACGGCCGGATACACTGCCGGCGCATTGTGAATAACGATGTTCTTCTTTTGATATTCCGTTTACGAAATGCGGTTCAATTTATATATTGTTCAGAATATAAATGGCTAGCTGAACCCAGCATTAACAGTTCGTTCACAGTCACTTGATCGGCTCTGAATTGAAACAATAGAAAAAGCCCGGCATGATGCCGGGCTTGATTTAAATCTGCATATCACGGCGAAACGCACTGACGGCGGGGGCCATTGTTAGGCTGGAACGTGTTGTCATAGGCGCGATACGAGCGGTAGCGGTTCGCGCACCATTGCTGATGGCTGCTGCCGTATGACGGACGCGACTGAGACACCGCACCACCGATGATCGCACCGGTCGCGAAAGCAGCCAGAGGGAACCAGTAACCATTGTGCTGGCGATAGCCACGGCGGTATTCGCGGTAACCTCGGTGACCGTTGTAATATCCGCGTCGTGCCTCGGAGCGACGGAAATCGCGATCACGATGGCGATAATAGCGACGTTCACCGTAACTGAACTGCACAGGAACAACGTCCTGTGTTGTTGCCTGAACAGGCTTTACCATTGGGATCGGGGCCTGAAAAGCCTGCGACGGTGCGAAGCTAGTCAGAAGCATGACGACTGCGGTAGCGACGCTCGTCTTGCGCAAATTCAGCATGAGTTTCCTCCATTGTGGACACGACGCGTTGAACCGCGTTTCGATGAGCACCTAACGGAAAGATCGGATATTGGTTCCATTGCGCAAAATGGAACCCAAGTATCATCACGCCTCTACTTGAACATCCGTCAACGGACGCGAGCAGCAGGCAAGGATATATCCCTCCTCGATATCCTCGTCGAGAATGCCGCCATTGTGGTTCATTTCAACCTCGCCCGAAAGCTTCAGAACGCGGCATGTTCCGCATATGCCGGATTCGCAGGCCGCGCCAATGCGCACACCCGCCGCACGTGCGGTCATCAGGATCGTCTGGCCCGGCTGGCAGGGGACGTCCTTGCCGGAAAGCGTAAAGCCGATCTTCGCCAGGACCTCGCCATCTTCAAGGGCCGCACTCGGGCCGACCGCAACGGGCGTTGCGGGAGCAAAGCTTTCCTGATGATAGCGCGCCATGTCGAAGCCCGACGCTTCCAGCATGGAATGGATGGCCGCCATAAACGGTTCAGGACCACAGCAAAATACTGTGCGGTCCATGAAATCATGCGAGAGCAAAGCGATCTTGGCCTTGTCGACCATACCCTTCAGCCCAGACCACAGATCGGTACGCCCGCAATTTTCAACGATGAAACCAAGCGAAAGATTGGGCATGAAGCGGGCAAGATATTCGAGTTCGTGCCGGAAGACGATATCGGAGGGAGAGCGCGAGCAGTTGATGAAATGAATGTCGCTTAGCGGTGCGCGGTCGCTCATGTCCCGCACCATCGACATCATCGGCGTTACGCCGGAACCTGCCGAGATGAAAAGATACTTGTCGCCGGGATGGCGCACATAGGAAAAATCCCCCAGCGGTCCCAGCGCGCGAATGCGCATGCCCGGCTTGAGGTTGTTGAACATCCAGCGTGTTCCGATGCTGGCGGCTTGCGCCTTGACTGTGACGGCCAGCGCATAGGGGCGCGATGGACTGGACGACAGCGTGTAGGTGCGAAACAGAGGCTCCGGCCCGACCGGAAGTTCCAGAGTCACGAACTGACCCGGCAGATAACGAAACCAGTTGGGACCTTCGGAGCGAAACAGGAATGTCATCACGTCAGGCGTTTCGGGCGTGACCGAAATGCATTCCAGCATGTGAAGCTTGTCGCTCCACGGCTTCATTTCGTCGATATGCCTGTAGGTGGTCGCCATGTTCACCAAGGTCATGCGACAGCCGAGAGTTTTTGCTTGTCTCCCGACAGACGGTCGATCATGAAATCGGAGTACCAGTTTACGAATTGCATGACACCGCCTTCGTCTTCCGGTGAATAGGGCCCCGGCTCATAGGCAGGCGAACGGATGCCGAACGCATTTTCCTCGACGATGCGGCGGTCCTGATCATTGGTCTCGTTCCAGACATGCGTCAGGTCTTCCAGATTGTAATCGACACCTTCAACGGCGTCCTTGTGGACCAGCCATTTGGTCGTGACCTGTGTCTCCTGCGGCCCAAGCGGCACCACACGGAAGGAAATCAGGTGGTCACCGAGGAAGTGGTTCCACGTCGTCGGGTAGTGGAACAGCAGCAGTGTACCGATATGGTCGATGGTCACATCGTCGGACAACGGGCGGCGCACGGCACGCTTGCCGGACATCGTATAGCTTTCCGCTTCTCCGATCAGCGGCATGCGCGCCACGCGGAATTGTCCCTTGGGATCCATCTTAAAGCGGCTGGGGAGGCCGGCGGCCTCGCAGCGCGCCCAATGACCGCCGATTTCAGGATCGCTGGCACCGCCATCCGTGCCTGTCACGCTCGGGTTTTCCGGGTAGGTGCGGCACAGCTCGGGGTGGTTGGCGGCGCAGTGATAGCACTCGCGATTGTTTTCCCAGACGAGCTTCCAGTTACCCTTTTCGATGATGGTGCTTTCATGGGCGACTTTCGCCTCCCAGATGCGGTGCGGCGCCATGTAGGCTTCGACTTCGGCACGCACCGGAGCGAAATCCATCGGCTGCTCTGCCAGACAGATGAAGACGTAGCCAGCAACGGCTTCACAGGCGATCGGCTTCAGACCGAAATCTTCCTTGTTGAAATCGTCGCCCATGTGGCGGGCAAACAAAAGCTTGCCATCCAGGTCGTAGGTCCATTGGTGATAGGGACAGACGAGGCGAGCGGATTGACCCTTCTGGCTGGTGCAGACGCGTGAACCACGGTGCCGACAGGAATTGTGGAAGGCACGTATGGTGCCATCCTTGCCACGCACGATGATGACAGAGTAGTCACCGATTTGAACCGTGAGGTAGGTCCCGGCCTTTGGCACTTCGCAATCATGCGCCACAAAAAGCCAATCGCGATACCAGATATTTTCCATATCCAGCTGGAAATAGTCCTGATCCACGTAGAAAGGTTGCTCCAGCGTGAAGCCTTCACGACGGTTTTTCAGTTGGCGCAATACGGTTTCACGCAAATCCATGGCCATGTCCTCGAAAAGTCGCGGCTCGCTTCCAAAGCATCCCCCCGCGTTCAGCTGGGATGATCTAACCATTCGCGTCGATCTTCAGCACCACATACAGCGACATCGGCTTCCGCATTGGCGACAAATTGCGACATGCCTCATAAATGCGACATCACCAGATTATACATTTAAAACAGGGCGTTAATACGCGGCTTCCGAAACATTTCGTCGCAGTATGCCAAAAACGGCGAGTAGACGTTCCTTAACATCGATTCCCTCGCAACAAGAGAATCTTAACCTACTCCCCGTAAAAACAAGGGGGTAGGCAACAGGAGCTCTCTCGATGGAGAAGGGAACGCAAATCCGCTACTTCGATGTGAGCGCTCGCAATATGGCTCCCACACGCTCGAAAACAGCGCATTCGGACTTTCTTCGAACCGGTAAAATCGCCCGTTACGAGCAAAAATGGATACCACGCGAACCGCGTTATCTGACTCATGATGAAGTCGCCGAAATTACCGGGCGCAAACTCCAGACCGCTGGTGAAATGACCCATTCCCGGCTGAACTCTTTTCATCAGTCGATCCGTTTTCCGCAAATGGTGTTTCATCGCACCATCGAGGAAAGTCCGCACCTCGGCTACTGCCACGTGACGGCATCCCGCACCAGCTTCGATGCGCATACGCCGGTGCTGTTTTCGTTTTACTTCGCCAATTTCTTTTCCGAACTGTGCGGCGACGAGCAGTTCTTCGAAAATATCGACCCACGCCAGTCGCGCATGTATTTCGCCATCGCCATGGATATGGCCGGTGACAAGACAGTGAAGATCAACAAGGCGATTCATCGTGATGGTCTGTTGTTTCGCACGAGCGACCCGAAAATCGCGCTCAAGAACGTGCTGATGCTGGGTACCCGCTCCAGCGAGATGCGCAAGTTCATCCGCACGCTCTGACACCGTTGCGCAGATGGCTTTTCAACTGGGCTGAAAACCTCTAAAGGATGCCGCGCGAAAGTGTGGCGCCAAAGGCGGCACGCCTGAAAGGCTCAAGCATCCATGGCGCGTCATATTCACATCGATCATAACAGGGAAACGGCGCTTCGCGACGCCGTCCATGTCCTGTCGTCCGGCCATCCCGTCGCCATTCCCACCGAGACGGTCTATGGCCTTGCAGCGGATGCCACGAACCCTGCCGCCATTGCCCGCATTTATGAAACCAAGGGACGCCCTCAGTTCAACCCGCTGATCTGCCATATGGCAAATATCCAGATGGCGGAAGATCATGCGGTTTTCGATCCCATCTCGCGCAAACTGGCGAATGCATTCTGGCCGGGACCGCTGACCCTCATCCTGCCTTTAAAGCCCGACAGCCAGATCCACGCGCTGGCGACGGCGGGTCTCGATACCGTTGGCATCCGTATTCCCCAGGGCTTTGCCAGTGATTTGATCGCGGCTTTCGGAAAGCCGCTCGCAGCCCCCAGCGCCAACAGCTCCGGCAAGATCAGCTCTACCAGCGCTGCCCATGTGGAGGTGGATCTGGGTGATAAGGTCAGCCTTATTCTGGATGGCGGCGCAGCACCGGTGGGCGTGGAATCCACAATCCTCAAAGTCGAAACGGATGGCTCGGTTCGCCTCCTGCGTCCCGGCGGGCTGGTTGCAGAAGAGATCGAGCGTATCCTGGGTCTGACGCTTGCCCGGTCGGAAAAAGCATCCGCTACCATTGAAGCGCCCGGAATGCTGGCCTCTCATTACGCGCCCGGTGCATCAGTGCGATTGAATGCCGTTTCCGTCGAGAAGGACGAGGCCCTGATCCGCTTTGGTGGCGCAGCGATAGCCGGTGAGGCACATGCCTTGACGGTGCTTGATCTCAGCCCTACCGGCAATCTGGCGGAAGCTGCGACGAACCTGTTCGACCACCTCAAAACCGCCGATGCCAGCGGCGCGCGCAGCATCGCCATTACCTCCATTCCCGAAACAGGCCTTGGCGAAGCCATCAACGACCGGCTGGCGCGTGCCGCTGCACCACGACCCTCAACGAGGGCATCATGACCACCACCGCCCTGCCCGACGATCTACTCCAGCGTTTCGTGACCATCGTTGGTGAGAAGAACGCCGTGCGCGATCAGGCTGATCTTGCACCTCATCTCGTCGAAAATCGCGGACTGTATAAGGGCGCCTCGCCGCTGCTGCTAAAACCGGCCTCTACGGAAGAGGTCGCCGCCATCCTGAAGCTCGCCAGCGAAACCGGCACGGCCATCGTCCCGCAAACGGGCAACACCGGTCTGGTGGGCGGGCAGACGCCGCGCAGCGATGGCAACGACGTCATTCTGTCGCTGGAACGCATGAACCGCGTTCGCGACATCGATCCCATTGCCAACGTCATCATTGTGGATGGTGGCTGCATTCTGGATCACGTTCATCAGGAGGCCGAGAAGGTGGAACGCATGTTTCCACTGTCGCTGGGTTCGCAAGGGTCCTGCCGCATCGGCGGAAATCTTGCCACAAATGCGGGCGGCACGGCCGTTCTGGCTTACGGCAACATGCGGCAGCTTTGCCTGGGGCTCGAAGTCGTCCTGCCGACAGGCGAGATCTGGAATGGTCTTCGCCGCCTCAAGAAGGACAATACGGGTTATGATCTGCGCGATCTGTTCATTGGCTCCGAGGGCACGCTTGGCATCATCACCGGTGCGGTGTTGAAACTCTTCCCCAAGCCGAAAGGGCATCAGGTCGGCTTTGCCGGGCTCAATTCGCCGGAAGAGGCGCTGAAACTGTTCGAGCGCGCCTCGACCTTGTGCGGAGCGGCGCTCACCGGCTTCGAGTTGATGCCACGCATCGGCATCGAGTTTACGGCCAAACATATTCCGGGCGTACGCGACCCCTTGGAGACAGCGCATCCATGGTATGCGCTTATCGACATCTCGACCTCTGACAAGGCCGAGACGGCACAGACCATGATGGAAACTCTGCTGGAACAGGGTTTTGAGGCCGGTATCGTACAGGATGCGGTCATAGCCGCATCGGAGGCGCAGCGTCAGGCTCTGTGGCACATGCGTGAAAGTATGTCAGATGCGCAAAAACCGGAGGGCGGCTCCATCAAGCACGACGTGTCCGTGCCGGTCTCGAAAATCCCCGAATTCATGGCGGAAGCGGCGGCTGGTGTGATTGACGCCATTCCCGGTGCGCGCATCTGTGCCTTCGGTCATCTCGGCGATGGCAATATCCATTACAATATTTCCCAGCCTGTCGGTGCCGACAAGGCAGAGTTCATTGCCCGCTGGCGTGAGATCAATCACATTGTCCACGGCATCGTGCTGTCATATGGCGGATCGATTTCTGCGGAACACGGCATCGGCCAGTTAAAACGTGACGAGCTTGCCGATATCCGCCCAGGTATCGAAATGGAACTGATGCGCCGAATCAAGACAGCCTTCGATCCGGCGGGCGTCATGAACCCGGGCAAGGTCGTTCGCATTTAGCGGTCATCTCTATCGCTTCCGTTTAAGAATAGAGCACTCTACCCACAGCCCGAGCTCCCGTTGTGGCGCCTTTTTTTGGGCGTCACGCTCGTCATCCCCACCCATTTTTGGCTTTCGCATCCTTGGCAATTGCCGGGAGCGCTGAGCCCTGCGCTAGCTGTTTCTCAGGGCGATGCGCGCAGGGACGGCCAACGCGTTTTCTCCTGTCTACATGAACTGGAAATCCGATCTCGGCACGGACGCCTGCCCACAGGCTGCCGTGCCAATTCAGGATTTCGAAACCCTATCGGTCCGCCTTTTGCTAACCATCTGGGAATGCAAAGTTTTCTTAACCTCGATTTTTAAGCTGTCTCGAACAAGCGGCCGCTATCTTCTCCCTATCAGAGGACGAAAAGTCCCGGACGAGACCATGAAACGGCTCTCAGGTAAAACAAGGATAGCATGATGACCAACACTGTTCTGAAGCCCGAATGGGCAGGCGCGACACTCCGGCTCGACCCTACACGGTTCCCGCAGCAGATCACCTACGGCAAGGACAAGGGTTCAGCCGATATCGCTATCACGCTCGACGAGCGCGGCGCAGTTCTTCGCAAGGTTCTCCAGTCCAGCGGCCTTCCATTGTCCTTTGCGCTTCCGGCCAGGGCGTTCAAGGGTGTTGCCGCACGCGCCATCGACCATGGTGACGGACAGGTCACCGTGACGCTCGAACTTCACCACGACGACCCGGACCTCTGCATTCCGCTGCTGGTGGCGCACGACCTGTGCGACATCGCTGCCGATTGGCGCAGCTGGTCTGAGGCCTACCGCATTCCCATGCTGATGGTCGAAGCGGATGGCGTTGCCCGCCCACTGGAAGATCATCTCGGCCATGTGCGGACCAAGACCACCAGCCCGCGTCGCCGCCACTCCTACTTCGCCGACCGCCGCCCGCGCTTCCTCGTGCGCCGCAGCACCGGTTCGCTGGGTATGAGCCTGCGTATTCAGGGTAAGGAAATCATCGCCCGCAGCTGATCCTCCACATCTGCGGACAAAACGAAAAAGCCGGTGCGTCGAAAGACGTCGCCGGTTTTTGCGTGTCAGCCAACGACCAAAGGTAACAGCAGCCCGGCGAAAATCAAAAGACCAACGCGGTTGTTGGATTTGAACAGAGCCAAGCATTGTTCGACATTGTCGATATCGAGAACCCTTACCTGACCAAACAACAGGAAGGCAGAGATGACGAGGCCAAGATAACCCGACCAGTGAACACCAGCCGTCAAGAATGCCAGAAAGATGAAGACCAAGGCTGCCCCGTAGAGACCAATCAGCCAACTATGCGTCTTCTCTCCGAACAAAAGCGCGGTCGAACCGATACCGGCAGCGGTATCGTCTTCCCGGTCCTGGTGGGCATAGATCGTGTCATAACCAATTGTCCAGGCGATAGCACCGACGTAAAGCAGGACTGGCGAGATCGATAGTGAACCGAATTGACCCGCCCAGCCCATCAGGGCGCCCCATGAGAAGGCAAGCCCGAGAAAAAACTGCGGCCAGTTGGTGAAGCGCTTGGCGAAAGGATAGATCGCCACGAATATGAGCGATGACAGGCCAACGACAATGGCAAAACCATTAAAGGACAACAAAACCGCAAGTCCGGCCATCGCTTGGATGACAATGAAGATTTTCGCCTGTTTGCGACTGACCCGCCCCGACGGCAAGGGCCGAGAGCGGGTGCGCGCCACCGCCATATCGATCTTGTGGTCGACCAGATCGTTATAGGTGCATCCAGCGCCACGCATGGCGACGGAACCGGCGAAAAACAGAAAGAGATGAAAAAGCAGAAGGACCCAGGAGAATATGCCGAGATGCTGCGCTGTGTTCGCCGCCATCGCTGCGGACCAGAAACAGGGCCACATCAACAGTTCCCAGCCGATAGGACGGTCCCAACGCGCCAGCTGCGCATAGGGCCATAGCGTCCTCGGCAATATCCGATAGACCCAATTGTTGGATGGCGCATCAGAAACGCGGCCGGAAAGATCGCCTTGGTCAACCATATCAAGCGTTCTACGCTTGGCTTTTACGAAGCGTCAAGCAAAACACCTCGGCACCGCCCGCTGCCTCGTCAAAACAGAACTTTTTCCAGCGGTGGTCGCGTCTTTTCGAATTCGCGCAATCTCTCTTCCGTCGCAGCGATATAGTCCCGATTGTCCGGCACGACGTCTCCGCGCTTTGCCAGTTGAATCTGGAAAATATGGAAATTTTCGTGCGTGAACGCCATCTCGGAACCTGCGAGATAAAATTCCCACATTCGGAAAAACCGCTCGTCGTAAATGGCAATGGCTTGGGCCTTCTTGGCTACGAAACGCTCGCGCCATTTGCGCAAGGTGTGGGCATAGTGCATCGGCAGTATTTCGATATCGCGCACCAGCAATGCGGATTTTTCGACGGCGGGCAAAACCTCCGATAAGGAGGGGATATAGCCGCCGGGGAAAATATATTTTTCGATGAAGGGATTTGTTGCGAGTGCAGGATAGGGCTGGCCGATGGAATGCATCACCATCACACCCCTATCATCCAGCAACTCTGCAGCTTTGGTGAAATATTCGCGGTAATGCGTCGGCCCGACATGCTCGAACATGCCGACCGAGACGATACGGTCATATTTGCTGGAGGCGGGCAGATGACGATAGTCCTGCAATTCGAACCGGAGCTTGTCCGCCAGCCCTCGCTTTTGCGCACGGTCGCGCGAGACCCGCAATTGCTCTTCGCTCAGCGTGATGCCGGTAACATCCACACCTGAACTCTCAGCCAGATACATGGCCATGCCGCCCCAGCCGGAGCCTATTTCCAGCACGCGTTGCCCCGGCTCCAGCAGCAGTTTTGCCGCGATATGCCGCTTCTTGGCAACTTGCGCCTCGTAGAGGCTAATGCCAGGCGGATTGAAGTAGGCGCAGGAATATTGCCAGTCCTCGTCCAGAAACAGATCGAACAGCTTGGCGCTCAAGTCGTAGTGGTGGGCGACATTGTCCTTGTTGTGGTTGATGGGCAGATGCATCTTGATGCGCGACGCAATGATGCGCGCCATGCCGCGCCAGACCATGCCGAACGTCAGCGCCTCGCTCAGCGTGTTGCCTTTGATCAGTGCCAGAAAATCATAGATGTCGCCTTCAACGACGGCCATGCGGCCTTCCATATAGATTTCAGCGAGTTTGAGGGCAGGATCTCCGGCAATCTCATCCATCGCCGCATCATCGGTGAAGTTGAGAGCAACTTTTTTCCCGGTTCCGTTACCATACACGTGCAGCCCGCCGGGGCCGGTTACGACGAGATTGCCGGTCTTGACTATTTTTCCAAGCAGAGCATGCAGAGACGAGGCCATTTCACCCCCCATAAGCTAAGTCTCACTTATCAATTGGGGTAAAGCTATCGCTTTCGTTCAAAGTTTCAAGCGACTCTAGTTTCAAATAAATTGAATGATTTCATGCTGTAAAAGCGGCTTCCTTTGATGGAAACCGCTCTTTTCAACCTTGGGTCAACGTTTCTTCATGGCTTCGGCCATCGCCGCAGCCAATGCACCGCCGGGTTGCGCCGTCTCTGTGCGCGGTTGCGGCTTGGCACTGGCATGGCGCATGGCATTTGCGGTGCCTTTTTCGCGCATCGGCTGAGGTGCCGCCTCACCTGCGTCCTTGCGCATGGTCAGCGCAATGCGCTTGCGCTTCACGTCGACCTCTACCACGCGCACCTTTACGACATCGCCAGCTTTCACGACCTCATGCGGGTCCTTGACGAAGCGGTCGGCAAGCTGGGAGACGTGAACCAGACCGTCCTGATGCACGCCGATATCCACGAAAGCGCCGAAAGCGGCAACGTTCGTGACCGTTCCCTCCAACAGCATTCCAGGTTTTAGATCGGTGATTTCATCGACGCCATCGGCAAAGGTTGCGCTCTTGAAACTCGGACGCGGATCGCGACCGGGCTTTTCCAGTTCGGCAATGATGTCTTTAACGGTGGGGAGACCGAACTGCTCATCGATGAACTGTTTCGGGTCCAGAGACTTCAATGCCGCGCTGTCGCCCATCACAGAGCGCAGGTCGCGACCGCAGGCGGCGACGATCTTTTTGGCGACGCCATAAGCTTCCGGGTGCACGGAAGATGAGTCCAGCGGCTCCTTGCCGTTGGAGATGCGCAAAAAGCCCGCGCATTGCTCGAATGTGCGCTGTCCCAAACGTGGCACCTTTAGCAGTTCCTTGCGGCTGGCAAACGGCCCGGTCTGGTCACGGTGCGACACAATCGCATCGGCAATCGAGCTACCCAGGCCCGAAACGCGAGACAGGAGTGGTGCCGATGCCGTATTGAGATCGACACCCACCGCATTCACCGCATCTTCCACCACCGCATCCAGAGAGCGAGACAGCTTGCCTTGGTCGACGTCATGCTGGTACTGGCCGACCCCGATGGATTTCGGTTCGATCTTCACCAGCTCCGCCAGCGGATCTTGCAGACGTCGAGCGATGGAAACCGCACCGCGCAACGAAACATCCAGATTGGGGAATTCGGCAGCAGCACTGGCCGAGGCAGAATAGATCGACGCGCCAGCTTCCGACACGATGACCTTGGTGGGCTTTGCGCCGCTCAACTGCCCGAGCATATCGGCCACCAGCCGTTCGGTTTCACGGCTTCCTGTACCGTTGCCGATGGAAATCAGCTCGACATTGTGCTTCTTGATGAGGCTCGCAAGCTCCGCCTGCGTGCCGCGAATATCGTTTCGTGGCGGGAACGGGTAGACCGTGGTCGTATCCAGCAACTTGCCGGTGCCATCGATAATCGCCACCTTGACGCCGGTGCGGATGCCCGGATCGAGACCCATGGTGGCACGCGAACCGGCAGGCGCCGCCAACAGCAGATCTTTCAGGTTACGGGCAAAGACGTGGATAGCCTCTTCTTCGGCCCGCTCTCGCAATTCGCGCATCAGGTCGAGCGATAGAGACATGGATAGCTTCACGCGCCAGGTCCAACCGGCAACCTCCATCAGCCAAGCATCGGCGGGACCGGCGCTGCGAATATCGAACGCGCTGGCGACGGTGCGCTGCGCCGGTTTGACGGGAGATGGATCATCGGCATCGACATCGATTGTCAGCGTCAGAACCTCCTCGTTCCAGCCGCGCAGCATGGCCAGCGCCCGGTGGCCTGGCACAGTCGCCCATTTTTCGGAATGGTCGAAATAATCAGAGAACTTTTCGCCCGTCGCCTGCTTGCCGTCCACCACCTTGGCGCGGAAGGTGGCGTTGCGGCGCATGTAATCACGCAAACGGCCGAGCAGATCGGCATTCTCCGTCATGGTTTCGGCAACGATGTCGCGGGCACCCTCAAGCGCCGCCTTCACATCCGCGACCTCTCCCTGCACATAGGCCTGCGCCAAAACGGAAGGGTCCGCACTACGATTGTCCCAGATAGCCTGCGCCAACGGACCCAGCCCACGCTCACGGGCAATCTCGGCTCGGGTACGGCGCTTGGGTTTGTAGGGAAGGTAGAGATCTTCAAGTTCGGCCTTGGTCACGGCAGACACGATCTTGACCATCAGCTCATCGGTCATCTTTCCCTGACCGCTGATAGAATCGACAATCGAAGCACGCCGGGCGTTGAGTTCACGCAGATAGGACAACCGTTCCGCCAACGTGCGGAGCTGGGTATCATCGAGCCCGCCGGTCACTTCCTTGCGGTAGCGGGCGATGAAGGGAACGGTCGCACCCTCGTCCAGCAACGCAATCGCCGCCTTTACCTGTTCGGCGCGGGCGTTGATCTCGGAAGCGATGGTTGGTGCAAGGCGGGCATTATCTGCGGACATATGGTTCTCTGAACTGTTTTAAATTTTGCCAGAACATAGATACTGAATGTAGCATGACAACAAGAAGCTTGCGCGATTCCACAGAAAAGCATGGGCTGAGCTTGACCTTTCAGCCCTTGGCCCTTAACGCCCCAACAACACGATTAAAGGCGAGATGACAGGGGTGTCGACCATGAAAGTTCTGTTGATCGGTTCCGGCGGACGCGAACATGCGCTGGCATGGAAAATCGCCCAGTCCCCCCGTCTTGAGCACCTTTACGCCGCCCCCGGCAATCCCGGCATCGCCGAACACGCCACGCTGGTCTCGCTCGATATTGAAGATCACGCTGCGGTTATTTCCTTTACCAAGGACAAGAATATCGACTTTGTCGTCATCGGCCCGGAAGCCCCGCTGGTTGCTGGTCTCGCCGATGATCTTTGCGCCGCTGGTATCGCCACCTTCGGCCCGTCGAAGGCGGCGGCTCAGCTGGAGGGGTCCAAAGGTTTCACCAAGGATCTCTGCGCCCGTTACGATATTCCAACCGGTGCCTACCAGCGCTTCAAGTCTGCAGAACCGGCCAAGGCCTATGTCCGTGAACAGGGAGCGCCCATCGTCATCAAAGCCGATGGTCTGGCCGCGGGTAAGGGCGTGACCGTCGCGATGAGTGAGGCGGACGCCCTTGCCGCCATCGATGATTGCTTTGATGGCGCCTTTGGTGCAGCGGGTGCTGAAGTCGTCGTGGAAGCATTCCTCGATGGCGAGGAAGCCAGCTTTTTTTGCCTTTCCGATGGCAAGACGGCGCTGGCGCTGGCCACCGCGCAGGACCACAAGCGTGTCGGCGATGGCGACACCGGCCCCAATACGGGTGGCATGGGCGCCTATTCGCCAGCGCCGGTCATGACGCCCGCGATAGTCGAGCGGACCATGAAGGACATCATCGAGCCGACGATCAAGGGCATGGCCAGGGATGGCAACCCGTTTTCTGGCGTGTTTTTCGCAGGCTTGATGATGACCCAAAAAGGCCCTGAACTCATCGAATACAATGTCCGCTTCGGTGATCCCGAATGCCAGGTGCTGATGATGCGCCTGAAAAGCGACCTGCTGCCCATTCTCTATGCCACAGCCACCGGCACGCTGGATCAAGTGACGGTAGAGTGGAGCGACGACGCGGCGCTCACCGTCGTTCTGGCCTCCAAGGGCTATCCAGCTTCCTACGACAAAAACACGCCCATTGCGCATGTTCCCGATGCACGCGAAGATGCCAAAGTCTTCCACGCGGGGACGGCGCTCAAAGACGGGCAACTGGTCGCGACCGGCGGACGCGTGCTGAACGTCACGGCCCTCGGCAAAACCGTAACGGAAGCACAAGCACGCGCCTATGCCCTGGCAAAAGACGTGACATGGGACAATGGGTTCAGCCGCAGCGATATCGGTTGGCAGGCCGTGGCTCGCGAGAACGCGACGTAAAACGAACCCGAATTTCGTTCAATATTTACCAAAATTCCTGACCCTATGGAAAGGAAGTTTCGGTAAATTTCCGCCCCAGTTGAAGCAGCAAAACGGCTGCGAGAAACGGGGGAAACCATGCGCAAGACTTTGCTGACGGTCGCAATCGTACTGACAAGCGGCTCTGCCATGGCGTCTTCCATCGACGTCATTCACGGCAACCGCACAGGCAACGGCAGCGTGATCTTGGTAACCTGCGAGGGTTGCCCGACTGCGGCGGTCAAGACCAAACCGGCAGATGCAGCACCCACACTTCCCCCCGGCATGCAGGATATCTCCATTCGCGATGTGGACGGCCAAAGGCAGATTGTGCGAAGAGAAGCATGGCTTGGCGGCTCGCCCGTGACCTATGTCAGCAAAAATCCCGCCTGGCTGCCGGCCGACGACACGGCAACGGCACTCGGCGAAACCGCTCCGACGATCGATACGCTGGTGAAGACATCCGCGGTGGACACCGTCATCGGCAAGGACGTTGTCGCTCCTGTCGCCGCAGATGCTTCGACACCGCTCGCCTTTGATAATTTGATGTTACGGCCATCCCACTGACGTCGGCCATCCCAAGTCAGTCTCGAGTATCAAAGGCAACCACCGATCGAAATACGGTGTCTGACTTTAGATAAATTGCGCCTTACTATCGTTCTTGACTAAAACTTAAATATTTATTCAGCGTTATAGCGCTTCATATTCTGTCAGAAGGTGCGATGAGCGCACCGGTATCGCGCATCAGGCGCTTATCCAAAACATACACCAGATCGTCGCGTTGTCGTTGAACGCGTCGTAGCCCCGTGAGCGCTCATGAAAAACCTGCCGATTTCCCGACAATTGATCCTGCTTGTGGTCGCCCTGATGGCAGCCTTTGCCTTGACGACCTATTTCCAGATCAAATCGTCCGTCAACGCCATTTACGAAGAGCGCTACGGCATGCTGCGCACGCAGGTGCAGTCGTCCATTTCGATTTTGCAGTCGTTTTACGACAAGGAACAAGCCGGCACGCTGACGCGTGAACAGGCCATGGCTCAGGCCTTCGCAATCGTCACATCCATGAAATATGTGCCGGATGGCTATATGTTCGGCTATGACTATGATGTGAAGATGCTGTTTCATCCCGATCCCAAGCGCGTCGGGCAAAGCTTCAAGGGCAAGCCAGACAGCCAGGGCTTCAACTACCGTGACGAGTTGGTTCGCCTCGGGCGCGCCGGTGGCGGCGAGACCAGTTTTTACGGCCCCAAACCGGGCGTGGAAGGCGACACCTATCTGAAAAGCTCCTACGCCATGGCGTTCGAGCCCTGGCAAGTCGTGGTCGTGACGGGTGTCTATGTCGATGACCTCCAGGCTCAGGTTCGTTCCACCATCATCAATGCCATCTCTTTCGGCGTCGGCGTGTTTCTGCTGGGCCTTCTGGCCGCCTATGTCGTCATCCGCGGTATTTCCAAGCCTCTCGACGATATTCACAAGGCGCTGGGCGAAGTCGCCAATGAGAATGTCGATCTGGCCATTCCGCACACAGGCATGAAAAACGAAATTGGCCTGATGGCCAAGGCCACCGAAGCGCTGCAACACAAGGTGCGCGAGCGCCACACCATGCAACGCCATCAGGAAGAGCAGCAGGACCAGCTGGACACGGAGCGCCAGAACAATCTGAACATGCAGCGTGACGAGGCCGAGCTTCAGGCACGTGTCGTCACCACCATCGGAGATGCGCTTGCGCAACTGGCTCAGGGTGATCTCACCGTTCGCTGCCGCGATCTCGGCTCCCGCTACGCAAGCCTGCGCGATAACTTCAATGATGCACTGTCGCAGCTGGATGCAGCGATGGAAAAGGTCAATATCAAGAGCATCGATATTGGTGGTTCCAAGGACGAAATCCGCAAGGCCTCCAACGAGCTTTCGCAACGCACCGAGCGTCAGGCCGCAAGCCTGGAAGAAACCTCAGCCGCTCTGGACGAGCTGACAGTTGCGGTTCGCCAGACGGCGGATGGTGCAACGGAAGCGGCAAAGCGGGTCAACTCCATTAGCAGCGATGCCAACCACAGCGACAAGATCGTCGAGCAGGCCATTGGCGCGATGAGCGGCATCGAGCAATCGTCGGAGGAAATCTCCAAGATTATCGGTGTTATCGATGGTATCGCTTTCCAGACCAACCTTCTGGCACTCAACGCTGGCGTCGAAGCCGCCCGCGCTGGTGAGGCAGGCAAGGGCTTTGCCGTAGTCGCACAGGAAGTGCGTGAGCTTGCGCAGAAATCCGCAGCAGCCGCCAAGGAAATCAAAGAGCAGATTGCCCGCTCCTCCACGCAGGTGGAAAACGGCGTGCGGCTTGTTGGCGAGGCAGGCGATGCGCTGAAGCGGATTTCCGACCAGATCAAGTCTTCGAGTGACATCGTCAGCAAGATCGCCCATTCGGCAGCCGAGCAGGACACGACGCTGCGCTCCATCTCCTCCTCGCTCAACCAGCTGGATGCGGCAACCCAGCACAATGCCGCCATGGCCGAGGAAACGACCGCATCGGCCGAAGCCCTGGCCGCCGACACGGAAGAGTTGCTCAACCTCATTCGCACCTTCCGCGTCTCGCAGTCCTCGGCATCCTCTCTGCATGGCATGGGTCAGCAGATGCGGATGGCAGGCTGACGCGCGTTAACGCGATGCACTGCAGATCATAAAACGCCGGGGAGAAATCTCCGGCGTTTTATCGTGTCAGCTGATCCAGCACATCGATCTCGGCGGGCGAAAAGACGGCAATGCCAGCTTGCCCGAGCAACGCAGCGGTAACGCCTTGGCCCGCCTGCTTGCGGCCGGAAAACGAGCCATCGTAGATGGCGACCGAACCACAGGACGGGCTGCCATCGATCAGCAGCGCGTAGCCGCAATCATTGTCTTTCGCGAATGCCAGCGCCTTCTGCGCCCCGGCGATGAATTGCGCCGTGACATCGCCACCAGTGATTTCGAGAACCCGCGCAGTGCCTTCCAGCACATCGAGACCAGAAGCCCCATTCTCAATTTCCGCAGGCGGACGCGGAACGGGCATACCACCCGCCATTTCAGGACAAATCGTCACCAGCCTGCCCTCATCTTTCCAGCGCTCTATGGCGGGATGCAAGAACGCCTTGCCCATGCCGTCATAGCGAACGGCGTGGCCGAGCAAACAGGCGCTGATGAGGATTTTGGAGGTTTTCATGCGTGGCCTACCCCGCTCTGCCCTGCAGGGCATCTCCCCCACACGTGGGGAGATCGACTAGTCGCGAACTCCCGGCAATCTCACCCACTGATCTTGGAGAAATCAGCAACCGTTCCTGTGGCCTCACGAATGGCCTTCAACAGCGCCAGACGGTTGGCGCGGATGGCGTTGTCTTCGTCGTTGACGAGCACGTCTTCGAAGAACTTATCCACGGGAGCGCGCAACGTCGAAAGCGCCTGCATCGCCGAACGGAAATCCTCCGTCTCGACCGCCTTGGCGGCATCGGCAGAGGCCGTCTTGATGGCAGCGTAGAGTGCTTTTTCGGCGTCGAGCTTCAAGAGTTCTTCCGAAACGCTGTCGGCCACCACAGTGCCCTTCTTTTCTTCTGCGGCCAGAAGCTGGGTGGCGCGCTTGGTGCCGGCCAGAAGGTTGATACCATCCTGATCGGTGACGAAAGCGGTCAGTGCCTCGACGCGGCGGGCGACCATGAGGAGGTCGTCGGTCTCAGGCGTGAGCACGGCTTCGATGAGATCGTAACGGGCGCCGAGATCGCGGAGGTAGACTTTGAGGCGGTCGTGGAAGAACGAGAGGAGGTCGGCGTCCTTGACGACACTCAGGAGAGGCAAGCGCACATTCCGCTCCAAAATCATACGCACCACACCCAATGCCGCACGGCGCAGCGCGAACGGGTCTTTCGAGCCTGTCGGCTTTTCATCGATGGCCCAGAAGCCGACCAGCGTATCCAGCTTATCGGCCAGCGCGACGGTGATGGCTACCTTGTCTGTCGGCACGCGGTCGGAGGGGCCCTGGGGCTTGTAGTGGTCTTCGATGGCAGCAGCGACGCTTTCGTTTTCGCCTTGGAGCGTCGCATATTTGCGGCCCATCAGGCCCTGCAACTCGGGGAATTCTCCCACGGCTTCGGTGCGCAGATCGGCCTTGGCGAGAACCACGGCGCGGTCTACCAATGCGGCATCGGCACCGATAACGGGCGCAAGCTGCTTGGCCAGTTCGCGGATGCGGGACACGCGTTCACCCTGCGTGCCGAGCTTGGCGTGGAAGATGACATCAAGCGCATCGAGCTTTGCCATGCGCTGGTCCAGCGGCTTATGGAGATCGAGATCGAACTTGGCGGCTGATGCGGTCAGCGTTTCCAAGTCCGGCAGGTCGCCCTGGTCGCGGGTCCAGAAGTGCTTGGCGTCTGACAGGCGGGCGCGCACGACCTTGCCGTTGCCGTGGATGATTTCCTTGCCGCCGTCTTTCGCTTCGATGTTGGAGACCAGAATGAAGCGGTTGGAGAGGCCTTCCGCAACGCCTTGCGGGCGGGTGACGAAGCACTTCTGGTTGGTCTTGATGGTCAGGCGAATGATTTCGGCGGGGATTTCGAGGTAATCTTCCTCGAATGTGCCGATCAGCACTTGCGGCCATTCGACAAGGCCGGAGACTTCTTCCAGCAGGCCTTCGTCTTCCACGAGGTCGAGACCGTTGGCGAATGCCAGATCCTTGGCATCGTGCAGGATGATGTCCTTGCGGCGCTCCGCATCCAGAATAACCCTAGCCTTTTCCAGATTGGCGGAATAATCTTCGAAGCGGCGCACGGTGATGGCATCCGGCGCGTGGAAGCGGTGGCCATAGGTGATGTTTCCGGCCACGATGCCATCTATTTCGAAGGGAATGACCTGCGTTTCATCATGTTCGGGTCCGAACATGCAGACGATGGATTGCAGCGGGCGCACCCAAGTTAGGCTTTCCGAACCCTTGCCTTCGATGCCGCCATAGCTGGAGCCCTTGGGCATGGAGGCCGGGCCGGAGCGCATGGAAACCGGCCATGGAAATTTACGGATAATGCCGGGCATGACGTCGGCGATGATCTCTTCTGCTGCACGGCCGGGCTTGTTGACGATAGCGACATAGAAATCACCCTTCTTCGGGTCGGATACGACCTGCGCCTGCGAAACATCGCTGAGGCCAGCGCCGCGCAAAAAGCCTTCGATGGCCTTTTCGTTTGCGTCGGTACGCGGGCCTTTCTTCTCTTCGCGCACATCGGCGGAGCGGGCGTTGAGGCCGCGAATATCCAGCGTCAGGCGGCGCGGCGTCCAGTATTCCCGCGCACCATCATAGGTCAGCCCTTTTTCCACCAGCGCATCGGTGACGAGCTTCTTAAGATCGCCAGCCGCCTTCCGCTGCATACGCGCAGGAATTTCCTCGGAGCGGAGTTCAAGCAGAAGATCAGGCATATCGAGTTTCCGGTATCATGGATTTTCAGTTGGCCTCTGCTAGCAAAATTTGAGGTGGATGCACAATGGTAATATCGGGCGGGCGCTTTACCGTTGCGCTTGAGCTTGCGGCGTACCCCCCTCTGCCCTGCCGGGCATCTCCCCCTCACGTGGGGAGATCGGCAAGCGGCACGACCTTCACTGCATCCGCAGCGTTCAAGATGGGCGAGAGCTAGCCACGGGTCGATCTCCCCACTTGAGGGGGAGATGTCCGGCAGGACAGAGGGGGGTATGCCACACGCTCGACGCCAACGATCCCACAGAAGTTCTTGACCCGCAGCCCTTCCCCGTGGCACCTGTCCGCATCCAAAGTAAGTAGCCACTTACTGACAACACTTGATGGCCGTGATGACTGCAATGACCGACGTTCCAGACCATATGAACCCGAAGCGTTCCTTTCAGGCACTGATCCTGACGCTGCACAATTACTGGGCCGACAAGGGCTGCGCGGTGTTGCAGCCTTACGATATGGAAGTGGGCGCGGGCACGTTTCACCCGGCGACCACGCTGCGCGCGCTCGGCCCCAAGCCGTGGAAAGCTGCCTATGTCCAGCCATCGCGTCGCCCGTCTGATGGCCGCTACGGTGAAAACCCGAACCGGTTGCAGCATTATTACCAATATCAGGTCATTCTGAAGCCGAACCCTTCCAATTTGCAGGAGCTTTATCTTGGCTCGCTGAAGGCCATTGGTCTTGATCCGTTGCTGCATGATGTGCGCTTTGTGGAAGATGACTGGGAAAGCCCGACGCTGGGTGCCTGGGGTCTGGGCTGGGAATGCTGGTGCGATGGCATGGAAGTGTCGCAGTTCACTTACTTCCAGCAGGTTTGCGGTATCGAGTGTTCTCCGGTTGCAGGTGAACTGACCTATGGCCTTGAGCGACTGGCCATGTATGTGCAGGGCGTGGACAATGTTTACGACCTGAACTTCAATGGCCGCGAAGGCGAAGAGAAGATTTCCTACGGCGATGTCTTTCTACAGGCAGAGCAGGAATATTCCCGCCACAACTTCGAATATGCCGACACCGCCATGCTGCACCGCCATTTCATCGATGCGGAAAAGGAGTGCCAGGCACTTCTGGCGGCGGGAGCGCCGGGCGAGAATGCCAACCAGATGCTGCACAAATGCGTGTTTCCGGCCTATGACCAGTGCATCAAGGCGTCTCACGTTTTCAACCTTCTGGATGCACGCGGCGTGATTTCCGTGACCGAGCGGCAGAGCTATATCCTGCGCGTGCGCACGCTTTCCAAGGCGTGCGGCGAGGCGTTTCTGATGACCGACGCCGGTGGGGCGAACTGGAATAAAGACGCAGCCTGACGACATGACGAACGGGCGATGACATGGCAGGCCGGAACCACTATCGTCCTGCCAGACCATAAGGTTTCATGAGGGGGACTGGGACATGTATATCGCACTGGCAGTCATCGCGGCAATCGCGGTCTATGTCGTCTTCATCTATAACGGCCTCGTCACGGCGCGGCAGATGAAAGAAGAAGCGTGGTCCGGTATCGACGTGCAGTTGAAGCGCCGCGCTGATCTCATCCCCAACCTCATCGAAACCGTGAAGGGCTACGCAGCCCACGAGAAAAGCACCTTCGAAGAGGTGGTTGCCATGCGCAACCGCGCTCAAGCCGTTCCATCAGGTGATGTCGAGGGGCGTGCGCAGGCGGAAGGTCTGCTCAGCCAGGCGCTCGGCAAACTGTTTGCATTGGCAGAAGCCTACCCCGACCTCAAGGCCAATCAGGGCTTTCTGGAACTGCAGAAATCGCTCGAGACCATAGAAGGCGAAATCCAGATGTCTCGCCGCTATTACAACGGCTCGGCGCGGGACCTGAACGTCAAGGTGGAGAGCTTCCCCTCCAACCTCGTTGCCCGCAATTTCGGCTTTGCCAAAGCGCCCTATTTCGAAATCACCAACGAGGCGGACCGCGCCGTTCCTTCCGTGAAATTCTGATATTGAGAACCGGCATGCGGCTGGTTGAGAAACGATAAAGCCATGATCGAACTGACCATTACCCCGCCCGACCACGCACTTTCCGGCAAGGTTGAGCCGCCCGGATCCAAATCCATCACAAACCGTGTGCTGCTTCTGGCCGGTCTTGCCAAGGGCAAAAGCCTGTTGACCGGCGCGCTGAAAAGCGATGATACGCTTTATATGGCAGAGGCCCTGCGCGCCATGGGCGTGACGGTGACGGAGCCGGATGCAACGAGTTTCGTTGTAGAGAGCGAAGGGTTTCTGAGGGCACCGGACAAACCCCTTTTTCTCGGCAATGCCGGCACCGCCACGCGGTTTCTGACGGCAGCCGTGGCTTCCGTGAACGGCACCGTTGTGGTGGATGGCGATGAGCATATGCGAAAACGCCCCATCCAGCCGCTGGTGGAAGCGTTGATCGCACTCGGCATCGAAGCTGAGGCGCCGACAGGTTGCCCACCGGTAACGGTGAAGGGCAATGGCCTCGGCTTTGCGAAGGATAGCGTCACCATCGACGCCAATCTTTCCAGCCAATATGTCTCCGCACTTTTGATGGCCGCACCCTGTGGCGCAAAGCCGCTGGATATCGTGCTGGCCGGTGAAGATATCGGCGCAAAAGGCTATATCGACCTCACCGTGGCGGCGATGGAAGCCTTCGGCGCGAAAGTCGAGCGCGTTTCCAACGCCGTATGGCGCGTGCAGCCTACAGGTTATACCGCCACTGATTTCCACATCGAACCCGACGCCTCCGCTGCGACCTATCTGTGGGGCGCGGAACTGCTGACGGGTGGCAGAATAGATATCGGCACCCCTGCCGATGCCTTCACCCAGCCGGATGCCAAGGCCTATGCCGTCATGGCGCAGTTTCCGAACCTACCCGCCGAAATCGATGGCAGCCAGATGCAGGACGCCGTCCCGACGATTGCGGTGCTTGCCGCTTACAACAACACGCCGGTCCGTTTCGTGGGCATTGCCAATCTGCGCGTGAAGGAGTGCGACCGTATCCGCGCTTTGTCGCTCGGCCTCAACCAGATCAGGGATGGTCTGGCGCATGAGGATGGCGATGATCTGATCGTGCATGCGGACCCGACGCTCGCAGGCCAGACAGTATCTGCCTCCATCGACACGTTCCATGATCATCGCATTGCCATGAGCTTTGCGCTGGCGGGCCTGAAAACTGGCGGTATCGCCATTCAGAATCCCGTTTGCGTCGGCAAGACCTACCCCGGCTACTGGAAGGCGCTGGCTTCGCTGGGTGTGAGCTACAGCGAAACCGGACAGGACTGACACACAGAAAGGGACGCCCGTGAAGACCATTGCTGCGAGATATCTAGCGCTTTTCGTCTTTATGCTAGCGGCCCTGCCCGCGGCGGCTGAGGAGTTCATCAGCTCGTACCATTCCGTCGTGGATGTCGCCAAAAGCGGTGAGCTGACGGTGACAGAGACGATTACGGCGCGCGCCGAGGGTGACCGGATCAAGCGCGGTATTTTCCGGGACTTTCCGCTCTATGTGCTGGACGGGAACGGCAACCGCACCAAGGTCGGCTTTCATGTTCTCTCGGTGGAGCGGGATGGCTCGCCGGAGGACTGGCGCACCGAAAACATCGATGGCGGTATCCGCATCTACACCGGCAATGCCGACCGGTTTCTGCCCACCGGCGACCATGTGTTCCAGATCACCTATACCACTGACCGGCAGATCCGATATTTCGATGGCTATGACGAGTTGACCTGGAACGTGACCGGCAATGGCTGGCAGTTTGCCATGCGCGACATCTCGGCCACCGTCTCCCTGCCACAGGGCGTGATACCGACCGACACCGCCGTCTTCACC
This sequence comes from Rhizobium skierniewicense, assembly GCF_014196515.1. Lineage (GTDB taxonomy): Bacteria > Pseudomonadota > Alphaproteobacteria > Rhizobiales > Rhizobiaceae > Agrobacterium > Agrobacterium skierniewicense. The sequence continues at coordinate 328,485 of NZ_JACIDV010000002.1, read as the reverse complement.
GGACCTTTTGGTTCGAAGGGCAAGGATGCCCGCGTCATGACCGAGGGCAACGAGGTTTTCTTCGCCTCCACCCGTCCCTTTTATCAGGGCGAAGGCATGACGATTGCGGTAAAACTTCCCAAGGGTGCGATCAATGCGCCGACGGCTGCGCAGGCGCGGAGTTGGTGGTGGCAGGACCATCTGGGTTCGGTGCTGGGTGTTTCCGGCTTTATTCTGATTCTGCTTTATTATTATCGGGCCTGGTCAGCCGTTGGCCGCGATCCCGCCAAGGGCATTATCGTACCGCGCTGGGATGCGCCGGAGGGATTGTCGCCTGCGCTCGTCAACTATGTCGATAATCACGGCTTTTCCGATAATGGCTGGACAGCGTTTTCCGCCGCATCGCTCAACCTTGCGGTCAAGGGCTATGTCGTGCTGGAGGATTTGAAAAATTCGCTCATCATTCGCCGCACCGACAAGCCAATCGAGGGCAAATTACAGGCGGGTGAGGCAAAGATCATCAACACCGTTGATGAACCGGGCATGGCGTTCGAGATCAACAAGAAAAACGGATCGCGGGTCGTATCGCTCGGCAATGCTTTCCGCAAGGCGATCGAAACGGAACATAGTGGCAAATACTACCGCGAGAATGTCGGCTTTGTGGTCTTGGGCATTTTCCTATCCTTCTTCATCGTCATCGCCGTCTTGTTCTTTGGTAATTTCGAACCGGAGGCCCTTGTTGCGACCTTTGTCATCGGCATCCTGTCCTTTGTCGGAACGATTTTTGCATTCGCCTTCGGGAAATCTTTGACGCGGGGTGGCTCTCTGCTCAAGCGCATCGGGATGATCGTTGTTCTGGCGCTGGTGGCGTCCTTGCTGATCTCCGGTATTGCCGGCGTGATGACCGTCTTTTCGCTGGAAAAGCTCGAAGCCCTGCAATTGCCTGCCATCATGTCCGTCGCGGGTATCATCGCCACCAACATTGTGTTCCTGATGCTGATGGGTGCTCCGACACCCCTTGGGCGCAAGCTGATGGATGGCATTGATGGCCTGCGGCTTTACCTGACGGTTGCGGAGAAAGACCGGATGAACATGCAGGGCGCGCCGCAGATGTCGCCGCAGCATTTCGAAACGCTCTTGCCTTACGCCGTGGCGCTGGGCGTGGAGAAGCCCTGGAGCGAGGCGTTCGAAACATGGCTGGCGGACGCGAAGGCGGGCGACTATTCGCCGGGATGGTACAGCGGTAACTACAGCAATTTCGGAACCCGCATCGGCGGGTTCTCCTCCACCATGGCCTCGACTATTGCGTCCACCATTCCGCAGCAGACAAGTTCGTCTTCATCCTCGAGCTTCTCAAGCGGCGGCGGTTCGTCTGGCTCTGGCGGAGGCGGCGGTGGCGGCGGTGGCTGGTAGCCGCCTCTGCGACAGGGGTTAAACCTCGTCTTCCTTTTTCACTCGGTATTCCCCCGTGGCGGGGTCTTTGATCAACGTACCTGTTGCGCCCGTCTCGCGCTCTTTTTCCTGCCGTTTGGTTTTCTCGGACAGTTTTTTTGCATCGCCAACGAAACGTTTGTAAAGAATGATCGCCCCGAACATGAGCAGGGCGAGCGTGATTAATTGGGCCATTTATCGTTTGTCCATCAGAATCCGTAACGCGCCCACATTGCCTTTTCTTCCGCCACCTCCGCAAGCCCCGAGGCGGCCGATGCGGCGATTGACTGAGCGTGAAGATCGACACCCGGCAGTTTCTTGCCGAAGACGTTGCGCGCACCGCTGACCAGCTGTAGCTTGACCTTGTCCCCGTAACGTCGGCGCAGGACGTCGCGCATATCGCCCAAACCATCGATGAGACCGAGGTCGAGGCCACGCATGCCTGTCCAGAACAGGCCGGAAAAAATAGCAGGATCTTCCTTCAGCTTCGAACCGCGACGCATTTTCACCATATCGATGAAAACCTGATGGATTTCGAGCTGAAGCGACTTCAGATACTCGATATCGCCTTCTTTTTCGGGCTGGAACGGATCAAGAATCGCCTTATTCTGACCGGCCGTATAGACGCGCCGTTCCACGCCGATCTTTTTCAGCATTTCCGGAAAGCCGAAGCCGCCGGAAACGACACCGATGGAGCCGACGATAGAGGTGGGGTCGGCAATGATTTCATCGCCCGCCAAGGCGATCATGTAGCCGCCGGATGCTGCGACATCCTCTACGAAGATCAGAACTTTCTTGTTCTTTTCCTCGGCCAACTGGCGGATCCGGTTGTAGATCATCCGCGACTGGACTGGCGAGCCGCCAGGGGAATTCAGCGTGATCGCAACGGCGGGCGCCTCTTTCATCGCAAACGCCTTGTCTAGAAGCGGTGCATAAGACGCCAGATTGAGCGCCGGACGAAACTGACTGCCGCCTGCCATGATGGCGCCGTGCATGCGCACCACGGGAATCACCAGTTCCGTCTTGCGGAAACGCTTCGGCACCAGTCGCTTCAAAAATCCAGCCATTTCATCCTCATCGTCATTCCTGTGGGACCGATGTGGGTATGGCGGGGGCAAAGACAATGGCGAGGTGGTGATAATTTGGTGAAGCGCGGCTGGGGTCTGCCCTTGTACGACCTCTTGTCTGTCCCCTCTATCGAGGCTCCGGCTTCGTCTTGGCTCTCAGGATGAGGGTCGCGGCCTGTTGTCTGCTGTGGTTCCATCCTTGCGCTTATACCCAACCCGCCCGTTGCTCAAATCGTCCACCAGCGGCAAAAATGCGTTGCTGTCGTTTTCGTGCATCGTCAGCGGCGCTCGGAAGGTCAGGCGGGCTCGCGATCCTTTGATGGCGGTGACGAGCATCCGCACCGCGTCTTCGCCCGCACGCGGATGGATCAGGGTAATTTCCAGGCCGCCGAAGCGACGACCGCAGGCCGCGATGATGTCGGCTATCGATTGAGGACGGGCGATGAGAGACAATTGGCCGCCGGGAATCATAATGGCGGCGGCGGTTCTCAGCCAATGTTCGAAGAGATCCTCCGTCATGGCATGGGCGGCGGCTTTCAGCGCGTCTGGCGTCTTTCGGTCACCAGCGTCGTTATAGGGCGGGTTCATGATGACGTGATGGAAATGATTGTCGAGCAAACCGGCGTCTCTTCGGACATCGGCACGCAAGGTGACATCTGCCTGTTTTACGCAGATACGTTTGGCCAAGGCGGCGTTCGCTGGAAGTCGCAGGCTGCGTTGCGCAAAATCCACCATTTCCGGAGATAGCTCGAAGAGTGTCACGTCAACCTTTTCCAGACGCGATGCCACCGCCATACCCGCGGCGCCGGCACCGGCACCAAGATCGGCGACGCGACAGGCACTATCGTCCGCCACCAGCGAAGCAAGCAGCATGGCATCCATCCCCGCCCTGTGGCCCCTGCCCTTTGGCTGCAATATTTGAAAGCGACCGCGATGAAACGCATCGACTGTTTCGGAAACGTCGGGTGCCATTGGGTTTCAGACCGTGTCTTCGCGGAGCTCGTCTGCCAGCCCGGCATCGATCAGGATACGACGCGCCTCGTCTCCGCGATCCTCCTCCACCAGGAAGCGACGCGGCAGAAGCCCGAGTGAACCTTCAAGAATGCTCATTCCCTGGTCGGCAATGAGGCTATGAATGCCCGCATCCTTCATCAGGCTCTGTGCAAAGGACAAGAGAACGGCGTCGTTTGTACGGATCAGTTCACGCATAGGTCAGTTTCCACCCCAAATACCATCTTTTTGAACGGTGTGAGACAATTCGCCCCTTGCCGCTTGCACCGCCGCTTTCTATTGTCGGCGCCAATATCGAACAGGAGTCCGGTCCGTTGGGCGTCGTCATACCGCTTGAAGAAAGCAAAAACAAACTCGCATCCGTCAAGCCGCTTGTCGACCTGACCCGTCCAGATATGGAAAGGGTCAACCAGCTTATCCTCTCCAAAGCGGGTTCCGATGTCCAGATGATACCCGAAGTGGCCAACCACCTGATCTCGTCGGGTGGAAAGCGCCTTCGGCCGATGCTGACGCTCGCCTCTGCCGCCATGTTCAACTATCAGGGCGACCACCATATCAAGCTGGCGACCAGCGTGGAGTTCATGCATACGGCCACGCTTTTGCATGACGACGTTGTAGACGAGAGCGATCTGCGCCGCGGTAAATCCACCGCCCGCACCATCTGGGGCAATCAGGCCAGCGTGCTGGTCGGTGATTTCCTTCTCGGCCAGGCCTTCCGCATGATGGTGGATGTCGGCTCGCTGGATGCGCTGGACGTGCTGTCGACCGCCGCTTCCGTCATTGCAGAAGGCGAGGTTCTTCAGCTTTCCGTTGCCAAGAACATGGAAACGACCGAGGACGATTACCTTCAGGTCATCCGCGCCAAGACCGCCGCTCTTTTCGCTGCAGCAGCCGAAGTGGGGCCAATCGTTGCCAAGACCGACAAGGCGACCCGCAGTGCGCTGAAATCTTACGGGATGAACCTCGGTCTTGCCTTCCAGCTGGTGGACGACGTCCTGGATTACGGTGGCAAAGCCGCTGATCTGGGCAAAAACACCGGTGACGACTTCCGCGAAGGCAAGATTACGCTGCCCGTGATTCTGTCCTATCGCCGCGGTACGGAAGAGGAGCGCGAATTCTGGAAACGCGCGATCGAGCAGGGCGAAAGCACGGATGAAAATCTGGAAAAGGCGCTCGGCCTGATCAAGAAATACAACGGTCTGGTCGACACCATCAGCCGCGCCAACCACTATGGCACCATTGCCCGCGATGCACTGGCGCCGCTGCCGCAAAGCCCGTGGAAGAAAGCCCTGATGGAAGTGATCGACTTCTGCATCGAGCGCGTAAACTGAGACGGTTTTCGGCGCATCGCGGACCCTATCCGCTGCGTTTCTGCGATGTCGACATGTCACAATACGGAAATCATGGGTGGAATTTCTTGCAGGCTTGCTCCAAAAAAGCCATTCTATCGTGACCTGATATGTGATTGCCTGAATCGTTTTCGATCCAGGCAATCTAGCTCAATTCAAGCATTACAGCGTTCCGGTGCAATGGATTTGCCCCGAACTGTAAGGCGGGAAACTGATTTTTCGGTGCATATGCACAAAAGCAAAGGTTCCTTCATGCGGCGCAAACCAGCATTTCGTCTTCTCTGCGGCGCGGCGTTTATTGCCGTCCTTTCTCTTGGTGCAGGCTCCACCGCTTTTGCCGAGACGACGCCGGCAGACAAGGCCGCTGAAACAGTTACGTTCGACCCTGCAAAGGTGAACACATTCTCTGGCGCGTTTCTGGCAGCCCGCACGGCTGATGTGGATCAGGATTACGCGACCGCCATCACGCTTTATCAGAAAGCCCTGGATTTCGACACGGCCAACGTTGAAATCCGCCAGCGCCTGATGATTGCGCAGTTGCTCAGTGGTGATTTCGAGGCGGGTGCGAAAATTGCCGACAGCTTGAAGTCGGATTCGTCCGTCGAGCGTGTGACGACCATCATTCGGGCGCTGGCCGCTATCAAGCACAAGGAATTTTCCAGCGCGGAAAAAATCCTGAAATACACTGGCCCGAACGATCTGGACCGTATGGTCAACACGCTGTTGACCGCCTGGGCGCGCGCCGGTGCGGGCAAGGGCAAGGAAGCCCTGGCTCTCGTGAATGGCATGAAGGGGCCCGGCTGGATCTCGATCTTCCAGAAATACCATGCCGGTGCGATCGCGCTGGTAAATGGCAACACGGACGCGGCCCGCAAGAGCCTGAACGACGCCGTGACCGACCGTGAAGGCGGTGCCACAGCGACCGACACCTATATGCGCGCCGTGATGGCGCTCGCGCGGCTGGAAGCCAATGCCGGCAATAAGCAGAAAGCTCTCGACACGATCTCTGTGGGAGACACGTTCGCGCCGAACTATGCGCCGCTGAAGGCCTTGCGCCAGAGCATCGAGAAGGGTGAGAAGCCCGAGCAGCAGGTGCAGACGCCCGTCGAGGGTGCGGCGGCCGTCATGTTCTCCATCGCCGGTGCATTGAACCGCGAGGGTGCGGAAGAAATCGTCACGCTTTATCTCCAGACATCCCGTGCGCTAGACCCGAAAAGCGCCGATACGCTGATTCTTCTGGGCGGGCTCGCAGAAGCGCAGAAGCAGCCTGACCGTGCAATCGCTTTCTATCGCGAGGTTCCAACCGATTCGCCGATGCACCGTATCTCGGAACTGCAGTTGGGTCTGACGCTGGCACAGACGGACAAGGTGGAAGAGGCGCGCAAGCATCTCAAATCCCTTCTGGAATCCGATCCGTCCGATATCCGTTCCTATCTCGCCTATGGCTCTGTCCTGTCCGATGCGAAGGATTACGCGGCGATGGCGGCCAATTACGACAAGGCTGTTGAAGTCATCGGTGCGGTGCCGAAGAAGACTGACTGGACCATCTTTTTCCAGCGCGCCATTGCCTATGAGCGCCTGAAGCAGTGGGACAAGGCAGAGCCAGACTTCAAGCGGGCGCTGGAGCTGAACCCGGACCAGCCGCAGGTTCTGAACTATCTGGGCTATTCCTGGGTGGACAAGAATATGAACCTCGATCAAGGCATCGACATGATCCGTCGTGCGGTAGAGTTGCGCCCGAATGACGGCTACATCGTCGATTCGCTTGGCTGGGCGCACTTCCGCCTTGGTGCTTTCGATGAGGCGGTGACGGAGTTGGAACGCGCCATCGAGTTGCGCGCCGGCGACCCGACCATCAACGACCATCTGGGCGACGCCTATTGGCGCGTCGGCCGCAAGATCGAGGCCGTCTACCAGTGGAACCGCGCGCTGATTGGTGAAAGCGACGATGTCGATAAGGCCAAGGTGAAGGAAAAGATCGCGAATGGCCTGCCGCCTCTGGAAAAGGATGCGCAGAACACTGCCAAGAAGGATCAACCAACGCCGCAGCCACCTGTCGCGCCAGCCCCTGCCCCGGACAAGAAGTCCTGATGCATAATGTTTTCGCATAAGCCTGTGGGAGCGGTCGAAACAACGGAAGCCGCTCCTGCCAAGATCAATCTTGCCTTACATGTGACGGGCCAGCGGACCGATGGGTATCATCTGCTGGATACGCTGGTGACCTTTACCGAAGCGGGCGACGTCATTCGTATTCACGACGCGCCAGGGGATGGGTTTTCCATCTCAGGCTCTTTCGCCGATGTGCTTCGACAAGCGACTACCAAAGAAAATCTCGTTTTGAAGGCACGCGACCTGTTGCGCGAAGCCGCTGGAGCGCGTGCCCGACCGGTTGCTATTCACCTCGAAAAAAACCTTCCAGTGTCCTCCGGCATTGGTGGAGGTTCCGCAGATGCGGCAGCGACCTTACGAGGGCTTCGCCGTCACTGGAACATCGACATTGCAGACGCGGAGCTCGCGGAGATTGGGCTGAAACTCGGGGCAGACGTGCCGATGTGCCTGGCCCGCCAACCCTTGATCGCTCGCGGAATTGGTGAAGACATCAGCACTATCGATGACATGCCGGTCATACCGCTGGTTCTTGCCAATCCACTGAAGGGGGTCTCCACGCCGGAGGTGTTCAAGCGTCTGAAGAGCAAGACAAATCCCCCGCTTGAACACAGAGATGACAATACGTGGATGCCTTTCCTCACCAAAAGTCGCAACGATCTTGAGATACCTGCACGCAAAATTCTTCCCGACATTGATGACGTGTGCGATTTGCTGCGTAAAGCAGGCGCTCAGCTCGTTCGTATGTCCGGTTCCGGCGCCACCTGTTTCGGGATTTTTAAAACAATCGAAGACGCCAAATCTGCCGCTGATCAGCTTCGCCGGCAGCGTCCAGACTGGTATGTTCAGGCAACGAAAACCATAGGCGGACCTGCGAGATGACTGTTGAACGCGCGTTTATTCCCATCGGCATCGCGGTTCTGACCGTATCCGATACCCGTACCCTAGCAGACGACCGATCAGGCGATACACTGGTTGCCCGCATTGCAGAGGCCGGGCATGTCCTTGTGGACCGTGCCATCGTCGCGGATGACAAGGCCGCTATAGAGGCGCAGGTACGACGCTGGACGCTATCCGATGAGATCGACGTGGTCATTACCACCGGCGGTACAGGCTTTACCGGACGTGACGTCACCCCAGAAGCGCTGGAGCCGATGTTCGAAAAGCGGATGGATGGCTTTTCAGCCGTGTTTCACCGCATTTCCTATGACAAGATCAACACATCCACCATCCAATCGCGCGCGACAGCGGGATTGGCGAATTCCACCTTCATTTTCGTACTGCCCGGTTCTCCAGGTGCATGCAAGGATGCGTGGGATGGAATTTTGAAAGCGCAACTGGATTACCGCCACATGCCCTGCAATTTCGTGGAAATCATGCCGCGTCTGGACGAACATCTGAAGCGCGGTAAGGCTTGAGACCGACTACCGGGCGGAGCGCAGCACCCATGAGGGAATCAGTTCGGCGCTGAGGCGACGGGTTTTCTGTGATTTGGGGAAATGGTCGAGCCGCATGCCGGACTTGGCAATCGACAGTGCTTCGGGCTTCCCCAACAACAGGCCATATTCCAGCGGCGGTCTGCGCTGGATGAAGCGCGACAAAAGGGATGGGCGGTAATGACGCGAAGGCGCAAAGCGCGCAGGCAGCTTGCTCAGCGCCATGTATTCGCTGACATCGGCGATCCAGCCGCTTTGCGGGCGGCTACCCGGCTCCATCATCAAAATCCACTCGCCCCGCGCCGAGGCAATGATATCCTTGATGTCCCATTCCGTATGAAAGCGGCAGCCTGCGGCCTCGGCCACACGCGACGATCCGTCGCTGGAGGCGTGATCTAATATGATGACGTCACTGACCAGCCCCTCAACCGCGCCCGAGACGAGCGTCGCGAGAGTGTGAGCAAGCTCAGGCTCCTGATCCCGGCATTCCATGATGACTGTCAACATATGTGATCCCCGAGGGGGCAATAAACACAAAAACCCGCGCCGCTACAATATTTCATCGATGGGATTCCTACCGCAATGCAAAAGAAATAGCTATCGCGTGTTTTTGCATTTTGTTCTTGTCTTGTTCTCATTTTTAATTTAAGAATCGAGACATCCACACAGCCGGTTCATGCCGGTCAGGAGCATCCAGATGAGACAACATGTGCTTTCCGGGCAGGCTGCATTCCAGCCGGGTCATACGCCAGATATTGCCAATGCGCTGGCCGATGCATCCGGTCTTCGGATCGAGATCGATCGTCGGCGCGGGCGTGGAGCGGGCATCAATCCCGGTGGGCGTTTCGAGACCCTTCAGCATGAAGCCGTCGATGATGGCTGGCAGATCATAGAGGATCTGCCCGAGTTTCGCACTGAGGTGCAGGTGGAGAAACCGCGCACGATCATTACCCGCAATGATTCGCCGGACATTCCCTTCGACCGGTCTATCAATCCCTATCGAGGGTGCGAACATGGCTGCATCTATTGTTTTGCAAGACCCAGTCACAGCTATATGGGCCTGTCAGCTGGACTGGATTTCGAGGCCAAGCTGTTTGCCAAACCGGATGCCGCAAAGCTTCTGGAACGGGAACTTGCCAAACCGGGATACAAGGCGCGTGTCATTGCCATCGGCACCAACACCGATCCTTACCAGCCCATCGAGCGGGAATGGCGCATCATGCGGCAGATCCTCGAGGTGTTGGCAAAGGCTGATCATCCGGTCGCCATTGTCACTAAATCCGGCCTTATTACACGCGATATCGATATCCTTGCCCCGATGGCTGCAAAAGGGCTGGTGAAGGTCGGCATTTCCGTAACGACGCTGGACCGCAAGCTTGCCCGCAGTATGGAGCCTCGTGCCTCTACGCCCACCAAGCGGCTGGAAGCGATCAAGACGCTGACGGATGCGGGAATACCGACCGCTGTCATGATGGCGCCGGTCATTCCAGCGTTGAACGATCACGAAATCGAACGGGTGCTGGAAGCTGGAAAGGCGGCGGGAGCAACGGAGGCGTCGTACGTATTGCTGCGGCTGCCGCTGGAGGTCAGCCCCCTGTTTCGCGAATGGCTGCTGCGCAACTATCCGCATCGCTACCAGCACGTTATGTCCCTGGTGCGCTCCATGCGCGACGGCAAGGATTATGACGCGGAATTCGGCAAACGGATGAAGGGCGCCGGTCCGTATGCCTGGCAAATTGGTCGCCGTTTCGAAATGACGACAAAGAGGCTTGGGCTCATCCGCCGAGGCCTTCATCTTCGCGACGATCTGTTTATCGCGCCTGGAGGTGCAGGCGTGCAATTGTCGCTGCTGTGACAGTCGAAGCCAATATGATGGTCGAAATCACGGCATGCGCTAGGAGATTGCGCTTGCCGCTCAATCGGAAAAGCCTGAAATCGAAGGTCGGTTCTGGCTGATGTTCAAGAATACCCGTAGCGTCTATGCCCTGCGCTACGGGTTATACGCCCCCGGTGATCTGCCGCCTCGCATGGGTTCGCTCTTCCGCCCCGATGAGAAGAGCTTGAGGTCATGAGACCTCAGCCAGCACCCCTCCGCCCCGTGGGTTGCTGCACACCCTGCGACCGGGGGCTTGCAGGAGATCGGTTGCCTGTGTCAGTTTCCGCCAATGAAACGACGCACAGCATCCGATTCTCCTGCCCTCTTTGACTTTGTAAACTCCGGCCCGGATTTTAGTCTGGAGCTTGAGGCGAAACAGCGTGGTGAGTGGCCAGTGGCCGGGACGGATGAAGCTGGGCGCGGCCCGCTGGCCGGACCCGTCGTTGCCGCCGCCGTTATTCTCGATCCCGACAACATACCCGATGGGCTAAACGATTCGAAAAAGCTGTCCAAGGCGCGTCGCGCGTTTCTGTTTGAGAAGATTCTGGAAACATCCATCGTTTCCATCGCCTCATCCGGACCTCTGCTCATCGACCGGATGAACATTCTGAGGGCCAGCCTGGATGCCATGCGCCGGGCTGTGCTTGGACTTCAGACCGCGCCCGCTCTCGTGCTCGCCGATGGACGTGATATTCCTCCCGGCATACCCTGCCTCGGCAAAGCAGTGATCAAGGGCGATGCGCGATCGGTTTCGATTGCCGCCGCCTCCATCGTCGCGAAGGTGACCCGTGACAGGATGATGGAAAAGGCCGGATCAATCTATCCGGCTTATGGTTTTGAAGCGCATGTGGGATACGGCACGCCGGCACATCTGCGCGCCATCGAGACCAATGGCGCCTGTCCGCTTCACCGCATGAGTTTCAGCCCAATGCGCGTGGAGTGAGCGCTGTCTATCAGCCAGCGCGCCTCACCTGATAAACACCATGATCACGACCCTGCGACCCCGATTGGGCAAGCTGGAACTGTTGCAGAAGCGTCCGCAACTTTTCGCTTTCGCCTGCCAGCGCCGATGTCGCAGAGGTCGTCTCTTCCACCATTGCAGCATTTTGCTGGGTGGTCTGGTCCATCTGATTGACGGCTGTGTTGAGCTCTGCCAAACCCGTTGCCTGTTCCTGAGCGGACGAGGCAATTGCGCCCATGTGTTCGTTCATGACGGTCACGTGGCTTTCGATGGTTTTCAACGCATCGCCGGTCTGTCGCACGAGATTGACACCGTTCTCGACTTCCACCGACGACTTGCCGATCAATTCCTTAATTTCCTTGGCGGCCTTGGCAGACCGTTGTGCGAGTTCACGCACCTCCTGGGCCACAACCGCAAAGCCCTTGCCAGCTTCGCCCGCGCGAGCGGCCTCAACACCGGCGTTGAGGGCAAGAAGGTTGGTCTGGAACGCGATCTCATCGATGACGACGATGATACTTGAGATTTGCCCTGACGATTGCTCTATCCGGTGCATCGCATCGACAGCGGTGGCGACGACGTCACCCGACACCTTGGCTGCGCGGTTCGCCTCGGTTGCTGCCCCTCGTGCTTCATGCACACGTTTGGTGGAGTTGCTGACATTGACGGTGATCTGATCGAGCGCGGCCGCAGTTTCCTCAAGGGTTGCGGCCTGTTGTTCCGTCCGTTTCGACAGGTCAGCCGATCCGTCCGCAATTTCGCGAGTCCCATTGTTCATGGCGTCAATGGAATGGGCGATTTCCGACATAGTGGCGCCCAGTTGCTTGAGCGAGCGGTTGAAGTCTTGACGCAAAGGCTCAAAATCCGGCGCGAAGACGTCATTGATCTGGAAGGCGAGATCGCCGGAAGCCAGGCGGCGCAAGCCATCCGCCAATCCAGATGTGGCGATCCGCAGTCTTTCCTCTGCATCAGCCTCAGCTTTTTGCTGCGTGGCAAGACGCTCGACCTCAGCTTGCTGACGGTTTGTTTCCGCCTGCGCTTCCAGACGTTTGTTTTCGATAGCACTCTGACGGAAGACCTCGACAGCTCCCGCCATCGCACCGATCTCGTCTTTCCTGCCGCTTCCAGGAATGGTGATATCCGTGTCACCATCCGAAAGACGACGCATCACACCGGTCATCCGCACCAACGGTCTGGCAAGATGGAAATTTCCGAAGAGAGCAGCGCCGACACCAATGACAAGCGCAATGCCGAGTGAGATATAGTTGAGCGTAGAGGCAGAGGCGGCAGCCTGTGCCGTGACTTCACCCTCGCCCCGGACATCCATTTCCATATCATCCACTGCAGACTGCAAAACCGCCTTGGCTTCACCGTACGCCGCAAGGGCCTCGCCAACGAAACTTGCCCGCGCGTCCTCGATCTTTCCAGCCGCCAGCAACGCCTTCACGTCGTTCCAGCGTGCCTCTGCCAGTTTCCATTTTTCATCGAATGAAGCGAAATACTTTTTGTCCGCCTCATCGACGAGATAACTCTTATACGTACGCATATCCGCATCCAGCGCCGCACGGGTGGCCTGCATTTGTCCTTCGAATTGCAGCCAGCTATCGGTTTTAGACGTTACGATCGAACTTTGGGCGTTGCGAACGTCGCCAAGTTGCCCATTGATCTTGCCCAACAGGATAAAGGACGGAACGCGGCTATCCACGATGGTATCGATACCGCCTCTGATCTGATTGAGGGAGGAAATCGAGGCCATTCCCTGCACACCTGCAACCAACAACATGACGCCTGAGAGACCAGCAAGAACAATACCAATGGATAGCTTCATAATAGTCCCTCAAAGTGAATATTGGACGATGCAAGGGCAGTATGTCTTTACTCAAGACTTGGTAGTAGCCAAAAGCGCGGATTGTCGGAACATTGCCGTGAATACAATTCATGCCTTGAATACGTCGATATATTATTTTTTTGTTATTGATATTTCATTAAATTTCATTTGCGTAATACACTCAATCCATAGCCCCTTCTGAGCGGTTCCGTAGGAAGCAACACCGAATGGCCAGCTCGACGCCACTCATCAATTTCTTGAGCAATAGATAGCGTCGAGCATCTGCACCAAACTCTCGGAGCAATCAGCGCGCAATACACCAACAAAAAGCCCCGCCGATTGCTCAGCGGGGCTACAAATTTTGGAAACGGGTGGGGCTTTAACGCGGCCGACCGTCTATTCTTAATTCAGACGGGTCTTGACTTCGCTCACTGCTGTGCTGAAAAGCTTGGCCTTTGCAGCAGCGGTGGTCTTTTCAGCGAGGATTTTCTCGGACGCGGCGATCGCAAGGTCGACGGCGGCGGAACGTACGGCGCCTATTGCGTCCGTTTCCGCCTGCTTGATCTTCTGTTCCGACAAAGCGTTGCGACGGGCGACAAATTCTTCCGTCTTCACCTTGGCTTCGGATGTCAGGGCAGCCGCTTCACGCTCGGCAGCCGCAATGATATTGGCTGCATCGGCTTCGGCTTCCTTGCGCTTGCGCTGATATTCGGCCAGCAGATGCTGAGCCTCTTCACGCAGGCGCTTTGCCTCGGCGAGTTCTTCCTTGATGTTGCCAGCGCGTTCATCAAGCGAGTTTGCCAGCATGCCTGGCACCTTGAGATAGGCAATCAGGACGAAGAAAAGGATAAGACCGACGAGGGCGAAAAATGTTGCATCAAACGCCATATCAAGCTCCCTTCACAACGGACACGGCGGCCACTGCGGCTTTCACATCCGTATCCTTGACCTTGAGGCCGATCAATTGATCGACGATCGCGGTCGCGGTTTCCTCGGCAATGGTACCGACATCGGCAAATGCCTGCTGCTTGATCGTTTCAATGCGTGCTTCCGCCGCTGCGACCTTTTGGGAAAGGTCAGCCTCGATTGCGGCGCGATCTGCATCTGCCTTGACTTTCGCTGCTTCGCGGGCGGCAGCGGCGATGGAACCGGCCTTGGCGCGCGCTGCGCTCAATTCTTTTTCATAGGTTTCGATCGCAGCATCTGCCTCGGCCTTCAGCCGGGATGCTTCATCGAGGTCCTGTGCGATACGGCCATGACGGTCTTCGAGAATTCCGCCAACGCGCGGCACGATGACCTTTTTCATGAGCACGTAGAAAAGGCCGAACGTGATGGCCAGCCAAAGAAGCTGGGATGCGTAAGTGGACTGATCGAACGGTGGAAACACAGGGGACCCGTGACCGGCATCGTGTGCCACTCCGGTTTCCGTATGTGTTGCTTCCGGGGCAGTCTGACCGATAGCCGGAGTTCCGGTATTCGTTTCACTTGTCGCCGGTGCTGACTGGGCCAAAGCCTCGGTCACGAACATGCTCACCTCCAGGGGTCGTGCAAATGCGAAAGATCACGGCACGCGGTGCGAGCCGTGATCCAAACCTGATGCTGATATTAGACAGCGAACAGGAGAAGGAGAGCGACGAGCAACGAGAAGATGCCCAAAGCTTCCGTGACGGCAAAGCCGAATACCAGACGGCCGAACTGGCTGTCAGCGGCAGATGGATTGCGCAGTGCGCCCGACAAGAAATCGCCGAAGATACGGCCGAGAGCGAGGGACGTACCAGCCATGCCGAGGCATGCGAGACCTGCGCCGATGTACTTTGCTGCTTCCGCTTCCATGTTAAGCTCCTTAGAATGGGTTGTTGCGGCTATTTTTGACACCCGGTTTCCGGGGCCAGCGACTTTACTTCTCAGTGACCACCATGCACGGCATCGTTCAGGTACATGCAAGTCAGTACCGCGAAGACGTATGCCTGCAGGAAGGCGACGAGAAATTCCAGACCGGTCATTGCGACCGTCATGATGAGTGGCAGGATTGCGCCACCGATACCAAGGGCGCCCAAGGCACCCATGGAAGCGACGAAGCCCGAGAAGACCTTCAGCGTGATGTGACCGGCCAGCATGTTCGCAAACAGACGAACGGAAAGGCTGATCGGACGCGACAGGAAGGATATGATTTCGATCGATGACACGAGCGGAAGAAGAACTGCCGGAACACCCTGCGGCGCGAAGATGCCAAGGAAATGCAGGCCATGCTTATAGAAACCGTAAACGACCACCGTTCCAATGACCAAGCACGAGAGCGCAAAGGTCACGATGATCTGGCTGGTGACGGTGAAGAAGTATGGGAACATGCCCAGAAGGTTTGCCGTCAGAACGAACATGAACAGCGAGAAGACGAATGGGAAGAAGACCATTCCCTTTTTGCCCGCACCTTCGCGCAGCATCGAGGCGATGAATTCGTAGGACATTTCGGCAACGGACTGCATACGGCCGGGAATCAGACCGCGGTTGGACGTTGCGAAATAAAGAAAACCGGATGCGGCAGCGACAGTGGCAACCATGAACAGAGACGCGTTGGTGAACGAGAAATCCACGCCACCGATTTCAATCGGGATGATCGGCTGTACAATGAACTGATGCGTCGGATCGTTTGCCACCGGCTGCCCTCTTACCTGTTGCCGCTCGTGACGGCACTTAACTGTCTATGGGAAGGAGCGTATCAGTCGCCCTGCTTCCCACCCTTGTCTTTTCCCAGTCCGCCTTCGAGAAGCGGCGGCTTGGCCACCACTCCGGCGGAACGCAAAACGTTCAACACGCCCGCACAAAACCCGAGAAGAAGAAGAACGATCATCCCCCACGGCGACGTGCCAGCAAAATGGTCCAGAAGATAACCCAGCATCGCGCCGACGATGACTGCGGAAATGAATTCGGAAGAGAGCTTAATCGCCATTGCAAAACCCTTCCGGGTCTCCGCTGCGTTCTGCTCCGTCCGCGCTTCCGCGTCGTCCTCCGCCTTCACCTTTGCCAACTCATCGGCAAGGCGCTTGCGGCGCTCATCCAGACTATCGTTACGGTTGCCGGTCATGGCCAAATCCCACCCTTTGTCTCCATACTGGCATTGCCAGAACTCTTTGGAGTTGTAAACGGCAGGGCTTCAAGCCTGTTCCAGCCCGCTCTGAAGTCGCGCGCAACATAGTTTTAGGGACTTCTCTAGTCAAGGCACCGGGGGCGCTTCGCGGAATACAAATTTATTCATTTAAAACAAAGACTTGCTTTAGATTTTGGAATTTGTGGCCGCAATGGCGTTCGGAATCGGCAATTTTCGTGGCGTTATCCCGGTAAAAACCCCGTAATATCAGCTCCAACCACCGCCATAGGTACGATAGAAGACGTGAAGACCGATTCTGCCGACCTTCTTCATGGATTTGCCCCATGCAGGACGGACGTAGACGGCGTGATAATGGGTCGCGGAACCAACTTCTGTCAGCCAGATCTTGCCTGCAGAGGTCGCCATGGCCACTTCACGGGCCATCTTCCAGTGACGTTCGGAGTTGATGCGGTCCTTGATATTGTCGCAGGCAAAGGAAAACTGGCAACGATTGCGCCAATCCTTGTTCTGATAGACCACACCACAGATGGTTTTCGGATAGGAGGGATTGCGGACACGGTTGAGGATGACCTGGGCCACGGCAGCCTGTCCCTTTACCGATTCGCCGCGCGCTTCAAAGTAGATGCCGGATGCGAGACACTGTTGTTCGGCAGCGGAAAACACCTCTGCCGGAAGCGGCGTTGCCGCCCAGGCGTGGTCATCGGACGCGATTTTGGGAATGAAACGGCCTGCCTCAGGCTTCTTCAAAATAGCATCGAAGGGCGATTCGCGCGCGAAATCAGGCGCTGCGGGCGCATAGGCGGTGGCCAGCACATCAGCGTTACGGTTCGTGATCAACTCAGCCACCATGGGCGAGACGTTCTTTTCGACCTTCTTGTCGTCACGGCGGAAGTAGAAGGATGCCAGCTCGATGTCCTTGCTCTTCTTCCACTTCACGAATGCCGTACGATCGGTTCCCTTTAAGGGCTTGGTGTCCAGCATGCTGGTGCGGTTGAGAACGGAGCCTGCGGTAAAGGCTTTCGGTGGCTGCATGATTTCGGTGGTGACGATACGGCCCTTTTTGGCAGCGCGATTGACGCGATCGCTATCGGGGCTGGTCTCCTTGCCGTTCTTGCCGGTGACGAAGGCTACCTTCCGACCGTCTGCTGTAATCATTCCGGACCCACTCAGCGCCGGTGCGGCATCAGCATTGTTGAATGCAAGTGACGCATTGTGAACGGAACCTGCCGGCGAGTTGGTCAAGACCATGCGCCATTGTTCGCCGCCTGCATCGAGCCCCGCCAGCAGCGAGGCAAGATCGGCACGCGCAGCGAGAGATGGAAAGGCCAGCCATGCGGCGAGACCGAAGATGACAGGCGATGTCCATTTTTCAAACGAAAAGAAGAACCCGCGACGCGATACATTTTTCGAACGCAAAACCCGCACTCCGGCACACAGACTCAAACAGTTGGTATGACCGGATAATCTCTCATTAACCTTGATGCTTGGTTAACGGTACTCGGGCGAAACGTGTCACGTTAACGTGTGACCCTGCGAAAAACGCCATTCTTCTCCCGAAGAATGGCGCTCGATAGCTCTCAAAAATAGCATGGTGGATCAGATCACGACATGAGATCCGAGTTCGACCACGCGGTTTGCTGGCAGGCGGAAGTAGTCGGACGGGTCTGCCGCCGTTTCAGCCAGCCCGATGAACAGCCGGTTCTGCCATCCAGGCATGCCGGACTTCGGATCGGGGACGAGTTTGCGACGGCCCAGATAGAACGATGTCGACATGATATCGAACTTGTAGCCAGTGCGGCGCAGATAACCCAATGCCTGCGTGACGTTCTGGGTTTCCATGAAGCCGAAATGCAGTTCGACGACGACGAAGCGCTCGCTGATCTTGGTGATCGTATAGCGCTTGTCCGGATGAATACGCGGCGTGTCCTCGGTGCGGATCGTCAGGATGACGTTCTTGTCGTGCAGGACGTGATTGTGTTTCAGATTGTGCAGCAAGGCCGCAGGTGCTGTTTCCGGGTCGCCGGTCAGGAAGATCGCCGTACCGGGAATGCGCACGGGCGCGTGAGAGCTTTCCTTCTCGACGGAAGCAACGAATGCCTTCAATGGCACATCCGTGCGGCGGGTCTTGGCAAACAGGATTTTCGATCCCCGCTGCCAGGTCGTCATGATGATGGTGAAGGCGATGGCCAGCAATACCGGCACATAGCCACCGTCATGGATTTTCAGCAGGTTTGCACCAAGGAAGATCATTTCGAGTGAGATGAAGGGGAAAATGACCAAGGCTGCAACCAGCGGAGACCACTTCCAGTGGCTACGCGCAAACTGGAAGAACAACAGGCTGGTGACGACCATCGCACCGGTGACCGAGATACCGTAGGCCGTTGCCAGCGCATCCGAGCTTTTGAAGGTGAGCACCAGCGCAACGACGCCGAACAACAGGATCGTGTTGACCGACGGAAGGTAGATTTGCCCGGTGTTGGTTTCCGACGTGAACAGGATTTCCATGCGCGGCAGATAGCCAAGGTTTATGGCCTGACGAACGAGCGAGAACGCGCCGGTGATCACCGCCTGGCTCGCAATGATGGTAGCCGCCGTTGCCAGAATAACGGCTGGCAGCAACGCCCATTGCGGGAACATCAGGTAGAATGGGTTGGACATGGCCGCGGGATCTTTCAGAACCAGCGCGCCTTGGCCGAGGTAATTGAGGGTCAAAGCCGGAAAAACCAGGACAAACCATGCCCACTGAATGGGTTTGCGACCGAAATGCCCCAAATCAGCATAGAGGGCTTCCGCGCCTGTGATCGTCAGGAACACGGCACCAAGAACGACGATCCCGTAGAAGCCTTCGGCTAGCAGAAATTCGACCGCATGCCACGGATTGAAGGAATACAGAATGCTGTAATCGTCCGAAATGTGGGTTAGTCCGACAAAGCCCATGACCAGAAACCAGACAGCGGTGATCGGACCAAAGAACTTGGCAACGAATTCTGTACCGTGAGACTGGATGGCGAAGAGGCCGACGAGAATGCCGACCGAGATGGGAATGATGAATTCATCCATCTGCGGCGTCACGAGTTTCAAGCCCTCGACCGCCGATAGCACGGAAAGTGCCGGCGTAATCATGGCATCACCGAGAAACAATGCCGCGCCAATCAAACCTAGCATGACGAGCACGCCGCGTTTTTTGCCTGCTTTCTTCATCAAAAGCGCCAGAAGTGACAGCGTGCCGCCTTCGCCATCATTGTCTGCGCGCAGCAGAAAACAGATGTATTTGATGGTGACAATGATGGTGAGTGACCAGATCATCAACGAAATGAGGCCAATAACCTCCATTTCCGTCACACCATCGTGCGAGATGGGTTTCAACGCTTCGCGAAAGGCGTAGAGAGGGCTCGTTCCGATGTCGCCGTAGACGACGCCGATCGAACCCAGCATGGCAGCAAGAAAGCCTTTCCGACTGTGATCGTCGGGACCAGGCTTTTCGATGCAGTCCTTGTCCATGGCATGAGACATTGTGATCCTGACCGGTTAAAGCCAGCCCTTCCAGCGGAAAAAGATGAACGGAATGATGGCCGAGATGAGCATGACGAAGACCGCGAGTGGATACCCATAGGTCCACTGCAACTCCGGCATGACATTAAAGTTCATTCCATAAATGGATGCCACGAGGGTCGGGGGTAAAAAAACGACCGACGCGATGGAGAAAATCTTGATGATGGCGTTCTGTTCGACATTGATGATGCCCAGCGACGCGTCCAGCAGGAAGGTGAGATTTCCTGAAATAAACGAGGCATGCTCGGACAGGGACTGGATATCGCGCCCGATGGAGCGACCCATTTCCTTGGCTTCCTTGTCTTGCTGAACATTGGGTGTTGCCTGCAAAAAGGACTGAAGGCGGGCAAGCGACGCGAGGCTATCGCGCACCTTCGATATCAGACGGTGATAGGCAGAGATGTCGGCCAGCTTGTCTTCCAGATATCGCGGCGCCTTGCGCTTGCTGCGTGCCTTGTCACCAAAAATGCCTGCGGCGACGTCGTCGATGCGGACAACGGAATTTTCGAGAATTTCGGCGGTACGATCAACGATGGTTTCGAGAAGCTTCAACAACAATGCGGTGCCGCTGCGCATATCGTGCGGCACGCGGGTGATGGCTGCGATAAAGAGGTTGAAGGATTTCGGTTCAGCATAGCGGATGGTCACGAGCCGTTTGCCAGCCAGAATGAAGGCGACGTCGGTCAGGCGCGGATCTTTCGAATCCGCGTTCCAGACCAGCGAACCGGTCATGAAAACATTGCCCTCTTCCATAAAAAGGCGGCTCGAAGGCTCGATGTCCTTCAAATCCTCGCGCGTGGGAAGCTCAACGCCCAGCAGCTTTTCGACCTTGATTTCTTCATCCCGTGTCGGGTTCACAAGATCGATCCAGACAATATCATCCGAAATCTGCGTGACCTTCTGGTCCGCCGACAGGCTGATTGCCTCGCAATTCGAGCGATAGGCTTTGATCAATCAGTTTCTCCGGTCAGCACATCGACAAGGGTCGATACGCTGCTCTAACACATCATGTGTGGCTTCCGCAAACGCCCGGGATGGACGAGGGATCAAACGGCGCAGGGCTATGCTCTCAATGGCCTCAATAATCAAGGGGTAAAATTTGGGCACGGTCGATTCGTCACAAGGTTGAGGCGAAGTTATGATGACTTGAAAGCGGATCAAATGTTCAGACAAGACACGAAATCCACTCATAAAATTTATCAACTTCAACAGCTTAACCATTGAACTGTTAAAGAGCAGATGCCGACGGTAGTTAAGATACGGGAAATTTCTTCGCTTTCTCTAAGCGGGCGCGAACTGTCAAGCGGTGCGAAAGCCCGAGTGCTATGCACCCGGCGCATCGATAAATTCTAATCAAATACGATTTTCGGTGCAGTTTTTTGCTTCCCGGCACCGATTTCCGCCCAGACTTTCTGCGCAATATCCCTGTAGATTTGAGCCTGCGGGCCCTCCGGCTCCGCCATCACGACCGGGGTTCCGGCATCCGACAATTCACGGATGGAGATCGTCAGCGGCACCTCCCCCAGAAATGGAACGCCGATACGTTCTGCTTCTGCGCGCGCGCCACCGTGACCGAAAATATCGTAGCGGGTGCCGGTATCAGGCGCGATGAAATAGCTCATGTTTTCGATCACCCCCAGAAGCGGCACCTCGACCTTGCGGAACATGGTGATGCCCTTGCGCGCATCGATGAGTGCCAGGTCCTGAGGGGTTGATACGATGACAGCGCCTGCAAGCGGAACCTGCTGGGCGATGGTCAATTGCGCGTCGCCCGTGCCGGGTGGCATATCCAGCACCAGAATGTCCAGATCGCCCCAGGCGACTTCCCGCAGCATCTGCATCAAGGCGGACTGTACCATCGGTCCGCGCCAGATCATGGCCGCTTCCTCATCTACCAGAAACCCCATGGACATGACCTTGAGGCCATAATTCTCCATCGGCATGATGACGCGGCCCTCACCCTGCTGCGGGCGACCGGATATCTTCAGCAAGCGTGGAATGGATGGCCCATAGATGTCGGCGTCGAGAATACCCACGCGCAGACCCAGCGATTGTAAGCCGAGAGCAAGATTGACGGCGGTGGTGGACTTGCCAACGCCACCTTTGCCGGATGCGACAGCGATGATCGCGCCAATGCCCGGTACGCCGGTCTTGGGGCGTGGCTGCGGGGGTGCTTTTGGCTGAGACGGCGCCGGCTGTGGTGAGGGGCTTGTGCCCGGTTTGCGATCCGCCGTGAGGGTCACCATCGCAGCCTTGATGCCGGAGACACCGGCCGCTGCCTTTTCCGCAGCAAGCCGCAAGGGTTCCATCGAATCGGCCTGCTCAGCCGGAACCGTGATGGAAAAATAAGCCTTGGCGTCCGCAATGAATATTTCCGACACCATGCCAAGCGCAACGATGCTTTGATCGCCGCCCGGATACGCTACGCTTTCCAGTGCCTGCTCGATCTGTTTCTTGTCGACCTGTGTCATGTCACTATCCATTGTCCCATCCGCCGGTCTTCAATAACCAAGCGGATGAGTTTCGCCAACGATAAAGCGTGACCATACGGTCAATCGTCAGTTTTCGTCGCCGGTGTCGATTTTTTCAGGATCGAAAATGCTGCCGTCGAAAAAAGCATCTGGCCCAAGAACAAGGCCGGAGCGGGACGCCCCGACATGCACCGGCGCTTTCAATGTTCCCTCGACCTTCAGATTGGCTGTCGGAACCGGTGCGAAAATCGGTCGCATGGCCTTGCGGAAAATATCGGGGCGAAAGGCTTGGCTTGCTGCCTCGTAGATTTTCGCGTCGTCGGCAAACTCCGGCGGGCAATCTTTCCATCGCAACATCTGGCTGAAGAACCACAGTGCCTGACTTTGCCAGGGAAAGTTGGCAGCTTTGCCGCTGGTGGAAAAGAAGCTGCTGCATTCCAGCATCCGGGCGGGTGAATGCGAGATATAGCCGGTCAGTGCCGGCAATATGAGATCGCGATCCATGTCGAGGTAATCCGCCGCTGAAAGAATATCGGAAAGCTCTTCGTAATTGGCGCTGCTGGCGCACCATTCACCCGCTCGATACAGCGCCCGCAGAAGCGACTCCAGCGTCGCAGGATAAGCCTCTGACCAGTCTTGCGAGACTGCCAAGACCTTTTCAGGTGCATTCTGCCAGATATGTGATTTTGTGGTTACGATGCGAGCGGTCCCTTGTAAGACAGCGGCGCTGCCGTAAGGCTCGGCAACGTAAAAGCCGTCGATCTGTCCATTCTCCAGCAAATCCGGCATATTGGCGGGGAACGTCGGCATAAAGCTGATCTCGCAATCGGCGGGAAGACGTGCGCTCGCCAGCAGATAGCGCAGTTCGAATGCCGATACGGACAAATGATGCTCGACGGCAAAGACCAGCCGGGCAAGATCGGAGGTCTGGCGGGAGAGGGCGACACGAGCCAGCGCCCGCGCGACTGTTGCGGGATCAGGTATTTTCATACCCTCACCGACCAGATCTTTGTGCAAAGACTGAGATACGACCAAAGTCGCGCCGCCAGTGGCCAAAACGAAGGGCGCGATGAGGTCAGCGGGAAGTACAGGAAGACCGAGCGCCGAGGCGACGGGTAAGGATGCCGACAGATGGAGACCGTGAAGAGCACCTCTGTTCCATTCGGCCAGAAGCTCGTCCGTGCTGTTTTTTTTCAGCAATTCAAGGGTCACGCCCTCGTCGGCCGCAAACCCTTTTTCAACAGCAACAACAAGCGTCGCACAATCAACTGTCGGAGAAAATCCAGCTTTGAAGTTCTTCGACGCCGACAAACGAATCTCCTCTGCCGCAAGTAAAAGCGAGAATTGCTTACGTAGCGGAAGATAACAATCGAAAAATGGAAAAAATGACTACTTTATCAAACCGACACGTAAAGCCTTGGCGACCGCTTGGGTGCGATTGACAGTATTGAGCTTCTTGGTTGCACGGTTCAGATAATGGTTGACGGTATGCTCTGATAAGCTGAGGATTTCGGCGATCTCCACACTTGTCTTTCCCGCCGCCGTCCAGTTCAGACAGTCGATTTCACGGTCCGTCAATGTATCGGGAATACGCGCATCGAGACTTCGCACATAAGCGAGACGGCTGAAAACATGGGCGGAGATGAACGCAATCTCGGCCATCTCTGTTGGAGAAAAAGCTGATCGGTTTCCGCTAAAGGATATGGCTCCGCGCTGACCCGTTGCATCTTGAACCGGACACCATATGGAATTGATCATTTCAAAGCGATCAAAGAGTTCAATGATGCTCTTGATGGATGCCTCATCGTGACCGCGAACCACGAACTCCTTGTTGACCCAGAATGGAACGCTGGAATGCTTCAAATTGCGCAGCACATTGCTGCGGGTAAGCAATCCTTCATGATCGTACTGATGCAAAAGCTCTGCAGGCCAGTTGGTTATGATGGTATAATCCGACAATTCCAGCGACGTGTTGGTAGGAAGGTTGACCACCATGAAGGCTCTCATCGAAAAGGATTCAGTGACCCTCTTCAGAAAACGAAAGATGTCGAATTGGGTTTTGAGTTCCGCCACTTCCTGAGCACACTCCGCTACCAAGGGTGCGGGACTGGAAAAATCTGGCTTGGACATCATCCATATTTCTTTGCGATTTAGGCTTCTGTCAGAGTCTATACATGCAATTCCAGCACCAATAAATAACCGTTTAATTTTTTTGCACACAAAAGTTGCCTTTTGCGAACAGTCCGGTCGTGACCTGCAGCCAACGCTCGGCTGGGGAGTGCGACTTAGGAATGGGCGGGTGAAAGGCGTACAGACAGATCGCTGGAAATATTCTTCGCCGCCCCTCTAATGAGGTCCGCCCACCCTTCCAAACACTGCTTGGTGAGGCGGTAGGCCGGCCCGGTCACCGAAATTGCAGCGTGATTTTTTGTGCCAGCCGCATGAACCGGCACCGCGATGCACTGAATGCCGGTCTCATGTTCCTCAAGGTCAAAGCCAAAGCCACGATGTCGGATTTCGGCAACCTGCTTTTTCAACTCGGCAGCGGTCTTGACGGTGCTGGGCGTGAAAGCCCGAAAGATGATAGCATCGATGACGTCATCCAGCTCTTGTTTCGACAAGAGTGAGAGAGCAGCTTTTCCAACACCTGTACAATAGACCGGAGAGACGCGTCCTATCTGCGAGTGCATCCGCACCGCATGCTTTCCATCGATCTTGTCGAGATAGACGATTTCCGCGCCTCGCAGAACGCCAAGATGAACGGATTCCTGAGTTTTCTCATGCAGGAGGCGAAGATGCGGTGCCGCGATGGATCGGAGATCGTTCGTGTTCCAGGCCTGAGCGGCAAAGGTGAGGAGACGCACCCCTGCGCTGTATGTCTGATCTTCGTTCTGCTCCAGCAAGCCTTCCTCCAGCAGGTGCACCAACTGGCGATGGAGCGTGCCGCGTGGTTGGCCGGAAAGGTCCAGAATATCGGTAAAACGAAGCGGCTGAGACGACATGACGACCATTTCCAGAAGCGATATGGCTTTACCAAGCGTTCCCGTGCTGCTGTGACGTATCGTCTTCATATCATTGAGTGCCATGCTAATGTCCGCGTGCGCAGTGGTCGCACTTGACTTTGGGTGGAGGTCGGAGGCAATATTCCGTTAAATGAAACATAGTTCCAAATAATGGAACTTGCAATCCGCATCGGACGTCATGGCGACAGAGTTTCTGGCACAGCTTTCCGAATTTCAGGATCAGGGCGTGCTGATAACCGGTGGTGGTTCAGGCATTGGCGCCTGCCTTGTCACGGCCTTCGCAGCGCGCGGTGCGAAAGTCGCCTTTATCGATATCGATCAGGCAGCGAGCGAGGCGCTTGTCGAGAGACTGTCGGTGACAAGCCTTCATTCCGTCACCTTCGTCAAAGCCGACCTTCGTGACCAGTCACAATTGGCACAGGCGGTGGAAACGGCGGCCAAAGCGTTGGGTGGCATCAAGGTGCTTATCAACAATGCCGCCCGGGACGATCGGCACGATATCGACACCGTTACCAGCGACTATTGGGATGCGAACCATGCGGTTAATCTGAAACCAGTCTTTTTCGTCACGCAAGCGGCGCTTCCCTATCTGCGCTTTGCGCAAGGTGCGTCGATTATCAACTTTTCGTCCATTTCCTATCTGCTGAACATGGGTGAACTGCCCGCTTACGCCACCGCCAAGGCTGGAATCATCGGCCTGACGAAGAGCCTTGCTGGCAGGCTGGGACCTGAAAATATTCGCGTCAACGCCAT
Organism: Rhizobium skierniewicense; assembly: GCF_014196515.1. Lineage (GTDB taxonomy): Bacteria > Pseudomonadota > Alphaproteobacteria > Rhizobiales > Rhizobiaceae > Agrobacterium > Agrobacterium skierniewicense. The sequence goes on along the minus strand of NZ_JACIDV010000002.1, from coordinate 302,539 downwards.
TTTACCCGGCATGATCGTCACTGAACGACAAAGGGAATTGTGGCTGACTGACGCCTCTATTTCGCAGACCGTCGCGCGCCAGTGCCTCAAGCGCACCCTGATTGCCGATGATCTTGTCGGCCCATGCCTATTTCTGGCCTCATCGGCATCTGCTGCCATGACGGCCCAAACACTGATTATCGATGGAGGTCTTCTCTAATGGCTGATGCCGCATTTGTTGCCGTGGACTGGGGAACGTCGAGCTTCCGGCTCTGGCTTATGAGCAAATCCGGTGAGATACTGGGCGAGCGGCGCAGTGGCGAAGGCATGACCACTGCCATGCGGACCGGCTTTCCCGACGTTCTGGCTTCACATCTTTCTGCCCTTTCCGCACCGTCTGACCTGCCCGTCGTTGTCTGTGGCATGGCGGGTGCTCGCCAGGGCTGGGTCGAGGCAGGTTATGTGGACGTACCCGCTGATCTGGCAGATGTGCTGAAAGGTGCGGTTCGCGTGCCGGGAGAGGCTGCCGACATCCGCATCCTCCCGGGACTGGCGCAACGGTCGCAGGATACGCCAGATGTGATGCGTGGCGAAGAAACCCAGCTTCTCGGTGCGTTATCCGCTGATTACGCGACCGGCGAGCAGCTTGTCTGCATGCCCGGCACCCATTCGAAATGGGTCAGCGTCAGCAATCTGAAGGTCACCGGCTTTTCCACCTACATGACCGGTGAACTGTTCGACGTGATCTCGAAGCACTCCATCCTGTCGCATGCGGTGGAGGGTGCGGAAACCGTCGCTGGTGATCTTCCCGCGTTCCAGGGCGCCGTCGCTGAAAGTTACGAGAACCCGCAAATGGCAACGAACCGGCTGTTTACGGTCCGATCCGGGCAGCTTCTGCATGGACTTTCCGCCACAGATGCAAAAGCGAAACTGTCCGGTACGATGATCGGACTTGAGATTGCGGGCGCTCGTTCGAGTGGGCGCAACGATGCCAAGGTCATCCTGGTCGCATCCGGTGCGCTGGGAGAACTCTACAAGGCGGCTTTTGCCGCATTATCTATCGACTTTGTAACCATCGACGCCGATGACGCCGTTCGCCGTGGGCTTGTGGCAGCTGCCAACGCCATTTGGCAATGAGGAGAATACCTGAAATGCGCATTCCATTCCCAGATATGAAGTACCCACTCATCGCCATCCTTCGCGGCATCCGCCCGGAAGAGACGGAAGCCGTCGTGACAGGCCTTTTGGAAAGTGGCCTGCGGGCTATCGAGATTCCACTCAATTCGCCGGACGCCTTTCGCTCGATCGAAATCGCGACCAAGCTTGCGCCGTCAGATGCCCTCATCGGCGCTGGCACTGTTTTGACCGTGGAGAATGTTGCCAATCTCGATGCGGCGGGCGGCAAACTCATGGTGAGCCCTAACGTGGACGTCGAGGTCATCACCGCCGCGCGCGAAAAAGGCATGGTCACCATGCCAGGCGTTCTGACACCAACCGAGGCACTTCTGGCGCTGAAGGCAGGGGCGACAGGCCTGAAATTCTTCCCCGCCAGCGTTCTTGGGCCATCGGGCATCACTGCCATTCGCGCCATATTGCCAAAAGACACGCTGGTAGCGGCAGTCGGCGGCGTTTCCGACAAGAATTTCAGCGACTATACCAGCATCGGAGTCACTGCATTCGGCCTTGGCACCAGTCTCTACAAACCCGGAATGACGGCTGCAGAGGTGCAGGAACGTGCTGTTCTCACCATAAAGGCGTATGACATAGCGGTGGGAGCATAGACATGGCTGACATTCACCCATTTGCCGGGACGGTGCTGGATCATACCCAGATGCTGCTGGGTGAAGGCCCAAGCTTCGATCCGATCACGGGTAGACTGTGCTGGCTCAACATTCTTGGGAAAGAGCTGCACGAATACGACCCGCAAACCGATACTAAGACGGTTCACGCCCTGCCCTTCATGGCAAGCGTTGTCGCGCGGATCGATGACAAAAGACAGTTGCTGGCATCGGAAGAAGGGCTTTTCATTCGTGACCGGGCAACCGGCGACCTTTTTCTTCATGCGGACTTCGAACCGGGCAAGCCAGGCAACCGCTCAAACGACGGCCGCGTGCACCAGAGCGGCGCGTTGTGGATCGGCACCATGGGCAAGAAGGCGGAAGACAAGGCTGGAAGCATATACCACGTTGCCAAGGGCGTGGTGACGACGCTGTTTGCCGACATCAGCATTTCCAATTCCATCTGCTTTTCACCAGACGGTGCCACCGGATATTATGTCGACACACGGATCAATCAGCTCATGTCGGTGCCGCTTGATCCTGCAACGGGGCTTCCCACAGGCACAAGCACCGTATTGATTGACCGGGCTGGTCAGAAAGGCGGCAGTGACGGCTCTGTCTGCGATGCGGACGGCAATATCTGGAACGCCTGCTGGGGAATGGGTGCAGTGGATCGCTACTCGCCCAAGGGTCTCCATCTGGACCGCTATGAAGTGCCGGCTGCCCAAAGCACCTGCCCTGCGTTTTTTGGCGCATCCGCCAACCGCCTGGCTGTGACATCGGCCTGCGAGGGTCTAGACGCAGAAACGATCAAGGCCAATCCGCTTTATGGGACCACTGTCGATGTTGGAATAGAGGTCAAGGGTGTTTTCGATCAGGCTTATAAAGTCTGATCGAGCCCGTCTCCAAGACTATCCGAAATCGCGGCTCTGCGGAGACAATTCGCGATGGTTCTCCTGAAGATAACGGTGGGTGGTTGCGGCATCCACCGGGCGGCCATAGAAGTAGCCCTGCCCCATTGCACAACCCAGACTGCGAAGTTTCTCTGCCTCGCTTCTGTCTTCTATCCCCTCTGCGACGACCTCAAGATCAAGCCCGTCACACATGGCGACGATGGCCTTTATGATGTGCTCCGAAGGGCGATCCGTGCTGATCCGCGACACGAAGGCCCGATCGATCTTGACCTTGTCGAAGGAGAAGTCACGCAACCTTCCCAGGCTGGACTGACCGGTTCCGAAATCGTCAAGTGAAATACGAACGCCCTCTCGCTTTAGGTCGCTGATGATGCGTTGGGCGGTTTCAGCGGACGTCATGACCGCCGTCTCGGTAATTTCCAGTTCCAACCGCCGAGGATCAAGCCCCACCCGTCGCAAAATGGACAGAATGTTTTCCGCTGTGCCCGGGTCCATCAACTGAGCAGACGATAGATTGAAAGACAGGAACAGTTCGCGCGGCCATGACAGTGCCGCTTCGGCCGCCTTGCGCAGCAGCGTTTCCGAGAGAGCATCGATAAAGCCGCGCTCTTCGGCCAAGGGTACGAAGGTCGCTGGAGAGACGAAGCCGAGATCCGGATCGTTCCAGCGAGCCAAAGCCTCGAAACCGACAGCAATTCCATCGCTCAAACGCACGATCGGCTGGAAGTGCACGTCGACGGAATCGGTGATAATGGCATTTCTAAGCGCCTGTTCCAGTTGCGTGGCGCGCTTCATTTCCTGTGCGATCTCGCGCGAATAGACGGTGATCTGACCGCGCCCCCGCCGTTTGGAGCGGTAAAGCGCCGTCTCGGCACTTTTCAACAAATCCTCGAAATCCTCGCCTGCGAAAGGATAGACGGCAAAGCCGAAGGACGACGACAGCCGGACATTGCGGTCCCCCAGATCATAAGGCGCTGATAGTACATCCTTGATCATCTGCCCCACGCGCTCAGCGCCGACCCGTTCGAAGACCAGCGGCAACACGAATGCAAACTCGTCGCCCTCGTGGCGAGTGACGATGGCACCATCCGGCACACAGGCCTTGAGGCGATGGGCGACCTGACAGAGGATTTCGTCGCCGGCAGCCACGCCGAAAAGATCGTTGATGGGTTTGAAGCCGTCAATGTTGGCGACACCGATTGTGAAAGGTGCGGGATCGCTGGAGCGTTCGGCAGCCAGCATGCGCACCCTGTCACGCAGGCGGTAACGGTTTCCCAGACCCGTGAGCGGATCGCTGTATGCCATGGCCTGCAATTCGTGCTGGCTGACCTGCGGCGCATTGGGGTCTGGCGATTTCATTCGCGCATCCTGGACGATAAATTGTGGGAGAGTACGGATTTCAAAATGAGTCGTTCGTCCAGAATCACTATCGCTGAAGTTCCACAAATAGCCACTGATTTTAGCGTTAGTTGATTTTGCAAATGCTTATTTATCAGTATCAACTCACCATTCCAGAGACTTGCTGAGGCAAATAGCGCTTGAACAAGGCTTCCACCATGTCTGGGCTGACGGGTTTCAGCAACATATCGTCCATGCCCGAATCGATACACGCCTGACGATCCCCATCGAAGGCCAACGATACGACACCGATGATCGGTATGTGGGTACGCTCTGTCACTGTCATCTTGCGCAGTCTTCGCGTTGCTTCAAAGCCATCGAAGTCGGGCAGCGTCGTATCCATCAAGACAAAGGATGGTCTTTCCTGATCAAATGCGCGGATGGCATCCCTGCCTGTGGCAGCAATCTTATAGCTCAGGCCCAGACCCTCGAGGATTTGCGAGAAGACGATCTGGTTGATATTGTTGTCTTCGACCACGAGGACATCAAGCCCGGTTTTTTTGACGATCACAGGCGTTGGGGCAGATGTAATTTCCCAATTGCCATCTGTCGGCGCCCCATTGGCGACCTGACCGCGCATACGGAAATGGCGGGTCATCTGGTCGATGAGCGAGCTTCCCAGCTGGACATCATCGAACGTCATCGTATCGATACCATAGGCATGCGACACATCAAGGCAGGCCATCTCCAGTTGCACATCGACAATCACAAGGTCGATGCGAACATTCGCTGAGGCAGCGAACTCCATGAAGGCTTTTTGCTCCGCCCGGCCCGATGCAACCGCACAATCAACCCCGAGCGCAACAATTTTCTCGTGAGCAACCTCACCGAGCTGGGCATTGGGCGTCACCAGAAGGACGGCTCGGCCTTTCAATATTTGCGATGCCTGATGAAACTCGTCGTCCATGTAGGACGATGGTGTAAAGGTCATATGCTCCAGACCGGGGATGACTCGGCTGCCATCCACGCCGGCCGTTGCAAAGGTTGTCACGTCATCCATGGTGGTGACGAGGAAATAGCGACCGGGCTTGCCGACCCTTTGCTTGCGGGTGATGACAAGGACTTCCTCACCACTCACGCGGGTGACGCGTTCCGGCAGGATACCGGGCAAACCCGTTTCAAGAACGTGGCGATCCATCGCGTCGATGCGGGAGGCCAGCGGATCGGAGTGGATATCAGACACCGTCCGCCCCAGGATGAGGTCGGCAGATGTCTCCATCAGCGTGCAACCAGCCTTGTTAACAGCGACATAGGTGGTGTTAAAATCCTTGACGAAAATCGAAATGGGCAACGTATCCAGAATTTCTTCAGTCAACTGCACACGTTCGATATCGCAGCGCCATTGATCCTCACGCTTCTTCTGTTCAGAAATGTCGGATATGACGCAGATACCCATACCAGATGGCATGCGTCGTTTCATGAGGCGCAGCCAACGGTCACCGGCGGCATGCTCTACGCACTCCGACCGTTCCTTCCAATGAGATGCCAGTCGATCGGCGATCCAGTCTTCCCGCTCGACATCGTGGGGCGACGTTTGCGCATCTGAAACCTTCTGACAATCATACAGGGATGCCAAAAAATCACGAAGGCGGGTTCCGACTGCGATCTTGGTTTCGCACAACGCAAAATAGCTCAGGATTCTACGACTGGCGAAAATGATCTGATCATCGCGATCGTAAATGATGAGGGCAGACGAAATCGCGTCGCAGATCACGTCGAGCATGACAGCGTGAGTGTCTGCTTGAACAGACGCCATCGCACTCATCGTAAAACCTCACACGCACGTCTCAAGGCGAATTATACTTTCAAACGGGCCGGGGGCCGCACCGAAATGGCTGACGATATGGGACATGCGGGCTGGTGGCTTGAAGCAGATTTCCTGGCTATGCGGACGGGACCCTGCTTTCCGTCGCATACCCTTCGGACCGGCCGAAGGGACTTGGTTCTGCACTCATTTCAAGTTGATCCGACTTTAGAAGTTTTACCTTAAGACCCACTTAACGCTGTGCGCTGCGAAAGAATTGGCGGGACAACGGGCACATCTGACGGGCGTGCACCGATTTTCCTTTCACAACCGGCCCGAATCCACGAAAATAGCACCATGTCCATCAAGCAATTGTCAGAAACGCTCATCAACCAGATCGCCGCCGGCGAGGTGATAGAGCGTCCATCCAGCGCCGCGAAGGAACTGATCGAGAATGCCATCGATGCCGGCGCCACGCGCATCGAGATAGCAACGGCTGGCGGCGGCAAGGGTCTTGTCCGCATTTCCGACAATGGATGTGGGATGTCGCCCTCCGATCTGGAGCTGGCAATCCGTAGGCACTGCACGTCCAAAATATCAGCCACGCTGGATGACATTCGTACGCTGGGCTTCCGTGGTGAGGCGCTGCCGTCGATCGGCTCGGTTGCCAAACTGACCATTACCAGCCGCCAGCAGGGCGCGGCGGAGGGCGCGATCATCTCGGTGGCCGGTGGAAAACTGTCGCCTGTCCGGCCCGCCCCCTCCAATACCGGTACGATCGTTGAAGTCCGCGACCTGTTTTTCGCAACGCCAGCACGGCTGAAATTCTTGAAGAGCGAGAAGGCTGAGGCAGGTGCGATCACGGAAATCGTCAAGCGCATGGCCATCGCCTTTCCCCATATCCGCTTCGTGCTATCGGGCACCGACCGTTCGACGCTGGAATTTCCAACGACCGGTGACGACCATCTGGCACGCATGGCACAAATTCTCGGAGCCGATTTCAAGGACAATGCCATCGAGATCGATGCCGAACGAGAGGGCGTTACGCTTTCGGGGTTTGCTGGCGTACCCACCTTTAACCGTGGAAATTCGGCTCATCAATATATGTTCGTGAACGGGCGCCCTGTGCAGGACAAGCTGTTGCTGTCCGCCATCCGCGGCGCCTATGCCGAAACCATACCGCATGGCCGCTACCCGATTGCGGTTCTGTCTTTGCAGCTCGATCCGGCTTTCGTGGACGTCAACGTCCATCCGGCCAAGTCCGATGTTCGTTTTCGTGATCCCGGCCTGGTCCGTGGACTGATCGTCGGCGCTGTGCGCCAGGCGCTGAGCCGCGAGGGCGATCGTGCGTCCACCACCGGTGCGGCGCAGATGATGAATGCCTTTCGTCCCGGCTATAGCCCATCAAATATTCGGCCGTTTGCCTCGCAGGCATGGTCGCCAGCCACTTCGCCCTCCCGACCGCTTGCCGCGCAAGGTGGTGTGGCGCTGCAGGAAACAGACCAGTCCCGCTTTACAGACATCACCATGCCGACGGCGCGAGCGGACCGCTATGACACCCCCGAAAATGCAACGCAGGTGTCGGAGCCAGCGCGCTATCCGCTGGGCGCTGCACGCGCGCAGGTTCACGCCAACTACATCGTGGCGCAAACCGAAGACGGCCTCGTCATCGTCGATCAGCATGCAGCGCATGAGCGGCTGGTCTTCGAGGAAATTCGCAAAGCCCTGCATTCCAAGCGGCCCGCCTCGCAAGTCTTGCTCATTCCAGAAATCATCAATCTGCCGGAGGAGGACTGCGACCGGCTGATGGACCATGCGGGCGAGTTCGATAGCATGGGACTGTCCATCGAGCGATTTGGACCCGGTGCGGTCGCTGTGCGCGAAACCCCTGCCATGCTGGGTGAGGTCAATGTGCAAGGCCTGGTGCGGCAACTGGCCGACGAGATTGCAGAATGGCATACGGCGGGCAGCCTGGCTAACAAACTCGAATATGTCGCGGCCACCATGGCCTGCCATGGGTCGGTGCGCGCGGGCAGACGCATGCGGCCTGAAGAGATGAACGCCCTGCTGAGGCAAATGGAAAACACTCCGGGATCCGGCCAGTGCAACCATGGACGTCCAACCTATATCGAGCTCAAGCTTGCGGATATCGAAAAACTTTTTGGCAGAAGTTGAGATTATGGGCAATTCGCGGGCTGGCATTCCGGTAAAGCCGTCTTTAAAAAGGTAGCATCCACGGAGACGCAGGTATGAACAGATTTGAAGGCGGAAGCCATCGTGAAGCGAAGGTCGAATATCTCGATGGCGATATGCGCATCGTGCAAACCGGCTCCCATGTCGTCTGCGCCATGACCGGTAAACTCATTCCACTGGATGAACTGCGCTACTGGAGCGTTGTGCGACAGGAAGCCTATGCCGATGCCGCTGCATCCTTTGAGGCGGAGAAGCGCGCAGGCGCCCTGCCCAACCAACGGCGAAGCACCTGATTTTACAATTAAAAAATATATTTCTAAAATATAATTAACATTGCGCGCAACCCATCAGGAACTATGCGTATCTCTCCCTGTTAAAGACCCGTGCATCATCAATCGCACGTTTTTCAATGGGAGCTAACAATGGCCGAGAAGACACTCGACGACCTTTTCTATGACACACTGAAAGACATCTATTATGCCGAGCGGCAAGTGCTGAAAGCACTGCCGAAAATGGCACGTGCTGCAACCGACCCGAAACTGAAGGCGGCTTTCGAAAAGCACAAGGAAGAAACCCAGGGGCAGATCGAACGCCTCCAGGAGGTTTTTGAGCTGATCGGAAAGCGCGCGCAAGGCAAGACCTGCGAAGCGATCCAGGGTATTCTCGCGGAAGGCGAAGAGATCATCGAAGACTACAAGGGTACCCAGGCGCTCGACGCAGGCCTGATTTCGTCCGCACAAGCGGTGGAACATTACGAAATCGCCCGTTACGGCACGCTGAAGGCATGGGCTCAGAAGCTTGGCTACGACAAGGTCGTTCCGCTTCTGGACGCGACACTGCAGGAAGAGTCCAAGACAGACGAAGCGCTAACCACGCTTGCCGGCAAGTCCGTCAATGCAGCGGCGCAGAAAGCTGCTTAAGGTGCTGAAGATCACGTGAGCCGGGCATGATGCCCGGTTGACCTCAGAACACTAAAAAACCGGGCATCGCCCGGTTTTTTTTATTTCTGTTTCACGGTGCTGGGTTATGGTGCTGGCTGAGCGGGTCGGGCTGGCTGGCCGGGATTGGGGTTGCTGTCGGTGCCACCTGTTGCCGGTGCCGCACCAGATGGCGTGTTGTTATCGAACGAGCCGGCTGCGCGGGCGCCGGGATCGGCGGGCGCATTGGACGGGCCTGGCGCGGGCTGCGTCTCAGTGGTCGCGGGCGCTGTGGCCTCCCCCCAGGTCTCGGCAACCATCCAGACTGCGCCCGCCAGCACGAGGCTGATCACCAGAATCACCAGCACCGGGCTTCCCTTAAAACCTTGGCGGCTTTCCGTTGGAGTAAAAACTTTCTTTTCTGGACCCTGCGGCATAAATTCCTCCTCAACTCTCTTACGAACACTATTTATGTTCATGTTCTCATGAAAGCTCGCCAAGGATCGGATTGTTCCGTGGAGCGCGCAAGATTCATCGATTGAGGGTTGTCGAGCTAGATTTTATGTAGCCGTCGTCGGCGATAATTCGCAATGGCGGTATCGATCATCACATGTGCAGCATTGGGATCGTCAAAGACCATGTCGATTTCGATGACGAGGGTGCTGGAGAGCAATTCGGCTGCGGCGCCGTGGTGTCCATTCAGGCGAACGGCATCCTTGGCAGTGGTCACGAGCAGCAGATTTCTCTTGCTGGCCATGTCCAGCAGGTCACGCATTTCCTCATCGCTAAAATGGTGGTGATCCGAGAACGCCCGTTTCACTCCAATCTCAGCGCCCAGTGCTTCGACCGTCCGGTAGAATTTGTCAGGATCAGCAATGCCGGCATAGGCCAGAACACGTTTACCCGCAAAATTGGGCTGGGGCCTGGGCCGGATAGACGAGACGAAAACGGGTTTGCCTGCACGCGCCGCCGTACGAACGATAGCATCCGCCGCCTGTCCGTCACCTACTTTCAAAATGGCCGAGAGCTGGCGCATCTGCTCGTCCAGCGGTGCGCGAACGGGACCGCCTGGAACGAGATGGCCGTTACCGATACCACGCTGGGTATCGATAACAACAAGAGCGTAATCCAGTGTCAGCCGAGCGCTCTGAAACCCGTCATCCATGATGATGAGGTCGACCCCCTCTGCAACCAGACGCTTTGCGCCCTCGACACGTTTTCTGGAAATGACGGCTGTTGCCTCGCGTGCCAGCAACAGGGGTTCATCACCCACCGCGGCAGAGCGGTGATGGTGGGCATCAACCAGTGTGGTCACATCCAGCGTGCCGCCGTACCCACGGCTGAGAAAGCCGGGCTTCAGCCCTTTGGCGAGGGCGGCTCTGGCAATGGCGATCGCGGTCGGCGTCTTGCCCGCACCACCGACGGTGAAGTTGCCGATGCAGATGACGGGAACGGGAACGGATGCCCGCTTCGCCCTCTTCATCGTACGGCCCGCGACTTTGCCGTAGACGAACGAAAACGGCGCCAGCGCCCACGCCTGCCAACCGGATTTTTCCCACCAGAATGGCGGTGCTTCCGAAACCATAAGCCTAAAAACCCCGCATTCCCCTCATCGATTACCGCAGGTATCTGCCAGAAAGGTAAGGATTTTGCAAAGGACGCGGGTTTGAGCGGAATGACATCATGGTCCTTTGCGACTTCTGCCTATTGGCAACGCCATGGCAAAGGCATGCCAGCGCCGCTTGGTTTCCTCTCCCCTTGGAGACAAAGAGATAAGCCCAATTGCTCACGGCTCAAGATGCAGGACGCTGAGGCAGCAGGTCTTCCAAGCCGGTAATGTCGTCGAAACAATAATCGCAATCTGCCGACAGGCTTTGTTTCGAACCCGTGCCGGTAAGAACAGCGATGCGCAAACCGGCACCTGCATGTCTGCCCATGTGCAAATCGTGATTGTTATCACCCACCACAGCCACACGTTCCGGGGCCAAACCGAGGGTTTGGCAGAAGCCAAGGACCATGCCCGGCTGCGGTTTGGTGCCGTGCCCGCTGTCGTAGCCTGCGACGAAATCAAGGTCCGCTTCAAAGCCAAAGCGTCTTGCAAGCTTGAGAATGGAAGCTTCGTTGTCGCTGGAGGCGATGCCCAGCTTGAAGCCCCTGCCCTTCAATCGCGCGAAGAAGGCTTTGAGGTCTGTCACAGCAACCGATTTTTCAGCGGCATTGGTAAAAAGCTGGTCAAGGCGTTTTGTGAGTTCAGACACGTCGCAAGGTGAGCCGGCGGCAATCAGACCTTCGGCGATTTGCACGGTGTTGCCAGCGGCAAGCAGACTGTCTGGCATGACATGACCAGTCAAAGGGTCCATACCGCATGAGGATAGTAGCCTGTTTGCCAGTTCCGCGTCCCCTTGCGAGGCAATCGCGGCCAGTTCACGGTTCACAGGCCCCCAACTCGCATCGTAGCCAATGAGTGTACCGTCCTTGTCGAACAGGATGGCAGCAATGGCCGCAGCCGACCTAGGAGCTTCAGCCGTGCCCACGATCAGCCGACCGCGCTGCGCGGCTGGAGTTTAGCGGTCACCGTCAACGGATTTATGTAGGGCTCCAAAGCCTTGATGGTCGAAGACAAGGCGCCGCGCATATCCTGAATGACCTTGCCGCCTGCATCGATCATCTTGTAGCGCTCATTGTCGTTTACAAGCAGGTAGTGCACGGCCTTTGCCAGCATTTCTACATCGCGGATAATACGTCCACCACCAGAGCGTAGCAGCTTCTGATAGGCTTCTCGAAAATTCTGAACATGGGCGCCGGACAAAACCGCGCAACCGAGCATGGCTGGCTCCAGAGGGTTTTGCCCACCTTCCGCCATCAGCGAACGCCCGACAAAGGCAAGCTCCGTAAGCCGAAGGTAAAGACCCATTTCGCCGATGCTATCACCAAGGAAAATATCCGTTTGCGGCGTAATGACATCATTGCGGCTGCGGCGCGCGACCGTCAGGTTCATACCTTTCAGCATGGTTTCAATCTCGTCTGCCCGTTCGGGGTGACGTGGGACGATAATGGTGAGTTGCCCGTTGCGCGACTTGATCGCCGTATGAACAGTCGCTGCGGCCTTCTCCTCGCCATCGAATGTCGAAATGGCAGCCCAGGTCTTGCGATTGCCGATCTGACGGCGACAGGTGTCAAGGGCAGCCGCATCACACGGCGGCGGGTCTGTGTCGCCTTTCAGGTTGCCGGAGACGACGACAGGCCATGAGCCGAGGTCACGAAAGCGTTCAGCATCGACATCCGACTGCGCGACGACCAGGGCCAATTTGCTGAACAGCGCTTCTGCAAACGCGGAATGGCTGTGCCAACGCCCGAAGGACCGGTCAGAAAGCCTTGCGTTGACACGGATTTGCGGAATATGGCGACGCTCCAGTTCCATCATCGTCACAGGCCATATCTCGGACTCGGCGGTAACAGCCGCGTCCGGTGACCAGTATGTCAGAAAACGGGAGATGGAGAATTTGACGTCGAGCGGCACATATTGGTGGATCACATCATCGCCCAGGCGCGTTTGGCTGAGCTCTGCGGAGGTGACGGTGCCTGTGGTCAAAAGAACGTGAATGTCACGTTTTCTGATCTCTCGGATGAGCGGAACGAGCGCCAGTGTCTCTCCCACGCTTGCGGCGTGAAACCAGATCAGAGGGCCGCGCGGGCGCTCCTTGCTGGGATAACCGAAACGCTCCATGCGGCGGTATTTGTCTTCCTTGCCCTTGGCAGAGCGATACATGAGGTAGGGACGGGCGAAGGGATAGGCTGCGGCCCCTGCAATTCTGTAACCCGAAAGGGCGAAACGTACGATTCGGCTGTTCATGACATGCTGCCTTCGATCATTTCGCGCAAAGCTTTCCCCTGTGATCTCCGCTGACATCTCGCGTTCAAGAAACGCGAGATGTCAGCGTGTTCAGTCTTTATGGTTCGGCATCGTCGCTTCCAAGCAGCCTCGCGACTTTCAGGTCGATGCGTGGAAACGGTTTGTTACAAAAATGCGTCTTTTTTGTTTCAGACAGACACGGACCGGCGAAAATTCCGACGCCCCTGGAGGCTGCAATCTCTGCCAAAGAGACTCGCTTGCATCAACCTCTGTCCGCTATAGTACAAATATAGTCAAAAAGCAGCGCTTAATTGCTTTGCGGGTCGAGAAGGCGGTGCATATGCACTATAAAATAACGCATATGGGCGTTATCCACAGTCTGCTGTGCCTTTGACTTCCAGGCGGTCAGTGCCGTTGCATAGTCTGGATAGATACCGACGATGTCCAGCGCCTTCAAATCGCGAAACTGTACGTCCTGAAGATTTTCGAGTTCGCCGCCGAATACGAGATGCAGAAGCTGTTTCTGGTCGCCCGCTACAGTCATTTTTCTTCTCTTCTTTCTAATGGTCTATTGCCCGGAGAGGTTCTCATCTGCGATATTTCGTCGTGAAAATCAACCTCTGGCAGATAGGTTCAGAGACGCCAACAATTCCGGCAAGATATGATGTGCTGCGGCGCATAGTTCAGGGTGACGGACACTGGCACGATTGTAGATGAGGGGATTTCCCGATAGATCGACCAGCTTTCCGCCAGCCTGTTCGAGAATGAGGTCGGCTGCAGCCAAATCCCAGTCATGGGCATTGGCCATGACCAACGTGCCGTCGATGCGGCCGTCCGACACCATGGCAAGCCGGTAAGCCAGAGATGGCACATGCGGGATGCGATGAATGCGCGACTTCAGATTTTCTGGCAGCCGAGCGATCACAACGTCCGGCGCAGCCAGCTGTATTTGCCCGACAATGGAAGACGAGGTCGACAGAACCTGACCATTCTTGATGGAAGGCGCATCAAGGGATGCCGTGAACTCCTCGTCGAATGCGGGCGCCACGAGAACGGCTGCTACCGGGCGTCCCTGATGAACGACAGCCACGCTGACGCACCATGTGTCCTTGCCATTGATGAAAGCGCGCGTGCCATCGATCGGATCAACCACAAAAAGGGTTTCCTTGGACAGCCGGTTTTCGTTGTCGTCGGTTTCCTCTGAAAGCCAACCATAATCCGGGCGCGCCTTTTGGAGTATAGTGGCCAGCACCTCGTTGGCGGCATAGTCAGCGGCGCTCACGGGCGAATGGCCACTTTTCCACCAGACTTCCGGGTCTTTGCGAAAAAACTTCAGGGCAACGCGGCCCGCTTGCCGGGCAGCATCCACGATTAGGTCGAGATCGGAGCGCCAGTCTGCCCCTGTTGTATCGCTCATTATATCGTCGTTCATTTCGCGGGCCTCGACTGAGGCCGGTTTCCAGTCCCCGAACATGCGCATGGTGCAAGCGCCAAAGCAACCGTTGATTGACGGTATCAGCGTCCCGCTATGGTCATGCCTTCTATAGCAATCGTCGGGGCTGCCACGCCGTATTTGCGGTCTATGTCGTTTGCAGGTGTGACGCGCATAAACATATCCCTGAGATTGGAGGCGATGGTCACTTCCGAAACCGGAAAGGCTTTTTCGCCATTTTCGATCCAGAAACCGCTTGCGCCGCAGCTATACTCCCCTGTCAGCAGATTTGCGCCATGGCCGATCAACTCCGTGACGTAAAAGCCGGTGCCGACCTGGGCGATCAGATCCTGTGGCGAGATATCGCCCGGTTCCAGCGCCAGATTGGTAGAGGCCGGAGATACGGATGTTCCCCCACGCACACCACGGCCATTGGTTTCAAGTCCAATTTCTCGGGCGGTCGATGTTGACAGGAACCAATGCTTCAGGACGCCGTCCTCGATCATCACAAGCTTCTCGCCACGAACGCCCTCACCATCGAAAGGGCGTGATGACGGGCCGCGGACGATCTGTGGATCATCCGTAATCGACAGTCCCTTCTTCAGCACCTGCTGGCCCATCTTGTCACGCAGGAAGCTGGTCTTGCGGGCAACGGAAGCACCGTTGATAGCGCCCGCAATGCCGCCGACGAAGCCGCGAGCGATCCGTGGATCGAACACGACCGTGATATTGCTTCCGGTATCGACCTGACGTGGGTTGATGCGCTTGACGGCTTTTTCACCGGCACGACGACCGATATCTTCGGGCTTGTCGAGATCGGCAAAATAGAGACGGCTGTCATATTCGTAGTCACGCTCCATCCTGGTGCCTTCACCGGCGATGACGCTGACGGAGCGGCCGAACCGGCTGCCCAGATAGCTGCCAGAAAAACCATGGGACGTCACCAGCACCAGACCGCCCATGCCACTGGACGCACCCGCGCCCGAGGAATTGCTGACGCCTTGAACAGCCAACGCCGCCTCTTCTGCCGCCAACGCTGCTTCGCGCAGCTCGTCAGCAGAAATCTCGGTCGGATCGAACAATTGCAGGTCGTCGTAGGAATTTGCGAGCCGATTGCTGTCGGCGAGGCAGGCGTAGGGGTCTTCCGGTGAAACCTTGGCCATGGCAACCGCACGTTCAGCCAATGTCTTCAGGTCGAAGCCGGGATTTGCCGACACGCTGGCCACCCGCTTGCCGACGAAGACACGCAGGGAGAAATCATCGCTTTCGGCGGACTCGGTGCTCTCAACCTTGCCAAGCCGCACGCCGACGGATTGCGAACGGGACCGCACGATGACGGCATCCGCCTCATCGGCTCCAGCGCGCCGGGCCATATCGACCAGTTGGCTGGCACGATCGAGTAGCTTGGAGGAATCGATATCTGAGGACATAAGATGGGCCTTTCGTTGACCTTCATTTATTGCGGTGCACCTGCCGCATCAAGGCCAAAGCGGCATTTCACCGGTAATTGAGCGAAATGCTTATACCTCCACGCCGTGGCCACGGTGATAAAGCTCGACCTGGCGCTCGATCTGCCGCTTGAGATCGTCCTTCGTTATCTCAGATTCCGCCAAGACCTCCTGCGCCTTGCGGAAGTCCAGAACCTTGAAACGATTGACCGGCGGGCGCAGAAAAATATGCGGCGGATGCATGCGCAGCTTCAGCGAGATTACCGATTGCATCATCAACTGGCTGGCGCCGAACAGGCTCTCGAAGCGGCTGGGCATCGTCGTGCCGTCGCCCTCGGGACCACCGACAACATCCACCGCGATCACGATATCCGCCTTATCCAGCAGATGGTCATAGGGGACGGGATTGAAGATACCGCCATCGATCATGATGCGATCATTCATGCGGATTGGCATGAACAGGGCAGGAATGGCGGAGGAGGCTGCCAGCGCCTGACGCAGATCGCCGCTTTCGACGATGACCTCCGATTGCGCATAATAATCCGTCGCTGTCACTTTTAACGGGATTTTCAGTCCTTCGAAGGTCTTTGGCATGGCCGATGGCAGAAGAGCATCGAGAACAAGCTCAAGATTGAACTGCCCCAGACGAAAGCCGGATACGGCGTGGCGCATCGAGGCAGCTCCCAGGCTCCAGAGCTTGTTGGCAACGCTGCCCTTTCTGCCCATCAATTGCAGAGTATAGTCCCGGATATCGCGGCCGCTCATGCCGGCGGCCATGCCGGCACCTATAATGGAGCCGATGGACGAGCCGGCGATGGCCGTCGGGCGAATGCCGAGCTCATCCAGCGCTTCGACGATATTGATGTGGCAGATGCCGCGTGCGCCACCGCCCCCCAGGGCCAACGCGAATGTCGGATCACGCACCTCTGGTACAAGATTGTCTATCGCTGCGTCTTTGCGCTTGCGTTTCTTGCCAGAGAGCTTCTTTTTCTTATCAGCCACGGGTGCGGCCTCTCCTTCGTGTCATGTGCTGTCCCGCTCTATGACACAAAGACGACAGGAGAGTGACGCGCGCTCAAGGTCGCGCGTCATTGCGGTCAAACAGACGCTTCAGGCTCGTAGCGATAAAAGTGCATGACAGAATCCCCGAAGGTGCGGCTTTCCAGTAGCTTGAAGGCCGGATCGACCGTTACAAGCACATCGGCTCGCTCTTCGAGAATGGCAAGCGCACCCGGTACCAGCCAGCCGCCCAGATGTGCGGCCAGCATGGATTTCTCTCCATGACCGAAGCCATAGGGCGGGTCGGCAAACAGGACATCGAAGGGTTCGATGTTATTGACGCTGCCGAGCTTGGTGGCATCGCGGCGCAAAATACGCGCGCGACCATGCAGCCCCAGAGCATCGATGTTTTCCCACAACAGGCCCCTGCCCTCGACACCGTTCTCAACGAACAAAGCCACGCGGCAACCGCGTGACAAAGCCTCAAGCCCGACCGCGCCAGTACCCGCGAAGACATCGAGAATGCGCGTACCCTCAAGACTTTCCGGATAGGCGTGGCTCAGGATATTGAAGAGGCTTTCTCGCGTACGGTCGATCGTGGGCCTGATTGTATTCGATTTCGGAGCGGCGAGTGACCTGCCGCGAAACTCACCGCCTACGATCCGCATTACGCGTCATTCCCTTGCCACCAGAAGGTTTTCCACCCGGACCTTTGCCGCCAGGACCATTTCCAGGCCCCTTGCGATCCGGACCTTTGCCGCTCCCGGCACCTTTGCCCGAAAAACCACCTTCGGAACGATCGCCACGTGGCTTGCCGAAAGCCGGTTTGCCACCAAAACCACCGGGCTTGCCGCCGGAAGGCCTGCCTTCGCGCGGCTTGTCACCAAAAGGTTTCGTGCCACGCGGCTTATCGCCGAACGGGCGTTCACCACGGGGGCGATCGCCCTCTTCTCGCGGCTTGCGGTCGCTGAAGGGACGCTCGCTACGGGCGGGACGGTCACCAAACGGTCGTTCCGTACGGGCGGGACGATCCCCGAAGGAACGTTCGCCGCGTGAACGGTCACCGCGCTCTGCGCCATCGCGTGGCTTGCGGTCGCCATAAGGGCGTTCGCTGCGCTCACCGCTACGGGCCCGATCGCCACGATCTGGACGAGCGCTGAAGGGCCTGTCGCCACGGGGCCGATCACCACGACCGCCTGTGTCCCGGGGTTTGCGATCACCGAACGATTTCTCGCCACGCTCGCCTCTGCCACGACCACGGCTTTCGTCCTGCGCGGGCTTGTCTGCGCGGATCCACTCGCCGTCAACGTCTCTGTGTCTGACGATAGCGCGGCGAGCATCTGCCTCGGCGGAAGGCTTGAAGACGCTTTCGGCTTCCGCGCGCACAGATTTGCGCTCCTTGCCGTCACGCGTTGGCTTGGCACCCGGCGCCATCCAGACATTGGCGGTGCGGTTGCTTCCCATCTGCGGACGCTTGGGACGGTCGTCATCGCGCTCGTCATCACGACCCTTGGCAAAAGGCTTGCCAGGACGCTTGGCATCCGGCTTGCCCTGCGCGCGGTCGCGAGGATTGTCTCGCTTTTCAGCGAAATTGCCGCCGCGCGGATTTTGCTCCGCATCGCCGCGCTTGGTCCATTCGGATTTTACGGGACGCTGGACGGGGACGTCATCGTCTTCGGCAACGGCATCATAAATCGGCGCATCAAAATTGGCCCCGGCGGCTTCAATGAGGCGTGGGCCCAACTGGTCGCGCAGCATGCGTCCACGCACTTCCACCACCTGGCCTTCCGGCAGATCACCCAGCTGAAAGGGACCATACGAAATGCGGATCAGACGGTTAACCTCAAGCCCGATCGCGCCCAGCACGTTCTTGATCTCGCGGTTCTTGCCCTCGCGAATACCCATGGTGATCCAGACGTTGTGGCCCTGCGTGCGGTCGAGCGTCGCTTCGATGGCTCCGTAGAGAACACCATCGACGGCAATGCCGTCCTTCAGCTTATCGAGCGCGGCCTGATCGACTTCACCATAGGCGCGAACGCGGTAACGGCGCAGCCAGCCGGTGGTCGGCAATTCCAGAACGCGTGACAGGCCGCCGTCATTGGTCAGCAGCAACAGGCCTTCGGTGTTGATATCCAGACGCCCGATGGACAGAACGCGGGGAAGCTCTTTGGGCAGATTATCGAAGACGGTCGGGCGCCCCTCGGGGTCGGAGTTGGTCGTCACAAGGCCGGATGGCTTGTGATAGAGCCAAAGTCGCGTCCGTTCGGCGCCACGGATCGGTTCGCCATCGACTTCGATCTTGTCATCGAGAGTGGCGTTGACCGCAGGGCTTTCAAGCTTGACGCCATTCAGCGAAACGCGGCCTTCCATAATCATCCGCTCGACATCGCGGCGCGAGGCCACGCCTGCACGCGCCATGATCTTGGAGATGCGCTCGGGTTTCGTCGCCGCCGTTTCCGTCGCCACGGTCTCGGTCTTTGCGACAAATGGCTTCTTTTCGCGCGCCGCGTCAGGCTTTGCCGACGATGTCGGCTTTCTGTCGCGGTCGAATGGTTTGCCGCTGCCACGCTTCGGCTTGTCTTTGAATGTCATTTGTTGTTTGCCTGTTGTTTGCCGTGTCCTATCAGGTCGCGCGGCACTGGTTAAGAGGAAATTGCAACAACAATGGCGGAAACGACGCATTTCATGGACCTTGCGCTGGTAGAAGCGCAGGCTGCGGCCCTTAGAAACGAGGTGCCGATCGGTGCAGTGCTGGTACTGGACGGCCGCGTGATTGCGCGTTCAGGCAACCGGACACGCGAACTCAACGACGTGACCGCCCATGCCGAAATCGCTGTCATTCGCATGGCGTGTGAAGAACTGGGGCAGGAACGGCTTGCCGGAGCAGACCTTTACGTCACGCTTGAGCCCTGCACGATGTGTGCGGCCGCCATATCCTTTGCCCGCATCCGCCGACTGTATTACGGGGCAAACGATGCCAAGGGCGGCGCGGTGGAGAGCGGTGTGCGCTTCTTCAACCAGCAGACATGCCACCATGCGCCAGAGGTATATTCGGGGATGGCGGAAGTGGAGAGTGCGGAGATTTTGCGTGCGTTTTTTCAGGGGAAGCGCGGGGAGTAAGACGTGGTCTCCTCAACTTCGGCATCGCCCTCGGGCCTGAGCCGAGGATCTATCCACGTTGGATGTCATGGTTCGTTAGATGGTTGGGTCACGCCCGAGGATGACGGAGGTCGCAATCCGCTTTTCTGGAAGCCGTTGGCGTTCGGCGATCAATAATCGTTGCCGCCCATCCCTTTTTTTACTGGAACGGGTTCCACCAGCTCTTGCCGGTTCCGGCCATGGCAGCGTTCTTCTTGCGCTCTTTTTCTTTTTTCGCTTCCGGCTCGCCGAGATCGGCCAGCTGATCCTGGGGCACGTTGCGATATTCTACCGGCGGATCGGTGAGGAACTTGCGCTGGTTGTTGTTGACAATCGTGCCACCCTGCGCGTCGGCCTTGGCCTTGCGGAAGGCTTCCCACTTCTGGCTTTCAGTCATCTGGCCGTTGGTGCCGTTGCCTGCGAGCAATGGCGAGCGGTAATTCGGGTTATCGCGGTTTTCATCCGCTTCCTTGCGCAGGCGCTCGCGGGCTTCTTCCGGTGTCTCAGGCCATTGCGGGTTCGTCTCGCGGTTGGCAAGGCTCTGTTGTGGCTGGGCCAGCTGACCAGCACGCGCCTGGGCGGGAACGACGAGACCGGGACGCGGATTGTATTTCAGGCTCCGCTTGCTCTGATCGCCGGTAATGGACGTTGCATTGCCCAGATCGTCCACCAGCTGTTCGGCAGAGGTTTTACCCGTTCCGTATGTCGGGCTCGTGCAGGCGCTGAGCGCAAGGCTAGCGGAAACCGCACCAAAAATCGTGCCGTAGATGCGAAATCTCTGCGTCATGCTCATGGAAACCCTTCCGCCCCAAAGCGCCTTGCGCCCATATGGACGCTCACAGAGCGCTCTTTATATTAATTCAACGCATCATGCATTCCGAAAATCGATGCCGATTTCCGCCCTGATGCTGTCACCGTCCCGCGACCGGTAGCTTGCATTGATGCTAAAATCCGGCCAATTTCAGGCAGGTTTACCGGATGAACGCCTAAAGTGCAATTCACCCGGTACTTTTCTTAAGCAGCGATACCCAATTCGTGGAGTGCCGCAGCATCGCGCGCCGAGACGTCCGGGAAGGCCGGATCGGAGCCGACATCGGTGGTGATACGCCAGGAACGGGCACATTTGCGCCCTTCCGCCAGCTTCTGCTCGACCGACACCTTCTGCACATCACCCAGACGGAACGCATCTGCCGGACCTTCGCCCGAGACCACCGAAATGGCCGAGGTGATGCAGATCTCCGCAAAATCCTGACCTTCCAGCGCAGCCAGCAGTTCAGCATCCGCAACATGAACCACGGGAGCCGCTTCCAGAGAGGAGCCGATGCGCTTTTCCCGGCGCTCGACTTCCAGAGCGCCGGTCACCACCGTGCGCACCTTGCGGATTTTATCCCACTTGGCGTCCAGCGCCTCGTTTTTCCATTCCGCAGGAACCTCCGGGAACTGGACGAGATGCACGGACTCCGCATCAGGGTAACGCGAAAGCCACGCTTCTTCCGTCGTGAACGGCAGCATGGGTGCGAGCCATGTGACGAGGCAATCGAACAGCTTTGCGATGACCGACAGCGATGCGCGGCGCCTTAGCGAAGACGGGGCATCGCAATAGAGCGCATCCTTGCGGATATCGAAGTAGAAGGCCGACAGCTCGACATTGGCGAAATCGATCAGCGCGCGGGTGATCTTCTTGAAGTCGAAGGCGTCGTAACCCTCGCGCACAACCTGATCCAGCTCAGCCAGACGGTGCAGCATGAGCTGTTCCAGCTCCGGCAGATCGGCATAGGCGATCTCTTCACCGGTGTCATGCGCCAGCGTTCCCAGCATCCAGCGCACCGTGTTGCGCAGCTTGCGGTAAGCATCGATGTTGGTCTGGATGATGGCTTTCCCCAGACGCTGGTCTTCCCAGTAATCTGTGGTCATGACCCAGAGGCGCAGAATATCGGCGCCGGATTCCTTCATCACGTCCTGCGGAGCAACCACGTTGCCAAGCGACTTGGACTGCTTGCGGCCCTGCTCATCCATGGTGAAACCATGGGTAACGACGGCGTTGTAAGGCGCACGGCCCCGCGTCGCGCAGCTTTCCAGCAGCGACGAGTGGAACCAGCCGCGATGCTGGTCGGAGCCTTCCAGATAGACATCGGCTGGCCATTTCAGGTCAGGACGGTCTTCCAGCGTAAACGTGTGTGTGCAACCGCTGTCGAACCAGACGTCGAGGATATCCCGCACCTGCACCCACGGCTCACCGGCACGTGTCCCGAGGAACCGCTCACGCGCACCTTCGGCAAACCACGCATCGGCACCTTCAGCCTCAAAGGCTTCAAGGATGCGGGCATTGACGTCCTCATCAACAAGCACTTCGCCCTTTTCATCGGCAAAGACAGCAATCGGCACGCCCCAGGCGCGCTGGCGCGAGAGCACCCAGTCCGGGCGATTCTCGATCATGGCACGTAGACGGTTCTGTCCGGCAGCGGGCACGAAACGGGTGTCATCGATGGCAGAGAGCGAACGCGAGCGCAGCGTGGTGCCATCGCCCAGTTCCTTGTCCATATAGACAAACCACTGTGGCGTGTTGCGGAAGATCACCGGCTTCTTGGAGCGCCAGCTATGGGGATAGCTGTGCTTCAGACGGCCCCGGGCAAACAGATTGTTGGCGCCGATCAACGCCTTGATGACGCGCTCGTTTGCATCGCCCTTCTTGCCGTTATCATCCATGACGCGGGCAGCGCCACCTTCAGCCGAAGGGCCGAAACCGGGCGCGTCTTCGGTATAGAAACCGTCATCGCCAACCGGGAACGGGATCTTCGACGAGATGCCACGCGCTTCGATCTCGCGAGCCTTTGAAGTCCACGCATCAAAGTCTTCGCGACCATGACTTGGTGCGGTGTGGACGAAGCCGGTGCCTGCGTCATCGGTGACGTGATCGCCATCTAGGAGTGGGACGTCGAAGTCGTAGCCAAGATGAGCCAGAGGATGGGCGCAGGTGATCGCGCCCAGTTCTTCCGCTGTGACAGGACGAACCAGCTTGAATGTCAGCTTCGCTTTCTTCGCCGCTTCGTCGGCCAGCTTCGTCGCAAAGATCAGCTTTTCGCCGGGCTGTGGGCCAAAGTCGTTCTCAGCCGTTTCGACTTCGAACAAGCCGTAAGGGAAGCGCGAGGAGAAGGAGATGGCGCGGTTGCCGGGGATCGTCCAGGGGGTTGTAGTCCAGATGACGACCGAGGATCCAGCCATATCCGGAAACACCGGTGCGCCGAGTGCGACTGCTCTCGCATTCAATTGCTCTAATGCAGAGCTTCCAGGCTGAACCTCAGTAGCTTCCGGAGCAAAGCGGATCGGGAACTTCACCCAGATCATGTCGCTCTCGACATCCGCATACTCGACCTCAGCCTCGGCCAAAGCCGTACGCTCGACCACCGACCACATGACCGGCTTCGATCCGCGATAAAGCTGGCCGCTCTTGGCGATCTTCAGCAGCTCGCCAGCGATACGGGCTTCCGCGTGGAAGTTCATGGTCGTGTAAGGCTGGTCGAAATCGCCTTCGATGCCGAGGCGCTTGAACTCGGCTGACTGTTTTTCGATCCAGCCAGCCGCGAACTCACGGCATTCCTTGCGGAATTCGTTGATCGGAACCTCGTCCTTGTTCTTGCCCTTGGCGCGGTAAGCTTCCTCGATCTTCCACTCGATGGGAAGACCATGGCAATCCCAGCCGGGAACGTAATTGGCGTCGAAGCCGCGCATCTGGAACGAGCGGGTGATGACATCCTTGAGGATCTTGTTCAGCGCGTGGCCGATGTGGATGTTGCCGTTAGCATAGGGAGGGCCGTCATGCAGCACGAATTTTTCGCGACCGGCGGCGGAAGCGCGCAAGCGCTTGTAAAGACCCATCTGCTGCCAACGGGCAACCGTTTCAGGCTCTTTCTGCGGCAGACCGGCGCGCATCGGAAAATCCGTCTGCGGCAGGTACAGCGTTTTGGAATAGTCGATGGTCTCTGCGGTGTCGTTCATGATCATACCGTTATGCGGCGCATATCTGTTCAACAAAGCTGAAAAGTTGCGCCGTCTTGAGTGCAAGAGGGCTAAAGCGGAGGGCGCTCAGTGTATCTATATCGCATTGTCCGTACGCAAAACCGCTGCGCACTTTTGCTGAAAATGCTTGAGCAAGCGCCGAAAACCCGGACCTTTCGGCTGCTTACTGCGCGCAAAAGGCCGGGCCAATAATTCGGGAAATGAACGTCAGCCGAAATTGGTACATGGGCGACTGTTTATGTGTTTTTGCTGCGTTTGAAAAGAGAATAGATGTCACACAAACGCCCATGCTTTCAAAAAGCAATTCGTGCATCCAGTTTGCCCAGAGGTTTGACACCTGACAGGAGCGCCCTCGCCTCGTCCTCATCCTGTTTGATCTGCGCCACCAGCGTCTCAAGGCCATCGAATTTCAGCTCGTCGCGCAGGTGACCGAAGAAAGAAACGGAGCAGATTTCCCCATAGAGATCGCCGGAAAAATCGAAGATGAAGGTTTCGAGAAGGGCAGCACCATCATCCGTTACGGTCGGGCGATAGCCGAAACTGGCAACGCCATCGTGAAGCGAGCCATCCGCCCGTCGAAAACGCACGGCATAAATGCCGGGCTTCAATTCCGTTTCCGGCGGCAACGCCATGTTGGCGGTGGGGTAGCCGAGCGTGCGACCGAGTTTCTGCCCGCCGATCACTTCGGCTTCGACCGTGTAGCGATAACCCAGGAGACCGGCGGCACCGACGACATCCCCTTGCGCCAGCAATTCTCGGATACGGCTTGAGGAAACGATTTCGGCACCTTCATCGCGGAACGAATCGATCAGAACGACATCGAAACCGTGTTTCTTGCCCGCGGCCATCAGATAGGCCGGGCCACCTTCGCGTCCCTTGCCAAAGTGGAAATCCACGCCGGTGACAACTGCGCTGGCACCCAGCCAGTCCACCAGAATGGATTTGACGAAATCCTCCGCCGATCGCTGCGAAAAATCCCGGTCGAAGGGGTATTCGATCACAGAATGAAAGCCCTCGACTTCCAGAACCCGCGCCTTGACGGAAGCGGGCGTCAGCCGGAAAACAGGCGTTTCCGGACGAAAGACGGTGCGTGGATGCGGTTCGAACGTCAACGCCAAAGCGGGAAGATCACGCGACGCGGCAAGCTCCAGCGCACGGTCCAGCACGGCACGGTGACCGCGATGCACGCCATCGAAATTGCCAATGGCGATAACGCCGCCCTTCAGGTTTTCGGGCAGCAGTTCCTTCTTTTCATTGCGATGAAACACGGTCATGGACAAACTCTATGCTGGTGCCACACTGTTAGGCAAGACGCGGCATCCACCAGCCGGGGGCTGCGTTCTGGCCTCTCAGATACGCATTCATCAACGCTTCGTCCGTTTCGCCATCCAGCGTATATTCGGCCGCATGAATGCCGCCACTGATATAGAGAAGCTGGAGGCCTGCATTGATGGCGCCCTTTACATCCGTCGGCATGCCATCGCCGATGGCCAGCACGCGATCGCCAGCAAATTCGCCGCGCACCTCTTTGGCCGCAGCAAGGCAGGCCTCGTAGATCGGCGAATGTGGCTTGCCGGCAATGCGAACCTCACCGCCGAGCTGCTCGTAATACGCGGCCAGGGCACCGGCGCAGGGAATGATGCGCTCGCCGCGCTCCACCACCAGATCGGGGTTGGCACAGATCATCGGTACGGCACGGGCGATGAAGCCTTTCAGCATATCCGTATAATCTTCCGGCGTTTCGGTTTCATCATCGAAAAATCCGGTGCAGACGATGGCTGTCGCCTCTGCCTCCGGCACCACGTCGATATCAAGACCTTCGAGCAAAGGCATGTCACGCTCTGGGCCCAACAGGAAGATGTCTCGCGGCCCTTGTGAAATCAGTTCACGCGTCACATCGCCCGAAGTGATGATGCGATCATAGGCCGTGTCGGGAATACCAAGCGCCCGCAGCTGCGTGATGACCCCGGGGCCCGGTCGCGGGGAATTGGTGATCAGCACAACGGTCTTGCCCGCCTTGCGCGCCGCTTCCAGGGCAATAGATGCGTCGGGAAAGGCTCTGACGCCATTGTGCAGCACACCCCAGACATCTGAGAGAACGACGTCGAACCGATCTGTGATTTCGCCAAGGGTGGAAATGCGGTGGGCCATGAGATGCTTCCAGACTTTCAAAGATGCCAGATTTTCACAAACAATGCTTGGTCGTGACATGACAAACCGTCACGCTGTTTACAAGCAAAAAGGTTTTGTATCGAACAAAGCGCAGACACGAAAACCCGTCTTCTACAAAGTGGCATACCGCGATGGCACGCCTCATGTGTCCTCAAGCGCTGCGGCTGAACCCCTCGATCTCGGCGCCATCGATCAAGAGAAGTGATCAAGTTGAGGTAACCGACCCGATGGTGCAGTTGGGTCGCCCACCAACGCGTCAGATCAGCCAGAGGCGCAGAACACCACTTGCTATGCCGAGTGCAAGCACCGGCACCATACCGAGTTTCCAGCGCGTTAGCATCAGCAGGGATACGACCAGAAGGCCGCTCGCGAAAGGATCGAGCGTGCTCCAGAGCGGCCAGGATATGCCGGGACCGAAGCTTGGCAGGATGGCAATGCGTTCCACCTGCGCAAACAGCACATGCAAGCCAAACCAGATGGAAAGGTTGAGGATGACCCCAACGACCGCCGCCGTGATAGCTGATAAGGCCGCCGACAGAGTTGAATTGTTGCGCACCTTTTCAACATAGGGCGCACCGAGAAAAATGAAGATGAAACTCGGCACAAACGTCGCCCAGGCCGTGACCATCGAGCCTAGAACGCCCGCCACCATCGGGTCCAGCCAGTCCGCATGACGAAACCCGGCGAGAAACCCGATATAGGGCAGAACCAGCACCAGCGGCCCCGGCGTTGCCTCAGCCAGCGCAAGACCATCCAGCATTTCGCCTGCTGTCAGCCAGCCATGGGTTTCCACCGCCACCTGCGCGACATAGGCCAGCACCGCATAGGCCCCGCCGAAGGTCACCACCGCCATGCGCGAGAAGAAGCTTTGCAAGGTCGCCAAGGTTTCCGGCGCTGAGAAGAGATAGATCACGGCGAGCGGGATCTGCCAGATCATCAGACCCAGGACAAGCCCCATCACCCGCGACAGAAACGTCACGGGAGCTGCATCATTTTCGTGGTCTGTGTGTGCCTGCTCGGCCTGGTCACCACGCCGCCCTCTCAGAAAGCCGAGCAGACCGGCGACCAGGATGACGAGTGGAAACGGCAGGCCAAAAACGAAGAGCGCGATGAATGCGGCGGCAGCGATGGCGACCAGAAAGCGGCTGACCAAGGCGCGTTTCGCCACGCGGATCAAGGCTTCGATTACGATGGCCAGCACGCAGGCTTTCAGTCCGAACAAAAGACCGGGCAGCCAATGGGTGTCCTGATAAAGGCAATAGGCAGCGGCAAGAGCAACGATGGTGACGAAGCCGGGCAGGATGAACAGCGTACCGGCAATTATACCGCCGCGCACGCCGTGCAACAGCCAGCCGATATAGGTGGCGAGTTGCTGCGCCTCCGGGCCAGGCAGCAGCATGCAGTAGTTGAGGGCGTGCATGAAGCGGGCGTCTGATACCCAACGCCTTTCATCCACCAGAACGCGGTGCATCATGCCGATCTGACCTGCTGGCCCTCCGAAGCTCAAAAAGCCGATACGGGCAAAGACCGAGGTGAGTTCTTTCAGGGTCGGTTTGGCAGTTGGTGGCGGGCTTACAAAATCTGTCATGAACGACTGATAACCAATTTATATGAAATATTTCCGACAGGGCGTTCTTGACTCCCCTTGGAGACACCCCTATCTCTGCCTCGCTAGCACTCTCCAATGAGGAGTGCTAACACTTATCAAGCGGACCTTTGAGTGGTCCGTACAGGTCATTTGATCGAGGGATTAGACAATGACAAGCACAACTTTCCGTCCGCTGCATGACCGCGTCGTCGTTCGTCGCGTTGAGTCTGAAGCAAAGACCAAGGGCGGCATCATCATTCCTGATACCGCCAAGGAAAAGCCGCAGGAAGGCGAAATCGTCGCTGTCGGCACCGGCGCTCGCGACGATAGCGGCAAGCTCGTTCCTCTTGATGTCAAGGCTGGCGACCGCGTTCTGTTCGGCAAGTGGTCCGGCACTGAAGTCAAGCTCGACGGCGAAGACCTTCTGATCATGAAGGAATCCGACATCATGGGCGTTATCGGCTGATCGAGCCGGTTCTTCTCACTTTTCCATGACAACCAATGGGCCATGAGCCCGGGAGTTTTCTACAATGGCAGCTAAAGAAATTAAATTCGGCCGCACAGCGCGCGAAAAGATGCTTCGTGGCGTCGATGTTCTCGCAGACGCAGTGAAGGTAACGCTTGGTCCGAAGGGCCGTAACGTCATCATCGACAAGTCCTTCGGCGCACCGCGCATCACCAAGGACGGCGTTTCCGTCGCCAAGGAAATCGAACTTGAAGACAAGTTCGAAAACATGGGCGCACAGATGGTCCGCGAAGTTGCTTCGAAGACCAACGACATTGCTGGTGACGGCACCACGACTGCGACCGTTCTTGCACAGGCCATCGTTCGCGAAGGCAACAAGGCTGTTGCAGCCGGCATGAACCCAATGGACCTCAAGCGCGGTATCGACCTGGCAGTGTCCGAAGTCGTGAAGGACCTTCAGGCCAAGGCCAAGAAGATCTCCACGTCTGAAGAAGTTGCACAGGTTGGCACGATCTCTGCAAACGGCGACACGCAGGTTGGCAAGGACATTGCCGAAGCCATGCAGAAGGTCGGCAACGAAGGTGTTATCACCGTCGAAGAAGCCAAGACTGCCGAGACTGAACTCGAAGTCGTCGAAGGCATGCAGTTCGACCGCGGCTACCTCAGCCCTTACTTCGTCACCAACCCTGAAAAGATGGTTGCTGACCTGGAAGACGCTTACATTCTTCTCCACGAGAAGAAGCTTTCGAACCTTCAGGCCATGCTGCCCGTTCTCGAGGCTGTCGTTCAGACCGGCAAGCCACTCGTCATCATCGCTGAAGACGTTGAAGGCGAAGCTCTTGCTACGCTCGTCGTCAACAAGCTTCGTGGCGGCCTGAAGATTGCTGCTGTCAAGGCTCCTGGCTTCGGCGATCGCCGCAAGGCCATGCTCGAAGACATCGCGATCCTGACCGGCGGTACCGTTATTTCCGAAGATATCGGCATCAAGCTCGAAAACGTCACGCTCGACATGCTCGGCAAGGCGAAGAAGGTCTCGATCACCAAGGAAAACACAACGATCGTTGACGGTTCGGGCCAGAAGTCCGACATCGAAGGCCGCGTTGCGCAGATCAAGGCTCAGATCGAAGAAACATCGTCCGATTACGACCGCGAAAAGCTGCAGGAACGTCTTGCCAAGCTCGCTGGCGGCGTTGCCGTCATCCGCGTTGGCGGCTCCACGGAAATCGAAGTCAAGGAACGCAAGGACCGCATCGACGACGCTTTGAACGCGACGCGCGCTGCAGTTCAGGAAGGCATCGTCCCAGGCGGCGGTACAGCTCTTCTGCGCTCTTCCACGAAGATCACCGTCAAGGGTGCGAACGACGACCAGGAAGCTGGCATCAACATCGTTCGCCGCGCTCTCCAGTCGCTGGTTCGCCAGATCGCTGAAAACGCAGGTGACGAAGCCTCCATCGTTGTTGGCAAGATCCTCGAGAAGAACGAAGAGAACTGGGGCTACAACGCCCAGACCTCCGAGTATGGCGACATGATTGCCATGGGTATCGTCGATCCGGTCAAGGTTGTTCGCACAGCCCTGCAGAATGCAGCTTCGGTTGCTTCCCTGCTGATTACGACAGAAGCCATGATTGCCGAGCTACCCAAGAAGGACGCTCCAATGCCTCCTATGCCAGGCGGTGGCATGGGCGGTATGGACTTCTAAGAAGTCGATACCCTCCGGAACACGAAAGGCGGTCCTTGCGGGCCGCCTTTTTTGTTGTGGCTATCGCACTGGCACAGTATCGTTCAGCGAGTTAGGGCGCTAAATGCAACCCTTGGATTGGAGATTAGGTGTCTGAAGCCGAGCAAATAACCAAGAGCCCACCCACGTCGTTGTCGTTTGCTCGCAGACGATGTCTCTTAGTGTTAGCAGCGCCCTTGATGTTCGCGGTTGGATCAACTGTCTACAGCATTGCTAGTGTGCCCGTACCTGTGCCATCAAACGACGTCAGGCTACTCCTCACTCTCCTTTGGGCCGAGCTTTTCAGCTTAAAGTCGTTAGTAATGTGTAATATATTACTATGTTTCGGTCGGATATTTGAAGCTCACCCAGTCGATCTTGAGCAGCGGCGTTGGGAATTTCCACGTTGGATATTTGAGCAGCCGTTTTTTGGCATCACTCTCGGCCTGTCTTTATTCTGTTTTCCTCTGCTCTTCATTATAGGGCTAAGCGGCATAATTTACCTTATCGCTGCAGGAGTTGTTCTCTATTTCACACCGCGATTTTTGGCTCGAGGGGCTATCGGTCACGGTGTTTTTATCGTTCTGTGTCTCGTTGGCGGATGCGTGCTGTCTATGCTCCTCCCACATAAAAACAACGCTATTGCATGTGAGGCCGACAAGATTGTGCCGCTTCGCTCCGGCACGACAGTGGCATGTGACGAGTACGCCTTCATCGAAAAAGCGGCGGGACTGATCATAGAACACCGTCAGTCATCAATATTCGTGCCACTAAAAGATCTCGCGCCTTATGAGATAAAAGCACTTGGGCCTGGAAGCTGGTTGATAAGAAGCCGGGTCAGGCCACATCTCTGAGCCAAACCATACCTACCACTGTCTTCAAATAGTGAACAAATAGTCTTCAGTTGTTCATCTGTGCGAACGGGGCAATTTGGCGCATATGTTGGGCACACATTCCTGCCACCCGGCATCACCTTCGGAGACACCCAATGTCCAGCAGCCAGAACGCACTCGTGCTCCTCGCACGCATTCTTCTCTCCTTCATTTTCATCTGGTCCGGCTTCGGCAAGCTGGCCGATCCTGCCGGTACGGCTGGCATGATCACCGGCGCTGGCCTTCCTGCTGCAACCGCGCTGGCCTATCTGGCTGGTCTGTTTGAACTGGTTGCGGGTCTTGCCATTCTCGTCGGTTTCCAGACAAAGATCGCCGCCTGGGCGCTGGCGGTGTTCTGCGTATTCACCGGTCTCGTGTTCCACAGCGGCACGGTTGCCGTTCCCGGCTGGCCTGATGCGGCTCTGGGCTGGATCAACACGCTGAACGGCATCATGCTGATGAAGAACATTACGCTGGCTGGCGCTTACATCCTGCTTGCCACTTTCGGCGCAGGAGCCTATTCGCTCGACGCCCGCCGCGGCCTCAGCCTCGCCCACGCGTAAGCTGATGCTCAATTCATAAAGAAGGCCGCTGGATTGCTCCGGCGGCTTTTTTGTATTTTTGATATCCAGCGTCGTTTTCTACAGGGCAGACGTCAGACGTGAAACGATATCCGCCACAACAGCATCCCCTTCATGCTCCGGTTTGCGTGCCCGGATGAAACAGGCTTGTGAGCGCAGAATGACGCCGTCCGTCAAAATTTTGAGATGGTTTGCCGCCAGCGTCGAGCCGGTGGAGGTGATATCGACGATGATATCCGCCTGCCCCGCCGCCGGAGCGCCCTCGGTCGCGCCCAGGCTTTCGACGATGCGGTAAAGCTGGATGCCGTGCTGGCGCGAGAAGAACTGCTGCGTCAGTCGCCAGTACTTCGTAGCGATGGCAAGGCGGCGGCCGTGGCGGGCGCGAAACTCGGCGGCGACGTCGCCGAGATCGGCCATGCTGTCCACATCCAGCCAGATTTCCGGCACCGCAACCACAACATCGGCATGGCCGAAACCAAGACGCGCGCAGAACTCGACGCGCTTATCCACATCAACAAGATCCTCGCGCACGAGGTCCTCGCCGGTCACGCCGAAATCCACCGTGCCATTGCCGATTTCTCTGGCAATTTCGGATGCCGAGAGATAGGCGATTTCGATATCGTCGCGTCCCTCGACCCGGCCGCGATAGGACCGCTCATTGCCGATGGCCAGAACTTTGAGGCCTGCACGCTCCAGAATGGCGGAGGCGTCTTCCTTCATGCGGCCCTTGGAGGGCAAGGCGATGGTCATGGTCATGGCTTGGCCCTCACGGCTTCGATGCGATCCAGCCAGAGCGAGAAACCGACCGCCGGGATCTTGTCTTTTGCGCCGAGCAGCGTCATCAGCCGGTCGAAACGACCACCACCGGCCAGCACCGCCCCCTCACCGTCCACGACGACCTCGAAGACAAGGCCCGTATAATAATCCAGCGGACGCCCGAAGGCCGCACGATAGGCGATGCCATCCAGATCGATACCGCCATTGGCCAGTGCCGCAACGCGCGCATCA
Source organism: Rhizobium skierniewicense (assembly GCF_014196515.1). GTDB lineage: Bacteria > Pseudomonadota > Alphaproteobacteria > Rhizobiales > Rhizobiaceae > Agrobacterium > Agrobacterium skierniewicense. The sequence goes on along the minus strand of NZ_JACIDV010000002.1, from coordinate 270,325 downwards.
AAGGCAGACAGCGCGCTGTCCAGTTTCAACTTCGCCTTGTCGGCAAATTCGGCAAGCGTCTGCGATGCCTGCGATAGCGGTGCTTGCAGGGCAAGGAACTGTTTCAGCAATTCGAAGCTCTCATCTGGCAGACGCGTCGCGGCGAGCGCCAGTTTCTCGCGCAGACGGCGAGCGATTTCCTGCGGGGACCGGCTGGCATTGGTGGAATAGCCGGTGTCTTCCATGACGCTGTCAATATAGTCGACCAGCACCTTTTCCTCACCCGTTGCGAGCAGGCCTGCGACGCGGGCATCGAGCCCTGTCATCGGCTTGGGGCTGACGAGACTTTGCAGCAGTGCTTCCAGTTGAACTGTGTCACCAAACGCGTGAACCAGCCGCTTCTGCCAGCCGAGCGGCAGGCCAAGTGCTGCGACGACCGCCTCGAACACCTGCTGGTCACCCAGCGTGACGACAAGCTTACGACCCGGCAAAAGGCGCTTCAAAATACCGGTCGCGTCGCTGATCGCGCGGGCATCGGCGGCCGCAATATTGGTATCGCCGAGATCCTCGATACCAGCCTGATAAAACTCGCTCGCCCCATCCCGCCGCTGGCGAAAGACCTCCCCCAGATACGAGTATCGCTTGGGCGTCCCGGTGGCGGTTTCAATGTGGCGAAGACAAACCGGAATGGTGAATTCCGGGCGCAGACACAGGCTCGCGCCCGTTTCGCTCTCCGTCATGAAAATCCGCCGCCGCAGGTCCTCGCCTGCCATATCCAGAAAAGGTTCTGCTGGCTGGATGACAGGCGTGCTCACGCGACTGGTGCGACGCGCATCGAATTCATCCAAGAGGTCACCGGCAAAATCCGGCATGTCGATCAGGGGCATGAAATGCTACTTTTCATCACGGAGGAGCGGCTGCATCAGTTCGATGCGATTTCCAAAAGGGTCATAGACGTAGAAGCGGTCATAGCCGTCCAACGGCTCATCCTCAACCACGTGGTGGCCTGCCAACTCGAATGTTTTCCGAAAACGGGCCAAATCCTCGACCTGAAAAGCAGGATGAGCTTTCGCCGCTGGCTTGAAATCCGCGTCGACACCGAGATGAACGCGCACCGCGCCGCTTTCAAACCAGCATCCACCCCGCTTGGCCAGATTGTCGGGTTTTGCCCGCTCAGACAATCCAAGAAGGCCAGCGTAGAAATTACGCGCATCCTCCTCACGGCCTGCAGGCATGGCAAGTTGAACGTGATCGAGGGCGATGATGCTCATCCTGTCACTTGCTTCCGGCTTCGCGCTGACGATCCTCGGCCTGGGTTGCCAGAATTTCCTTGACCTTCGCAACCAGTTCCGCTTCCGGCACGATGACCTGCGCCACACGGGCTTCGCGCCACGTGGCATTGTCCTCGATCTCGCCGGACAACCGCTTGCCTTCGATCAGATCCTTGATCTGCACCACGCCTTCAGCCCGCTCATCACCGCCCTGAATGATGGCGATGGGAGCGCCCATGCGGTCGGCATATTTCAGCTGATTGCCGAATTTCTTCCAGTTGCCCTGATACATTTCGGCACGAATGCCCTCATTGCGCAGCGCCTGTATAAAGCGCTGGTAACGCCCCATGCTGTCCACATCACCATCCATGACGGTGACAAGAACGGGCGCGAGCGGCTTTGTCTGGCCCAGCTTGCCAAGGTTTTTCAGCGCCGTCATCAGGCGTGAGACGCCGATGGAGAAGCCCGTAGCCGGAACCGGCTGGCCCATAAACCGCGACACCAGACCATCATAACGACCGCCGCCGCCGACAGAGCCGAACTGTACAATCTCTCCCTTCTCGTTGGGAATTTTCGCAGTTAGCTCGGCTTCGTAGACGGGGCCGGTGTAGTATTCGAGGCCACGGACGCATGAAGGGTCGATTGTTATTTGATCTTGGTAGCCTCCAAGGTCAAACAATCTGGACATAAATGCCAATTCATCAATACCTGTCGCGGCTAATTTATTCCATCCAAATGCTAACATCAGCATTTCAATGCGTGATGCATTTGTGGACTCGTTATTCTCCGAACGAATTGCACTCGTATCAATGCGATTAACCGAGCTAAGGATAAAATTACTATCTGTATTTTTGTGACTAACCTGATTGGCTTGCCAATCAACTAGCTTCAATACTTTTTCAATCTGATCCTCATCTAGCCCAGCGCCCTTTGTGAAATCGCCGGATTTATCTTTACGGCCAGGACCGAGCAGCAGCTTAACACCTTCCGGTCCAAACTTGTCGAGCTTATCAATCGCTCGCAGCACGTTCAGCCGCCGTGCCGCGTTCTCCTCACCGCCAAGCCCGATGGCTTCCATCACGCCATCCAGGACCTTGCGGTTGTTCACCCGGATCACATAATCGCCGCGCTTGATGCCCAGGGCCTCCAGCGTATCGGCCATCATCATGCACATTTCGGCATCCGCCTGCACGCCTGCGGCCCCCACCGTGTCGGCATCGAACTGCATGAACTGGCGGAAACGGCCCGGGCCGGGTTTTTCGTTGCGGAATACGTAGCCGGCGCGGTAGGTGCGGAAGGGCAGCTGTATCTCGTTGAAGTTTTCCGCCACATGGCGAGCAAGTGGCGCGGTGAGGTCATAGCGCAGGCTCATCCACTGGTCGTCATCATCCGTCAGCGAAAACACGCCTTCGTTGGGGCGGTCGCTGTCGGGCAGAAATTTGCCGAGTGCATCTGTATACTCGAACAGCGGCGTCTCGATCGGGTCAAAACCGTAGAGTTCGTAGACGCCACGGATTTTCTCGATCATCTCATTGGTGGCATGAATATCGGCGCTCGAGCGATCCACGAAGCCGCGCGGCAGGCGGGCTTTCAGTTTCTGAGGCTTTTTTGCTTTTTCACTCATGATGCCGGTCCAATTGTCTCTTGAGATCAAGCCGGTCTATTAGAGGATGAAGCCCTGTGCGGCAAGGCCGCAGGGGTGCGGTTTTGCTGGCGTGATCGGGGAAATCATGCTAGGTGGGATACACGCATCCCACTCGACCGACGGGAGAAGAGACCCATGAGCAAACAAACCGCCATTCGACTGCCCGAAGAAACGTATGAGCGCCTCAAAGCTCTGTCCGAGCGCACGGGCCGCACATCCGCCTATTACATCCGCGAGGCAATTGAAAAACATATCGAGGATATGGAGGATTTGTATCTGGCCGAAGAGGCCACGCGGCGCATTCAGCGCGGAGAGTCGAAGATTGTAAGCGCCGAGGAGTTCTGGCGTGATCTGGACAATTGAGTACGATATTGTTGTCCAGAAACAGATCAAGAAACTTGATCCGCAAACCCGTAATCGTATCCGTTCATTCCTTCATGAGCGACTGGCGCAACTCGACAATCCCCGCAAGATAGGCGAAGCTTTGAAAGGCTCCGAACTCGGCAACTACTGGCGTTACCGCACCGGCGACTACCGCATTCTCTGCGACATACAGGATAATAAGCTGTTGGTTCTCGTCATTGAAATCGGTCACCGCCGGGAAGTCTACCGTTAGATCATGATCCTCGAAGCTCTTAATTACGCCGCGACATACCGCAAGACGCCGCCGGAATTTCGCCCTCATATCCGCTATTCCGTCAATCTCTGGGCGCGGGCGAACCGTTGCAGGCAGGGCTGGGCCGAGCATGAGGACAACAGCCAGCGCTTCATTGTCTCTGCTGCGGCCAAGCTGAAACAGCGCCGCACGGCTGTCGTGCTCGGCTCCGGCCTCTTGCGGGATGTGCCGTTGCAACAGCTGGCTGCGGCCTTCGACACCGTGGTTCTGGTCGATCTCGTCCATCTGGCCAGCGTTCGTGCGAAGCTTTATGCGCGACACAGCAGAACCGTGGTTCTGAACCACCGCGATCTCTCCGGCTATGGCGATCTGGAAGCGGGAAAACCCCTGGAGCCGCTGGGCTTTCTGCGACTGGTGCCCTATCTCGACTTCGTCGTGTCCGCCAACCTTCTGTCGCAAATCGGCACCGGGATTCGCAACCGGCTGGAAAAGCACCCAGCCCCCGCAATGCCGCAGGATACCTTGCCGCAGCTCATTCAGGCGCATCTGGATGGTCTGTCGGGTCTTCCCTGCAAGGCATGCCTCATCACCGATACCGCTTTCGACGTCATCGATAAAAAAGGCGCGCCGCATCAGCACGAAGACCTGTTGCACGGCGTGACTGTTCCCAACATCGCGCGCAGGTGGGATTGGCCGGTCGTGCCGTTTGGTGAAGAAAGCCGCGATTATCAGATCATCCATAAGGTCGTTGCCAGCGAACTGACATAATGTTCACGTCCATTGGAGTTTCGATCAGCCACAGGAAGGATCATGCATGCGCCTAAAGACCACTCCCCTCGCGACCGCCCTGATCGCAACTTTCATCATACCAGCCTATGCTCAGGACAGCGGCGGCCATGCGGGCCATGATATGCCAAAGGCTGTCGCCACCGAGAGTGCTTCCACCAAAGCCTTCATGGAGGCCAGCAAGAAGATGCATGGCGATATGTCCATGGAGTATACCGGCAATGCCGACGTGGATTTCGTGCGCGGCATGATCCCGCATCATCAGGGCGCGATCAATATGGCAAAGGTTCAATTGCAGTATGGCAAGGACCCGGAAATCCGCAAACTCGCGCAAGAGGTTATCACCGCGCAGGAAGCGGAGATCGCGATGATGCAGCAGTGGCTGAAATCCAGAGGCTATTAGACGGTGTCCAAGAGGGTCGGCCCTACGGCTGCTTTTCTACCGTAATCGTGTAATTCGCACCGAGGCCACGACGGGATGAGCTGAGCACCAGGATCGGGCGTACCAGCCATTCCGTATCCGCATTTGGCGTCAGTACGGCGGTGTTCCGGCCTGCTTCGCTAAAGAAGATCGCGTCGTCTTCCGGTTTCGCGAAATCGAAAATGGCCATCACCACGAATTCGCTGCGGCTGGTGAGTGTGACCTTCAGGGTCTCGCCAGCCTTAACCTTGAGGCGATAGACATCGCCCCTGCCCTGCCGTGTCCAGCCATTCAGCACCAGCGGGCCGGTTGTCGGCATGGTAGCAGGTTTCAGGCTCTCGCCATCATCAAGCCAGATGCCGTCGACATTGCGGCCTTCCGCCTGAGCGAACGTCACGACCGACAGGGCAAGGAGAGACGTAAGCAGAATGTGGGGAAATCGGGTCACGGGCGTGAAAACTCCAGCCTCTGCGTTTCAATGCGTGGGCGGCAGTGGCAACCTTCGATGTGGTCGTTGACCATGCCCATGGCCTGCATGAAGGCGTAAATCGTGGTCGGACCGACAAAGGTCCAGCCGCGCTTTTTCAAATCTTTCGACAGGCGCGTGGAGGCGGGGGTGATCGGGTTGGCGCGCAGCGTCGCGTAATAGAAAACCGGCGGACGCTCCTCCGGCTTGGGTTCAAACGACCAGAAATAGCGCGCCAGTGAACCGAATTCGTCGCGCATCTCGATGGCCCGCCGGGCATTGTTGATGGTGGAGACGATCTTGCCACGATGGCGAATGATCCCCTTGTCGGCGACGCAGCGCTCGATATCCGTCTCGCCGAACTGCGCAACCTTTTCGAAATCGAACCCGCAGAACGCGGCGCGGAAGGCCTCACGCTTTCTCAGCACCGTCAACCAGGAGAGGCCGGACTGAAAGCCCTCCAGGCAGATTTTCTCGAACAGGCGCGTGTCGTTCTTGACCGGGCGTCCCCATTCTTCATCGTGATACAGCGCATAATCCGCCAATCCCTGCTGCCAGAAGCAACGGATCTTGCCGTCTTCGCCCGTCAAAAGTCCGGTTTCGGTCATGGCTACCACGCTCTTTTTCGTCGTCTGCCGGTGATTACCATTGATTTACTGTGTTTCAAAACGGTCCGCTAACCTTATTAAAAGGTTTCGACCAAATCGCAGCTTTTCATCAAGTGCCATTTACCATTCGCTGTCGCGGAGGTGGCAACGTGGCGATTATGTTCCGGTGTCATGTAGAGAGTTCACCCGATGTCGATGAAATCCGTTCTTCTGGCGCTGAGCTTCGTCTCCGCCGTTTCGCTGCCGGCGCTTGCCAATGATCGTTACCGGGAACGCCCGCCGGTCGTCGTCAGCCCAGACCTGACAGCACCCTGGGTGATGCAGCTTGGCGGCGCGCAGGTTCGCCCTGTCGTTTATCCGCAGCGCCCCGCACGCCCATCGCTGTTCCAGCGGCCAATCGCTCAGCCGCGCGCGCAGGCCGTGGCCGCACGGACAGGTGATCCGCGCCTGCGGATCGCGCCGCAGTTTTTACCGCAGATGGTGCAGTATCAGGGCAAGGAAGCTCCGGGTACCATCGTCATTGATACGCCAAACCGCTTTCTCTATCTCGTGATGGCAGATGGAAAAGCGCGGCGTTACGGTGTTGGCGTGGGCAAGCCGGGCTTTGAATGGGCCGGTACGCACAAGATTACCCGCAAGAATGAATGGCCAAGCTGGACACCGCCGCGCGAAATGATCACCCGCGAGGCCGCAAAAGGCCATTACCTTCCTGCCTTCATGGAAGGCGGGCCGCAAAACCCGATGGGCGCGCGCGCCATGTATCTCGGCTCGACGCTTTACCGTATTCACGGCACCAACCAGCCATGGACCATTGGCAGCAACAATTCCTCCGGTTGCATTCGTATGCGCAATGAAGATGTGACCGATCTCTATGAGCGCGTGACTGTCGGCACTCGTGTGATTGTGATCTGATAGCAACGCTAATATAAATCTTCACGCCGAGGAGTTGAAACCAGACGTGAACGTGCTTGCCGCTGCGGATGAATGATTTAATAGTTCCGGCATATTCTTTTGGCGGGGGACGCCAGGGGGCGGTAGGCACTGTCACAGGTGCTAACCGATGAGAAACGGGCGGTGATCAGACCGCCCGTTTTTTATGGCACCATCGCGATTTTCTTTGGCTTTTTGCCGCCATAAGCCCAATCCAGCAATTCAATCGTGTGGAGAATGGGTATCTCCGTGCCACTGGCGATCTGCGTGATGCAGCCGAGATTGCCCGTGGCGACGATATCGGCTTTCGTGGCTTCGATAGTCTTGACCTTGCGCGCTTTCAACTCCGCCGAAATTTCCGGTTGGAGAATGTTATAGGTTCCGGCCGAGCCGCAACAGAGATGTCCCTCTGCCGGATCGCGAACGGTATAACCCGCCGCCTTCAGCAACAGTTTCGGCACGGCCGTGATCTTCTGACCATGCTGCATGGAACAGGCCGAATGATAGGCGACCGTGAGGCCATTGCGCTCAAGAGACGGCAGATCAAGCCCGCCCAGATATTCTGTGATATCCCTTGCCAGCCCGGAAACGATCCGCGCCTTTTCAGCGTAGGCGGCATCCAGCCGCAACATGTGGCCGTAATCCTTGATGGTCGTGCCGCAGCCGGATGCGGTGATGATGATGGCATCCAGGCCGCCGCGTTCCACCTCGCGCATCCAGACATCGACATTGCGCCGCGCCGATGAGAGCGCCTGTTCTTCCCGGCCCATATGGTGCACAAGCGCACCGCAACAGCCCTCCCCTTGCGGCACCACCACCTCGATGCCAAGCCTGTTCAGAAGCCGGATGGTCGCGTCATTGATGTCGGGGTCGAGCACTTGTTGGGCGCAGCCCGACAGAAGGGCGACACGTCCACGTTGTTCGGCTTTTGGTGCATGAAGACCCGGATTTGCGAAAACCGACGCTGCTGGTTCTGATTTGGGCGCCAGATCGAGCATCGATGCAAGTGGCCTCAGCGCTTTGCTCTTGCGCAAAAGTCCTGCGACGGGTCGGCCGAGCCGCGCCATCTTCAGCGCGGTGCGGAACCGGCGTGGATAGGGCAGCACGAAGGCGAGCAGATTGCGGATCACCCGATCCATCAGCGGTCGCTTGTAGGTCTTTTCGATGTGAATGCGGGCGTGATCGACAAGATGCATATAGTCCACGCCCGAGGGACAGGTGGTCACGCAGGCAAGGCAGGACAGACAGCGATCGATATGCGTCACGACCTGAGCGTCCGCAGGGCGGTCGTTTTCCAGCATATCCTTGATCAGATAGATGCGCCCCCGCGGGCTATCCAGTTCGTTACCGAGCGTCACATAAGTGGGACAGGTGGCCGTGCAGAAACCGCAATGCACGCATTTGCGCAAAATTTTCTCTGATTGCGCGACATGGGGATCGGCGAGTTGTTGCGGGGTGAACGAGGTTTGCATGTCTAAATCCCCATCTTACCCGGATTGAAAATTCCCACAGGATCAAGCTTGGCCTTGATGCGGCGGGTCAGCTCGTGTTCGGCAACGGTCAGCGGCTCAAAGGCTGCGACACCATGGCGTGCTATGGGCAGGGCTCGGATCAAGGTAGAATGTCCACCACCCAGCGCCCTGATATGTCGGCTGAGGAGGTCAGCTTCAATACCGGCCTCCATCTGCATCCAGACAAGGCCGCCCTGCCAATCGTAAAACGCATCGATGCCCGCTTCCAATCGCAGTGCTGCGACCAGCTTGTAACCTTGCGAGGGAGCGACCGAGACGCGCCAGAGCGGCTTTCTGAGATCGGCTGCAAACGGCGTCACGTCGCGAATTTCGCGCCATAGGAGCGTGCTCTTTTCACCATCCTGTAAAATCGAAGGCCCAAATTCGGACAGGGTTGTCTGCAATTTTTGCACCCGCACCTTGACCGAAGCCTCAAGGCCTTCGACCCTTAAAACGGTTGCCGCGCCATCGGGTAGCGAACCGCTCAAAAAACGCGACCTTACGCTCTCCGGCAGATGCGCGGCACCGGAAACCTCGACGCTGGTCGCCATGGCAGCGGCCATGAGACGGGTTGCGGTCTCGTCTTCAAGGCCGGATATGACGAGCGTTGCCTGCGCAGGCGGAATGGGCAAAACGCGGAAGGTAACCTCCGTCAGGAAACCAAGCGTACCGTAAGAACCCGCCAGAAGCTTGACCAGATCGAGCCCGGTAACGTTCTTCATGACCCGCCCACCTGCCTTGATCGCCTCACCCTTGCCATTGATGAAGCGAATGCCGAGCAGACTATCGCGCGCGGCACCAGCCACGAAACGGCGCGGGCCGGACACGTTGGCGGCAAAGATACCGCCTATGGTCGGTTCGCCTGCGGTGCCCATGACGGGACGGTGGTCCATCGGTTCGAACGCCATCATCTGGTTGGCGGATATCAGTGCTGCCTCTACCTCAGCCACAGGCGTTCCAGCCTTTACCGTCATCACCATTTCAGCGGGATTGTAGGCCGCGATGCCGCTCATGTTGCGTGACGAAAGACACGCTTCGGCCTCGACCCGATTGCCGAAACCGACGCGCGTGTTGCCACCGATGATCGCCAGCGCACGGCCAGACTGCGCGTGTTCACAAATGAGGTCAGCCGCCTCGGCTTCGGTTGCAGGCAGAAGCATTTCTTTCATGATGCAGGCCGCCCGGCCAGCGGGAAGACCTTGGAGGGGTTGAGAAGCCAGCCTTCGTCGAAGGCAGATCGCACCGCCATCTGCTGCGCCAGATCGGCATCGGAATATTGATGCCGCATGAGGTCGCGTTTTTCGATGCCAACGCCGTGCTCTCCGGTCAGGCAACCGCCTGCATCGACACAAAGCCTCAGGATCTGATTGCCCGCGTCTTCCGCTTTGGCGGCCTCTTCTGGGTCATTGGCATTGAAAAGAATGAGCGGATGCATGTTGCCATCACCGGCGTGGAAGACATTGGCGACCCGCAGGCCGAGGCTGTCAACGATTTCGCCGGTTCTTTGTAGCACATACGACAATTGGCTCAGCGGCACCGTGCCGTCCATGCAGATATAATCAGAAATCCGGCCAGTTGCACCGAATGCAGATTTTCGACCCTTCCAGATCGCAGCGGCTTCCATGGCCGATTGACACTCGCGGACGGTTCTGACGCCATGTCTGCGAGCGATAGCGACGATATCGGCCAGCATCGCATCCATCTCGTCTTCAGACCCCTCAACCTCGACAATCAGCAAGGCACCGACATCAAGCGGATACCCGGCCTTGGCAAAAGCCTCGCAGATTTCGATGGCGGGTTTGTCCATGAATTCGATGGCGACGGGAATGATGCCCGTACCGATAATATCGGCCACGCAAGAGCCCGCCTCCTCCGAGGTCTCGAAACCGAACAGAACCGGCCGCGCGCCTTCCGGCTTGGCAATCAGCCGAACGGTGGCTTCCGTTACGATGCCCAGCTGGCCTTCCGAGCCGCAGACGAGGCCAAGCAGATCGTAGCCGCTGGCATCCAGATGCTTGCCGCCCAGCTCCAGCACCGAGCCATCGACCAGAACGATCTTCACGCCGAGCAGATTGTTGGTCGTCACCCCGTATTTCAGGCAATGGGCACCACCGGAGTTCATGCCGATATTGCCGCCGATGGTACAGGCGAGTTGCGAGCTGGGATCGGGCGCATAGAAGAAGCCTTGCGGGCCTGCGACATCGGAAATCGACAGATTGGTGACGCCCGCCTGCACGGTCGCTGCGCGGTTGAAGAAATCCATTTCGAGAATCCGGGTCATCTTCGAAAGACCGATTACCACGGCGTCTTCCTGCGGAATGGCACCGCCGGAAAGGGATGTGCCTGCTCCGCGCGGCACGATGGGAATGCCGTAGCGATGGCAATATTTCATGACGGCAGCAACCTGCGCGGTCGTCTTTGGCAAAGCGACCGCCAAGGGCACCTGGCGATAGGAAACGAAGGCGTCGGTCTCAAACGGCACGAGTTCTCGCGGCTCATGGACCAAACATTCTGGCGGAAGCAGATCGGCCAGGTCGGCGACGATCCTGGCGCGGTTTTCGAGCACGGAGGTTCGCGGCTTCAGGAACTCAATGGTTTGCGACATCGGTGCTCACAGGCCTCCCCACCCCAAGCGACAGATAGAGGGATGTTACGGGAGATTGTTGTCGTGATGCAAGGTGCCGGAACCACATGACTTGCCGTACCGCTATCATCAGCGCCCTACTGATACCATAATTCAGAATTTTTATCGTCTTTTGATGGAACTTTTCCGGCTTCGCATGCTTTTTAGGGTGTTAACTGGAAATTTTTACTACGATGGGACGCTATGATCACCTTGAGCGAAACTGAACGCTATCCCCGGATAGCACTCATATCGACACATGGCTACGTAGCCGCACACCCGCCACTTGGCGCAGCAGATACCGGCGGGCAGGTCGTTTATGTCCTGGAGCTTGCTAAAAAACTTGGTCAGCTCGGATATACTGTCGATCTTTACACACGCCAGTTCGAAGACCAGCCTGAAATCGATGAAGTCGATGAGCGAGTTCGGGTCGTTCGCATTCCCTGCGGCGGCAAGGACTTCATTCCTAAAGAATATCTTCACCGCCATCTGATGGAATGGTGCGAAAATGCGCTTCGTTTCATCAAGAAGAACAGCCTGAGCTACTCCTTCATCAACAGCCATTACTGGGACGCCGGTGTCGCCGGCCAGCGCCTGTCCGAAGCGTTGAAAGTATCGCATCTCCACACACCGCACTCGCTCGGCATCTGGAAAAAGCGCCAGATGGAGACGGATTACCCTGAGAAGGCCGATACGTTTGAACTGGAGTTCAACTTCAAGGAGCGCATTCAGCACGAGCTCATCATCTACCGCAGCTGCGACATGGTCATTGCGACAACGCCGGTTCAGCTAGACGTGCTGATCGAAGATTACGGCCTGAAGCGCAAGCATATCCACATGATCCCACCCGGATACGACGACAACCGCTTTTTCCCGGTCTCGGAAGGATCACGGCAGATGCTACGTCAGCGCTTCGGATTCGAAGGCAAGACCGTTCTTGCCCTTGGCCGTCTCGCCACCAATAAGGGATACGACCTGTTGATCGACGGCTTTTCGGTCCTGGCCGAACGAGAGCCGGAGGCGCGACTGCATCTTGCGGTCGGCGGCGAGAATATGGACGAGCAGGAAACCACGATTCTCAATCAGTTGAAGGCGCGGGTGAACTCTCTGAACCTTGAGGACAAGGTTATCTTCTCTGGCTACGTTGCCGATGAGGATCTGCCGGATATCTACCGCGCCGCCGACATGTTCGTGCTTTCCAGCCGTTATGAGCCCTTTGGCATGACGGCTATCGAGGCCATGGCAAGCGGTACACCGACCGTCGTCACCATTCATGGCGGCCTCTTCCGCGCCGTCAGCTATGGTCGCCATGCGCTGTTTGCCGATCCCTTCGACAAGGAAGATCTTGGCATTACCATGATGAAACCGTTCAAGCACGAACGGCTCTACGGGCGGTTGTCCCGCATGGGTGCGCACAAGGCCCGCAGCCTGTTTACCTGGACAGGGATAGCTCAGCAGCTTCTGGCCGTTGTCGAGGGACGACCAATGATGCCTGTGCTGGAAGAGTCCGATTGGGCCGAACCATGGAATGATGGCGATTGAAACCTGTTCGCATTTTCTCGACTGATCTTGACGGAACCGTTGTCGGCGATAACGCCGCAACGGCCCGGTTCCGCGACTTCTGGCAGTCCTTGCCGGATGAAAACCGTCCGCTTCTGGTGTTCAACAGCGGACGGCTTCTGGATGACCAGCTCGAATTGATGGAGCAGGTCCCTCTTCCATCACCGGATTACGTGATCGGCGGCGTGGGGACGATGATGTCGTGTCGCGAAAAGCCTTCGTTGCAGCAGACCTACACATCCTCGCTCGGCCAAGCCTTCGACACGGCAAAAATTTCATCCCTCATCTCAGACGTTCCTGGCATCAGCATTCAACCCGAGCGTTATCAGCATGGTTTGAAGTCAAGCTGGTACCTGGACAACGCGAGCGAGGCCGATCTTTCCAGGCTGGAGAAACAGCTTTCGGATAGCGGGATCGATGCGCGCATCGTCTACTCAAGCAATCGTGATCTCGATATCCTGCCACGGTCTGCTGACAAGGGTGCGGCAATCAGGTGGCTTTGCAATCATCTGAGCATTGGCCTAGATGAGGTCGCCGTTGCCGGAGATACAGGCAATGACAAGGCGATGTTCGAGTTATCAGGCGTGCGCGGTATCATTGTTGCAAACGCTTTGCCTGAACTGAAAGCACTCGCCGTGAAACAGAGCCATGCCTATCTCGCACTTGAAAAAGAGGCAGATGGCGTTATATCCGGTTTGAAGCACTGGATGTCCGTTTAGGACCTCGCCTGATCACATCAAATATGTGTTCAACATCAAAAATGCTTAAGCCCGAGCTCAAGCAGCATTGACCTTGGTCCTCCACAGCAGGACAATTAAGCGAATCGTTTAATACCATAGATTGTGGTGGACGAGTTGCGTTCTGACGGTAATACCGGACGTATTATATATAGATTTTTTAGATAAGGACTTCATGAATTGAATCTGTTGACACGACTGGCAAATGACGTCTGCTTGATTTTGCGTCGCCCTCCGCGACAGCAATACGCAGCTCTGTGCTATCGTCGTGCAAAGAAGACCGGTGATGTTGAAGTGCTTTTGCTGACCAGCCGGGACACGGGCCGATGGGTTATTCCCAAGGGTTGGCCTATGGAGGGCAAGAAGGCCCATGCCGTCGCCGAACGCGAGGCGTTTGAGGAGGCCGGTGTCCGTGGCCGCGTCGAAAAGAACCATTTCGGATTTTTTGATTATGACAAGAAGCTGCGCAATGGCGTGCAGGTCCCTTGTCGCGTGCAGGTCCATCTGCTTGAGGTCGTGGATATGGTCAAGAATTTCCCTGAGCGCGCAAGTCGAACGCTGGAATGGGTCACGCCACAGGAAGCCTCGCGCCGTGTCAACGAACCGGAATTGAAGGAACTTTTCCTTTCCTTCGACAAGCAAATGGCGCAAACGCAACAGCAACCGACGCAAGACATCGTAAATCTATAAATCTGAATAACCGCTTGCGCCTGCACATGCGGTAAACACCGCAGCCGAAAGCAGAACAATGGCGCAACCACCCCATGGCCGCATGAAGCCGACACTGGACAAGGACCTGGATAAGCTTTCGCTTGTCGAAGAGGCCAGCTATCACCTCAGCCGTGGTATGATGGCACCGGGGCTGGGGCTGTTGTTCCTCATCATTTCGGCATTGGTTGCTAGCATTTTCGTCATCGGTCAGCCTGGCGGCATGATTGTCTTTGCAGCAGTCGTCATCGGCGCTTACATGGCGATGAACATTGGCGCCAAGGATGTTGCCAACAATGTCGGCCCAGCAGTCGGTGCCAAAGCGATGCCGATCGCTGTGGCGCTCATCATCGGCGCCGTCTGCGAAGTCATGGGGGCGGTGATCACCGGTGGCAATGTCGTGGAAACGATCTCCAGCGGCATTATCAACATCAAAACCATCCCCGATAGCTCGATCTTCGCATGGGCGATGCTGTCGGCCTTGATCACGGCCGCTTTGCTCGTCAATCTTTCGAATTATCTCAGGGCCCCGATTTCGACAACGCACACAGTTGTTGGCGGGGTCGCGGGCGCGGGCACCGCTGCCTATGGTTTTGGCGCGGTCGACTGGCTTTCCCTGGGCGGCATTGCCATGACTTGGGTCGCAACGCCTTTCATCAGTGCGTTTTTTGCCATTCTTCTGCTTGCCTTCATCAAGAAATTCATCATCTATCGCGACGACAAGATTGCGGCTGCGCAAGTCTGGGTACCGGTGCTCATCGGTATCATGAGCGGCGTCTTCACCGCCTATCTCATCTGGGTTGGCCTCCACCATTTGGTCATCATTTCGTTTGGAACGGCAATATTGTCTGGCCTGGCAGTCGGCCTTTTGAACTGGCGCCTCGCTATCCCCCTCATCGCGCGTCAATCACAGGGCCTTGAGAACCGAAACCAATCGCTGCGCAAACTGTTTCAATGGCCGCTCATTCTTGCCGCCGCCCTGATGTCCTTTGCTCATGGCGCAAATGATGTTTCCAATGCCATCGGCCCGGTTGTGGCCATTGTGCGTGCCACCCAGGGCGTCATCGTTGGTGAAACCGCGCGGGCACCGCAATGGGTGATGTTGATCGGCGCGTTTGGCCTCTCCTGTGGCATCCTCCTGTTCGGTCCACGCCTGATCCGGCTGGTGGGGGAGCAGATCACCAAGCTCAACCCGATGCGTGCATTTTGCGTCTCGGTTTCAACGGCTCTGACTGTCCTCGTCGCATCCCGGTTCGGCATGCCCGTCAGCACGACCCATACGGCGATCGGGGCCGTCTTCGGCGTCGGCTTTTTTCGCGAGTGGTACACACAAAATGCCAGACGTCAGTTAGAGTCAGGCAATGGTCAGAGCGAGAGCGGAGATGACACCGAAAACACCTCCGAGGTGCGCCGCCGGTATCTGGTTCGGCGCTCCCATTTCATGACGATTATCGCAGCCTGGATCATCACCGTTCCGACCAGCGCGGCATTGTCTGCAGCGTGTTATGGAATCATGTATATTCTTTTCATCAGGCTCTAGCTGTGGCGATCTTCAGCTGTAAAATTCAAAGAGAACCATGCGCGCCAATTTCCGAATGCAACGGCTTTTCGTCAGCCAGTCCCTCAATGCCGGTGCGGCGTTCGAGACAACCAGTGACCAGTTCAATTATCTGGCCAATGTCCTTCGCATGGCGGATGGAGCCGAAATCCTTCTGTTCAATGGGCGTGATGGCGAGTGGAAGGCTGAGCTTTCCTATCCCACACGCAAAAAGATAAGCCTGACAGCCACCCGGCAAACGCGACCGCAACCCGCCGCGTCAGACCTTCACTATCTCTTCGCACCGCTGAAAACAGGCCGTCTGGACTATGTGGTGCAAAAGGCAGTGGAGATGGGGGCCGGAGTTCTTCAGCCTGTCTTGACCCAACATGTTCAAGGCAAGATCAACAATCTCGACAAGCTGCGTGCCAATGTCGTGGAAGCAGCGGAACAATGCGGTATCCTGGCCGTGCCGCAGGTTGAAGAGCCTGTCAGGCTGAAAGATCTGTTGGAAACATGGCCCGCGACCCGCCGCATCATTTACTGTGATGAAGGCGACGAAGGACAAAATCCGTTGCCGGTTCTCAACCGTATTGAGGAGACGCATATCGCCTTGCTGGTTGGGCCAGAGGGTGGATTTTCGGAAGAGGAGCAGTCCTTGCTACGCAACCACCCATTTGTCACACCCATTCCGCTTGGCCCCCGCATCCTGCGGGCGGATACGGCAGGGGTCGCAGCGCTTGCGGTCATTCAGGCGACGCTGGGTGACTGGAAATAATGCACCAAGAGGCACGGTTAGGTCGCTAAACAAACGCACTCAAACCATGCTTGAAAGAAATTCATTTGCGTGCGGCGATGCGGCACCCTATCAGCGAATTCAAAGCCTCACAGGCAACATCGACCATAAGGTAATTTCATGGCCCGCGACACGACCGATCAGACACCCATCTCCTCGGCACAGGAATTGATCGACTATCTGGCGGAAGGCTGCAAGCCCGTCGAAAAATTTCGCATCGGCACAGAGCATGAAAAATTTGCCTTCTTCAAGGACGGCAACAAGCCGGTGCCCTATTTCGGCGACGCCAGCATCTCTGCTTTGCTGAAAGGCATGCAGGCGAAGATGGGTTGGGAGCCGATCATTGACGAGGGCAATATCATCGGGCTTAGCGAACCCTCTGGCATGGGCGCGATTTCGATCGAACCTGGTGGTCAGTTCGAACTATCAGGCGCACCCCTGGAAACCCTGCATGAGACCTGCAAGGAATCCAACCGGCACCTTGCGACGGTACGCGAGATCGCCGAGCCCATGGGTATCCGTTTTCTGGGCATCGGCGGTAGCCCGCTCTGGACCTATGACGAAACGCCGCAAATGCCGAAATCCCGCTACGCCATCATGACGCGGTATATGCCCAAGGTTGGCACCCAGGGTTTGGACATGATGTATCGTACCTGCACGATCCAGGTGAATCTCGATTTCTCGTCGGAAGCAGATATGCGTCGCAAGATGCGCGTGTCGATGAAATTGCAGTCGGTTGCCACTGCGCTGTTTGCATCCTCGCCGTTTACAGAAGGAAAGCCGAACGGGTTGCTTTCCTGGCGCGGTGACATCTGGCGCGATACCGACAACCGTCGCTCCGGCGTGCTGCCCTTCACTTTCGAGAAGGATTTCGGCTTCCGGCATTATGTCGAATGGGCGCTGGACGTGCCGATGTACTTTATCGTGCGTGACGGCAGATATCGTGACTGCACCGACATGACCTTCCGCCAGTTCATGAGCGGCGCGCTGAAGGGGCAGATTGCCGATTGGCAACCCAATCTGGGCGACTGGACCAATCACCTGTCGACGTTGTTCCCGGATGTTCGCCTCAAGCGCTTCCTCGAAATGCGTGGCGCTGATGGCGGCCCATGGCGTCGTATCTGTGCCCTGCCCGCCTATTGGGTCGGCCTGCTTTACGATGACAGCGCCCTGACCGCTGCCGACGAATTGACAAAGGACTGGACCGTCGAAGACGTTATCGCCATGCGCGATACAGTGCCTGCTCAAGGTTTAAAGGCGAGTGTGGCGGGTCGTTCCCTGCTCGACGTCGCGCGCG
Source organism: Rhizobium skierniewicense (assembly GCF_014196515.1). GTDB lineage: Bacteria > Pseudomonadota > Alphaproteobacteria > Rhizobiales > Rhizobiaceae > Agrobacterium > Agrobacterium skierniewicense. Next base: position 252,834 of record NZ_JACIDV010000002.1, on the reverse strand, counting down.
AAACCGTAGCGATCTCGCGCGATGGCCTGCGCAACCGCAAGCGTCTTAACGAAGATGGACTGGACGAAAGCGTGTTCCTGAACCCGCTGGACGAAGTTCTGGCCAAGAAGGTGACAATGGCTGAAGACTTGTTGACCGCTTACAACGGTCGCTGGAACAAGTCGGTGTTGCCGGTTTTCGACGAATACCAATACTAAAAACGACGATACAAAAAACCCGGTGCAGCTCGAGAGCAGGCACCGGGCAAAGGCAGGGCTTATTGGCAAATCACCCTGCGGGGGAACTGATAAGGGCGAAACTTACAACGACTTTGCAGCCGCCATTCGGGCGCAGCGCGCAAGCCGTGTCGTCGGATCGTCCAAGAGACCCGTATCGAGCGCTGTCTTGAGATCGCTCCGTGTCAAACCGATATCGGCCAGTTGATGATCGTCCATGTCCAGAAGGCGATTGGCGGCCATGCGATTGGCGATGCGGCGCAAAAACGTAACGAAACCTTTGCCGGCGCCTGCCACGACCTGTTCAAAGGTCGCGATGCGTGGTGCGATCAAACCCAGTTCCATCTTCCGTTCTGCCGTGCGCATGACACTATTCCTTCAATGAGGCACGATGAGGCGCTGCCTGTACACCCACGTGTAAGGCCGCCGGTTCGGTCATCCATTGGATGACCATTTGGTTGTCGGTGTTTATGGCGTCAAAATGTCGCAAGACCATTGATCAGTCCAACGAATGTTTCTAATGTCAGTCATCAATCATTCTTATGGATCCCAGAGCCATGTCTTCACCCCTCGATATTGACCAGTTGCACACCTTCATTGCCATCATCGATTCCGGCAGCTTCACCAAAGCTGCAGACCGCGTGTTCAAGACGCAATCGGCGGTTTCGATGCAGATGCGGCGTTTGGAAGAACGATTGGGCAAGCAGCTCTTTGCAAAGGACGGGCGTGGAAACAGGCTGACGGCAGAGGGCGAGAAGCTGATGCACTATGCCCGCCGCATCATTCGTCTGAACAACGAGGCGGTTGCCGCCTTCGATGACAACCGGCTGGAAGGTACGCTGCGCATCGGCACTCCAGATGATTATGCCGACCGCTACATGCCGGAAATCATCGGTCGTTTTGCCAAGACGCATCCCAATGTCGAGCTCTATATCGTCTGTGAACCATCCGTCAGCCTGGCGGAGAAGATGGCGCGTGGCGAGTTGGATATTGCGCTGGTCACTCATAACCCGCGCACCCGCGCATCGGACATCGTCCGCACCGAGCCGCTCTGCTGGGTAGCCTCCTCAAATCATCCCTTGCGCGATGACGTGCCGGTGCCGCTCGCCGTTGGGCGGCGTGATTGCCAGTGGCGACAATTGGCTGCCTCGGCACTGGACGCCGATGGCCGTGATTATCAGGTTCTGTTCACAAGCTGGTCGTCGACCGTCATCGCCGCAGCCGTTCTCGCTGGTATGGCCGTCTCAGTCCTACCGGAATCAACGCTTCGAACGGGTATGAAGGTGTTGACGGCAGCGGACGGCTTTCCACCTTTGCCGCCCGTACAGATAGGCCTGATGAAGCGCCCGGGCCTTTCCCCATCGCTCATCAATGCCATCACCGACCACATCACCGCCTGCCTCGACAACATATCGCTCGCCTCTGCTCCCGACGAGCTGGATGAGGATATGAAGGCGTTTCCGAAGCTTGCCCGTGTGCGCACCGGCCAATTGGCTCCGGGCTGGTGAAGGGTCAACTCAGATTTTTGCGGAAAAAGTCGATCGTCCGGCCCCAGGCCAGATCCGCAGCTTTCTTGTCATACCGCGCGCTGGACGTATCATTGTTAAAGGCGTGATTGACCCCGTCATAGACTAAGATTTCGAACGTCTTTCCATTCGTTTCCAGCGCGTTGCGATAGGCGTCGATACCCGCGTTGATGCGCTCATCAAGGCCACCATAGTGCAAAAGCAGGGGTGCCTTGATGGCGGGAACATCCTGTGCAGGGGGTTGCGCACCATAATAGGCAACGCCTGCATTCAGACTTCCTGATTTTGTCGCGAGACGGTTGACGAGACCACCGCCCCAGCAAAAGCCGACGGCACCGACCTTGCCATTTGCGCCATCGCGCTTGGCCAGCCACGCACGCGTCGCTTCCGCATCGGCAACGGTTGCAGCCATATCGAGACCGCTGAACATCTCGCGGGCCTTGTCTTCATCTGCAGGCGTGCCACCCTGCCCGGACAGAAAATCCGGTGCAAGCGCTACGAAACCTTCAAGAGCCACCCGACGCGCAACATCTCGGATGTGTGCGTTGAGGCCGCGGTTTTCGTGAATGACGATAACCGAACCCAGCGACGCAGACGCGTTCTTCGGCGTAACGAGATAGCCCTTCATTTCACCGTTTGCGCCGGGATAAGTAACATCCTGCGCCATCAGGCGTTCATCCGCTTCAGAAACGATAGCAGCCTGCGCGCCGCTAGCGCCCAACAGAGGCGCAATCGTCGCGGCAGCCGCACCGGAGCCTGCCAACAGCGTCAGCTTTTCCATGAATTTGCGACGATCCAGGCTGAGATGTGTGTAATCGTCATAGGCGTCGATCATGGCCTGGGTGATCTTCGGTTCATCCGTCATCTTGTTCTCCCGCTTGACTGTCGTGCGAGACAGTAACGCAAAGTCGGGAAAAGCGATGTAGTCTAAGGATTTTAGCGAAACAACTTTTCGCGATCCTCTGGGGCTTGCGAGACTACTCCAGTGCCAACCAGACGGCCAGCCAGCCCCACATGAGGACGAGCGCTGCGAAGCTCACGACAAAAGCTGGCCCGCGGTATCGCAGGCGGTTGCTGGTGACATGCACGTAGGAATGCACGTAGCGTCCGGCTACGAAAATCCATGCGAGGAAAATGGTCGCTATGTTGTCAGCATCCGTGATGTAGAGCAGCAGGCACGCCGCATGAAATAGCATCGGCATTTCGAACTGGTTGGCGATGTTCTTGTTCACCAACCGGCTTTGCTGCGCCTCTTCGCCCGTATCGCGAAAACGCTTGAAGTCTTCTTTGCTGATAAAAGTATATTTTCTTCGACGAATAAAAAGAAGCACATAGAGACCGAAGACCAAAAAGGCGTGAGCGATCATGGGCCAGAACATTGCGGTTGTGGGTGACATTTCCTGCTTCCTTTTCAGCAAAAAACGCTCCCCGAACCAGCATTCGGAGAGCGTCAATCTATCGGCATATCATATGGCTAGCCGACAGATCACACTGCGCCGGGATAGTTCGGGCTCTCACGGGTAATAGTCACATCATGGGCGTGGCTTTCGCGCAGACCCGCACCGGAAATACGCACGAAAGTCGCACGCTCCTGGAAGTCTTTGATGGTGCCGCCACCGACATATCCCATCGCAGCTTTCAGGCCACCGGCCAATTGGTGCAATACACCGGATACCGGACCCTTGTATGGCACCTGACCTTCGATACCCTCTGGGACCAGCTTCAGCGTGTCTCGCACTTCCGCCTGGAAGTACCGGTCCGCCGAGCCGCGTGCCATGGCGCCAACGGAGCCCATGCCCCGATAGGCCTTGAAGGAGCGGCCCTGATACAGGAAAACTTCGCCCGGGCTTTCATCAGTTCCGGCCAATAGTGAGCCGATCATGACGGCGGATGCACCTGCCGCAATGGCCTTTGCAAAATCGCCGGAGAACTTGATGCCACCGTCGGCGATGACAGGAATATCGGCCTCACGCGCGGCTTCAACCGCAGACATGATGGCCGCGAGTTGCGGAACGCCGACACCTGCGACGATGCGTGTGGTGCAGATCGATCCTGGCCCGATGCCGACCTTGACGCCATCGGCGCCTGCATCGATCAAAGCCTTGGTGCCGTCAGCGGTAGCGACATTTCCGGCGAGGATGCGAACAGAATTCGACATCTTCTTGACCTGCGTGACCGCATCCAGAACGCGCTGCGAGTGACCATGCGCGGTGTCTACCACCAGCAAATCAACACCGGCGGCAATCAGGCGCTCGGCACGTTCTATGGCGTCAGCACCCACGCTGATAGCGGCTGCTGCACGCAGGCGGCCCTGCGCGTCTTTCGTAGCGTTGGGGTTGAGCTGCGACTTTTCGATATCCTTGACGGTGATGAGGCCGACACAATTGCCGGCGCTGTCGACAACGAGCAGCTTCTCGATTCGGTGCTTGTGCAGGAGGCGACGGGCTTCCTGCTGATCGACGCTGCTTTCCTTGACGGTGATCAGGTTTTCACGCGTCATCAGTTCATAGATTTTCTGGCCGGGATCCGATGCAAAACGCACATCGCGGTTGGTCAGAATACCAACGAGGCGGCCTGTCTTATGACCACCCGAACCACCATTTTCGACAACCGGAATACCGGAAATGCTGTAGGTCTTCATCAAGGCCTGCGCTTCGGCAAGCGTGGCATCGGGGCCAATCGTCACGGGGTTGACGACCATGCCGCTTTCGAACTTCTTGACCTGACGAACCTCCTCCGCCTGCTCGACCGGAGACAGGTTGCGGTGGATGACGCCAATGCCGCCAGCCTGCGCCATGGCGATGGCAAGACGCCCCTCCGTAACGGTATCCATGGCAGACGACAAAATCGGCAGGTTAAGCTCGATATCACGCGCGATGCGGGTGGAGATATTCGTCTGGCCAGGCATGACTTCGGAGTGACCCGGCTGAAGCAGCACGTCGTCAAACGTCAGAGCATCGAGACCGGTGGGTGTTTCAATAATGCGAGCCATGGCCAAATTCCTAATTTGAAAATGCAAGCCGTTCCGGAAGGAAAAGTCCACCGGCGGCCCTGCAAAGGATTGCTTGGAAGTTGGCGAGGGCTGGTAACACGTTCATGACAGGAAGGAAATAGAAAAAACCCGGAAACGCGTTCCGGGTCTTGCTGTTGCAGCGATGCAGCAAATGTCAAATGTCGAACTGATACGACTTTGGCACGAAGCGGTAGCCCACATCCTGACGCTCGGCATAGCCGACCGATGGGAACGGCATATGATAGCCGAGGAACGGCAACCGGTCCGTGGAGACCATGTCGAACACCTTCTTGCGGGTGGCGGCAGCGGCCGCCTTGTCCATGTCGAAGCGCACTTCCCAGTCCGGACGCTGAAGCGAAAGCACGAAGTGGTTCGCTGTATCGGCAGTCAACACCAGATGCTTGCCTTCCGACTCGACATGAAAAATCATATGGCCCGGCGAATGGCCGAATGCAGCAGAACTGGTGATGCCGGAAACAACCGTTGCGCCATCGCCGATGAAGGTTGCTTTTTCAGCCAGTGGCTTGACGTTTGCCAGAACTGCCTTCTGTCCCCCTTCGGCCGGTGTTCCGACACGCTTCGGATCCGTCCAGAAATCATATTCAACCTGACCCATGACATATCGAGCGTTTGCAAAGGCGGGAGCACCCTTTTCCACGAGGCCGCCGATATGGTCTCCGTGCATGTGCGTCAGCACGACCACGGTTACGTCTTCGGGCTTGTAACCGGCGGCAGTCAGGCCTTCCAGCAGGCGGCCATTGCCCGCTTCGCGACCGCTCTCGCCGAAGCCGGTATCGAATAGCACGAGATCGGAACCGGTGTTGATCAGCGCCGGCGAAAATCCGTTGACGAATTGCTCCGTCGGCAGGAAATTTTCCTGCAGAAGGGCGTCGATGGTCTCAGCGTTCTGATTGGTGCCAAACGTCTCGCCCGGCTTGCCAGAGGGGCGAGAGCCATCCTTGACGACCAGAACTTCGAAATTTCCGAGTTTAAAGCGATTTGTTTCGGGTGGCATAAGGTGATCGACTTTCATGGATGTTTGCGGTTGGGTGGCTTGCGCGAATGCCGTACCACGCAACACGAAGGGTGCAGCGAGGACGCCAAGTCCTGCGGTGGCAAACAAATTGCGCCTGTTCATCGTCAATAAATTTTTCATGAAGTCCTCCGGTATTATGCGCCTCTGCATAACAGCATTAGCACTGGTGAACGCCGAGATTGTGCAGAAAGATCCGTTTCACACAGACGTGATGGAAATCCCTAAATTGCCGAATGTTTAGTTGGCAAACCGCACGCACAGGCGTAGGTAACACGCAACGACCTTATCAGGATGCGGTCTTCCCGCAATCGCCCCATGAACCGCGTCATTCCGCTTATACTTGCCGTTGCTCTTTTCATGGAGCAGATGGATTCCACCGTCATCGCAACATCCCTGGCGGCGATTGCTGCCGATTTGCATGTCGGGCCTATCACACTGAAGCTGGCCCTGACCTCCTACATGGTGGCACTGGCAATCTTCATTCCCGTCAGTGGCTGGATGGCTGACAAATTCGGTGCCAAGAAAATCTTCCGCATCGCGATCGCCATTTTCGTCATCGGCTCGATCTGCTGCGCGATCTCCTCTTCTGTCGTCGAATTCGTCGTCTCCCGCTTCCTACAGGGCATGGGCGGCGCGATGATGACACCTGTCGGGCGTCTGGTTCTTTTGCGCACGACGAAACGCTCCGAACTCGTCTCCGCCATGGCACTGCTGACGATCCCCGGATTGGTCGGACCGCTCACCGGGCCGCCCATCGGGGGATTCATCACGACCTATTTCTCGTGGCACTGGATCTTCCTCATCAACGTGCCCATCGGGGTGCTGGGAATTTGGCTCGCGACGATCTATTTGCCCGAAATCGAAACGACCAATCCCCCGCCAATGGACACGAAAGGCTTTATCCTATCCGGCATTGCCGCATCTGGTGTGGTCTTCGGCGTTTCAGTGGTCAGCCTGCCCGCGCTACCGCCCTATGTTGGAATATCGACAACCATCATCGGTTTTATTTGCGGATATTTTTATATACAGCACGCCAGAGCGCACCCCGCGCCGATCCTTGATTTCAAGATCTTCCGCAATGCCACGTTCCGCGCCGCATCGATCAGTGGAACCGTCTTTCGCATTTCGACCGGCGCCATTCCCTTCCTCATGCCGCTGATGTTGCAGATCGGCTTTGGGCTCAACCCGTTCCAGTCGGGCATGATTACCTTTGCGGGTGCGATTGGGGCCATCACCACCAAGTTCATGGCGCGCCGTGTGTTTGCAGCGACAGGCTTTCGAACGATTTTGATCGGGGCTGGCATCGTGGGCGCCTTTACCACCGCCGCCAACGCATTCTTTACACCCAACACGCCCTATGCTCTGATCATGATCTTTCTGGTCACGGCAGGCTTTGCACGGTCGTTCTTCTTTACAGGCACAAACGCGCTCGGCTATTCCGATATCGACGATTCGCAGGCAAGCCAGGCAACATCGATGGCATCCGTGCTGCAGCAGATCAGCCTTGCGCTCGGCGTGGCTTTTGCCGCCACCATTCTGGAAGTCAGCAGCTACATGTCGGGTGAGCACCTGCAGCTGGCGGATTTCCACACGGCCTTCACAATTGTCGCCATCGTATCGCTGCTTGCCGTTCTGCCGTTGATTGCCATGGACCGCAGCGCAGGCGCTGCCGTCTCCGGACATCGTGGCAAAGCATCACAGCCAGCGGAGTGAGACGTGGCGGGTCGCGTCTCTTCCGCTTTTAGTGGTCATCCTGCGCGGCTGGCTCGGCTGGCTTACGGCCTTTAAAGTGCTTGGCCAGCAGGAACATCTCCACGGATTCCGAGCGCGAGGAAGCCGGTTTGATGTGGATGACCTGCTTAAAATTCTGCTTCAACATATCCAGTAGCGTTTTCTCCGTGCCGCCCTGGAAGGTCTTGGCCAGGAAGTGACCGCCTTCGGCCAGAACCTGTACCGCAAAATCCGCCGCAACTTCGCACAGATGCATCGTGCGAATATGGTCGGTTTTCTGGTGGCCCGTCGTGGGCGCTGCCATGTCCGACAAAACGAGATCCGGCGTTCCACCGACGGATTCGATCAAAAGGTCTGGTGCGCTGGGATCGAGGAAGTCGAGATGCAGGATCTTGACGCCGGGAATAGCCTCGATCTCGAGGAAGTCGATGGCCGCAACGCGGATATCGTCTTCGGTCGAATCGGTGACCTTGGCGGCGATTTGCGACCAGCTTCCCGGTGCCGCACCCAGATCGATGATCCGGCGCGCATCCTTCAATATCTGATGCTTGTCGTTGATCTCAAGCAGCTTGAAAGCAGCACGGGCGCGGTAGCCTTCAAGCTTTGCACGTTGGACATAGGGGTCATTGATGTGACGCTCGATCCAGCGGCGGGAAGAGGGCTTCAGCTTCGCCTTCTTCACCTTCTGGCCGATCTTGCGTCCGGTACGGTTGGTACTCGTGGGCGCTTTGCTCATATCAAATTTTCCGTTCCGCTGTGCCTTGCATCTGTGCCCGGCGAATTCGTGTACGGCGCCAGGCGCCATCATCTGCCATCATATCCGTCAAAAGCCCCTCGCGAAGCCCTCTATCGGCAACCCGCATGCGCCTGGAAGGCCAGCGCTTGCGGATGGCCTCCAGAATGGCGCAACCTGCGAGGACCAGATCCGCACGATCAGGACCGATACACGCATTAGAGGCGCGACCGGCGAAGTCCCAGGCCAGCAACTTGTCCTGCATCGCAGTAACCTCATCGTCCGACAGCCAGAGCCCATCGACTTTTCGGCGATCATAGCGCGGTAAATCGAGGTGCACGCCGGCAAGTGTGGTCACTGTCCCCGATGTTCCGATGAGATGAAAATCCTCGTGAGCGATTTCACTCACTGGCGGGCAATCGAACGCATCCAGCAAGCCTTCGACCTCGCCGACCATGGCGGCAAAGACTTCAGGGGTCACATCGCGCCCACCATGGCGTTCCGACAAGGTGACGACGCCAACCGGCAGCGAGGTCCAGTGTGTGATATGGTTGGCCAGGCGGTTGGAGCGGTTGTCACCCACGCGGATAACCGCGATTTCTGACGATCCACCGCCGATGTCGAACAACACGACAGAGCGCGCTTCACGACCCACAAGCGATGCACAGCCGGACACCGCCAGCCGCGCCTCCGTCTCACGGCTGATGATTTCCAGTTGCAGACCTGTCTCGCGCGTGACCCGCGCCAGAAACTCTTCGCCGTTTGCCGCCGCACGGCAGGCCTCGGTCGCGATCAACCGCATGCGACGGATGGAGCGCCCTGCGAGTTTGGATGCGCAAACGCGCAACGCTTCGACAGCGCGATCCATCGCATCATCGGACAAGCGTCCCGTGGATATCAGACCCTCACCCAATCGCACGATGCGTGAGAAAGCATCCACGACGCGGAATTGTCCAGGGCGTGTCGGCTGAGCAATCAGGAGGCGGCAATTGTTTGTCCCGAGATCAAGCGCGGCATACATGTCCGCGCCACCATCGAAACCGGTATCGCGATAGTTTGTCTGCGCACGCACATGGGGACGGCCATGATCGACCGGTGACGGCGCATGAATTGGAGACACGGAGCCATTCGGCCGAACACAGGCTTTCGGCGCGTGGGTCGGCACAAGCGGTCTGCCTTGCGGCCCGCGGTGATTGCGTTTTCCGTTGCGGGCTTTGCGCTTGCCTTGAGGATTTGGTGCCTGGGAAGCCTGTTCGCTACTGGCCGCGGCCACGACGGCTTCCTGCGGAGGCTTTGACCCGCCCTGCCCGCGTCTACGACGCTTGCGCTTCTTTGGCTCCGAGTCTCGCTCTTGAGCGCTGTGCGATGGGGAATCCACTTGAGATTCGGCACCGTGAAGCCGCGGAGAAGAGCCAGCGTTACGGGTCTTGCCGTTACGCCTGCTTTTGCCACGACGGGAACGCTTCGCATTCCCTTTTTCCACCGCCGATTCCCCTGATTCCGACGGCTTTGGGCCGTTGCCGGGGTCGATCACTGTCTTGTCCATTCCGCCGCGCGAAAGCTTGAAGCGATGCTGCTGGCGTCCATAAGGTTACGTTGAAGCAACCATACCAGCGCCTGACATTTTAGCCAACCGATTTTTAAAAGACGAAAAAGCGTGACGATAACGAGCTCACGGCAAGAAACGCAACACGAGGGCAAGATCCATCGTCAATACTGAGATTAAAAAGTGGTACGGTTGGGTGGGGTCGAACCACCGGCCTCAGGAACCACAAACCTGCGCTCTAACCAACTGAGCTACAACCGCATAGGGAACGCCGCGGCGGCGTCACTTGGGCTCACATACGGCAAGTTTTGAACCTTTGCAAGTCCTTCGGCAATTTTTGCCGAAAATCCTCAGAAAACGAAACCGCTGTTCGGTACATCATTCCTCGCTTGATAAAAAGCTCGGGACTGCGGTGAGACATCGATGAAGGACAGTTGCAAAACGGTGTCGTAGACCGCACATTCGAGGGGATCTGATAAGTATCCGCATGGTCGGCGCATTAACTGTGTTTGGCAATTCCCACAGCTTATGATGGACCGATCCACGCTGGGAAGTTATTTAAGATTCTGTTAACATCAAGCCGATGCAGGCTGTATGATGCCTTATGATGAGGTCGTGCGGTTGCATGAGGTCAGGTCGTGCCAGAATAGGTTTCCACATGCCCGCCGTTCAATACCCATTTATCGACATTGCAGTTCATGAGCGTGTGCGCGAACATTTTGGCCGCGGTGAGGCCATGGCTCTGTTTTCGATGGACTTGCGAAACACGCTGTGGGCCAATGGACGTGGTGCTGCCCTTTTCGGCACCCCGATGATCTATGATTTTCTGGAGCGCGGACCAAAACCGCAAGATGTGACTTTCCGTCAGTTGGCGGCAACGGCTACCCGGCTAACGCAGACCGGCGACAGCCAGCAGTTCAATATTCGCGTCCATTCCGGCTTCAAAAGTGTATCAACGGTTGCCACTGCCGAGATCATCGAGGCGGAAGCTGGCCAGCGGGCCATCCTGTTTTCCGCGCCGGTCGATCAGGCGACGCTGTCGCTGGAGGAGCGTGCACATCGGATGATCGAAGGCTTCGACGATCCCGATGTTCACATGGCCGTGCTGGACGCAGACAGCAAAATCATCGCGGCATCGCCAGGGTTTTCAGCCTTGGGTATCACGGCAGGAACGACCCGCACACTCATTTCCATGGCGTCGGTGCAAGCCGGCAAGCTGGTCAAACGCCCGGTGCCAGCAGGAAAAGGTTATCTGCCAGCAGCGGTCGGCCAACTGTCGAGAGAGCCTGAACTTAACCTTCTGTTTGTGGTTGAAACCGTCATCGGAACACTCGATCCTTCCAGCGAATTCACCGAAGCCAAACTGGACCTGCATGAAAGCTTGCCCATCATCGATGCCCCGCCGGTGGTCGAAGAGGTTCAGGAGCAAGGACCCCAAGACGTAGCTGACGTTCCAGTGCCCGTGGCGCAGATCGAGGGGAGCACCGAACGACAAGACGAGAGCGACGATATCGAGACCGCTGTCGATCCGGATGGAGACGAAGAAAAGCGCGCTGAAATCGAAGCTCCCGCCGAGACAGAGCCTGTGACGCTCGCCCAGCCAGACGAAGAACTGGTCGTCGTGGATCACGTTTCTCCGCTCGCTGATGTCGAAGAACCAGAGCTTCCCACGGCTGAGCAGGAGGTCGAGGACGTGGTCGGGAAGGACGAAGCCGAGCCCGTTTTTTCTGAGCCTCCGATCGCCGAAGGGTCTCTGGCAAAAGAACAAGACACCCGTGAAAACAACACCTTCGTCTTCGAACCCAACCGACGCGCCTCGCGCTTCGTGTGGAAGATCGATGCTACGGGTCATTTCACCTCGATTTCGCATGAGTTTGCCGATGCGGTCGGCCCGAACGCGGCAAATGTCGAAGGCATGAGCTTTGCCGACCTAGCGGCCTTGTTCAACCTTGATCCCGACGGCAAAATCGCCGACCTCCTGAATCGGCGCGATACGTGGTCTGGAAAGACCATTTATTGGCCGGTCGAAGGTACGTCGCTGACCGTCCCGATCGATCTGGCGGCCCTGCCCACCTATACGCGCGCCCGCGAATTCGATGGCTTCCGAGGCTTCGGCATCGTGCGCTTGGCAGATGCGGTCGAGGATACCCATGCTGTGGGTTTGACCCTGGTCGACGATGTGCGCTCGGACGCCCACGCTTTGGACATGGCGCAAGACAGTACGGTTGACGAGACGGCGGTGTTTTCTCTCCCGGAGAACACTGAGACTGTCGCGACATCTCTCAGCGAAGAGGGGCATGCTGAACGGGAAGACGAGACTGAAGCGCAAGATGAAGTGCCGCGTCGCTACGAGCCGCCGGAAAACGAAGTTCCGGCGCTGAAAATAACCGAAACGCCGAACCGACGCTATTCCGACAAGATAGTTCGCCTTGAAGAGCGCCGCAGCAAGGGTCCAGACGAACTGAGTGCCAGCGAGCAGGCAGCGTTTCAGGAGATTGCCCGCACACTGAGGCCGGTCGCCACGGAAACCTGGGACACCGTGTCGACTGACGTGCAGGAACAGGACGTGATCGACGTTGTGACGACGCCTGAGCCTGAGCCCGCCACAACGCCCGAGCAGAGGCAGGTGTCTTCGACGTCTGATGACGACGATTTTGCTGATTACACCCGTGGCGATGAACCGGTCATCTTTTCGGCACCACAAGTGCCGCCACGCGTCGTAAACATGGAGAATGACGAGACGGCGTCGGAGACGTTGATATCCCTTCGCACCGGCGCCTCACTGACAGCAGAGGCCGTGGACCAGATGCCTATTGCGCTGTTGATCCACAGCGGTGACCGGCTGATCCATGCCAACCCTGAATTCCTGCGCCTCACCGGCTATCGCGATATCGCTGAACTGGCAGACGTTGGCGGTCTCGATGCTCTGCTTCAGCGTGACGAGCTTGACGCAATGGCGGACCATGCTGGCGGGATGATGGCGGTCAGTGTCGACAATGATCTGATACCGGTCAGGGCACGCCTGCAATCGGTTCGTTGGGAAGACGCCAGCGCCTTGATGCTTTCCCTGATCCCGACGGAGGAGAAGAGTGACGCGTCCCTGCCCGCCAATGAAAATCGGCTTGCCGACGACGCAGGCGCAGGCGTTGAGCTGACCGAGTTGAAAGGGCAGGTCGAAGAGCTGCATTCTATCCTGGAAACTGCGACCGATGGCGTCGTTCTGCTGGATGAGGACGGTAACATTCGGTCGCTGAACCGATCTGCCAGTGCGCTTTTCAATTATGATAATGGTGAGGTGGCCACCAAGCCATTCGTAACGTTATTCGCCCACGAAAGTCAGCGCGCTGTGCTGGATTATCTATCAGGTCTCGCCAATAACGGTGTCGCAAGCGTGCTGAACGATGGCCGTGAAGTGATTGGTCGTGAGGCGGCCGGTGGTTTTCTGCCATTGTTCATGACCATCGGCAGGCTCAAATCCTCGAACGGATATTGCGCCGTCATTCGCGACATCACCCAATGGAAGCGTACCGAAGAAGATTTGCGCAACGCCAAGCGTGCTGCAGAAACTGCAAACGGTCACAAGACGGACTTTCTGGCGCGCGTCAGCCACGAAATTCGCACACCTTTGAATGCCATCATCGGTTTTGCCGACTTGATGGCAACGGAGCGTTTTGGACCCGTCGGCAACCCGCGCTACATAGAATATTCCAACGATATCGTGCGGTCTGGCCGCCATGTTCTGGATATCGTCAATGATCTCCTGGATATATCTAAGATCGAGGCGGGCCAGATGGATGTCGAGTTCAAGGCTGTCGCCCTGAATGACACCATTGCAGAAGCCGTCTCGATCGTGCAGCCACAGGCAAACAATCAGCGCGTGATCATTCGCACAGCCTTGTCGCCCTCGTTGCCACAGATCGTTGCCGATCTTCGCTCCATCAAGCAGATCATGCTCAATATTCTGTCGAACGCCATCAAGTTCACGCCGTCAGGTGGTCAGATCGTGGTGGCAACGGCCTATGAGACCAACGGCAGCGTGGTCTTGCGTATCAGAGATACCGGTATCGGCATGACCCGCTCGGAGCTGGAGCATGCCATGAAACCTTTCCGTCAGGTATCTGCATCCAGCAGCCGCGTGCGCGGGGACGGCACCGGCTTGGGCTTGCCGCTGACCAAGGCCATGGTCGATGCCAACAGGGCCAACTTTTCGATTACGTCTACGCCGAACGAGGGTACGCTGGTAGAAATCAGCTTTCCTTCGCAGCGCGTGCTTGCGAACTAAGGTCATAGAGGACTAGCAATGGTGTGAAGCGTCATCGCGCTCCACACCATTGATGTCTCCGCGCCGGTAAAGACCGGTGACGCAAGGATAAGAGAATTGCCGCTGGCTTCACATCCGTCTATCGCTTCACGATCCGGAAAACATATGGCGTCGGGATTATCGCTTGGCACCGTGTTGCTCGCGCTGATCATTGCCATGCCTCTGATTGCGGTTTTTTGTATAGCCGTGACCGGGGGAACGGATGGCTGGCGTCATTTGCTGGTCAATGTGTTGCCGCACGCCGGCGGACAAACGCTGATCCTGCTGGTCCTCACCGGCGCGACAACGGCGTTTTTTGGCATCATCTCTGCATGGCTTGTCAGCACATTTCAGTTTCCGTTACGACGCCTGCTTTCTCTGGCACTGGTGTTGCCGCTGGCTATTCCCTCATATCTCGCAGCCTATGCCTTTGGTGAGTTCCTGGATTTTACCGGGCCGGTGCAAAGTGCCGTCCGCATGCTCTTCGGATTTCAAACCATCAGAGACTACTGGTTTCCCGATATCCGCTCGCTTGGCGGAGCAGTCCTGGTCCTGAGTTCGGTCCTTTACCCTTATGTCTATCTGTCAGTCAGAGCAGCCTTCGGCTTGCAGGGACGGTTTGCGGCCGAAGCCGCGAGAACGCTGGGCGCAAGCCCCATGCGAATTTTTCTGTCCGTGCAATTGCCGATGGCACGTCCGGCCATCATCATCGGCCTGGCACTGGTTTTGATGGAGACGCTCAACGACATCGGCGCCGTGGAATATCTCGGCATTCGCACGCTGACCTTCGCCATCTACGAGACATGGCTCAACCGTGGCAATCTTGGTGGCGCAACCCAGATCGCCTCGGTGCTCATCATCATTGTTGCCGCCCTCATCATCGTTGAGCGGAAGGCGCGGAACCGACAGCGTTTTTCCAGCGCCAAATCCACGGCCATGACGCAGCGTTTTGGGTTGAAGACACTCGCTGCCGGTCGCGGATGGGCGGCAACAGGATTTTGCGCCCTGCCCATTCTGTGTGGCTTTGCAATCCCCGTCCTTGTCCTGGGTGGCTATGCCATCAAGCGGCTTGGCTCTCTGGCAGACCCCAAGCTTTTAAAGGCGCTGGCGCACAGTGTGGAGGTTTCGGCATCTGCAGCGCTCATCACGCTCGTCTGCGGCTTCGCTTTTGCCTATGCCCAACGCGTCAATACTTCGCCTCTTGCCCGTTCAGCCAGCCGCCTAGGCTCGCTTGGTTACGGCATTCCCGGAACGGTCCTTGCCATCGGCGTTCTGTTGCCGCTGGCTGCCTTGGACAATGCCATGGATGGCTTCTTGCGCTCGCATCTCAACTACTCCACGGGACTTCTATTATCGGGCACAGCCTTTGCAATTATTTATGCGCACAGCGTCAGGTTCATGACGCTGGCAGAAGGCAATATCGACGCGGGCTTTCAGAAGCTTTCACCGCATGTGGACATGGCGGCCCGAACATTGGGGCGCACCCGCTTTCAAACACTCATCGATGTGCTTTTACCCAACATTCGACCAGCAACCATCACAGCAGCATTGCTGGTTTTCATCGAATCCTTGAAAGAACTGCCAGCGACCATCATGTTGCGTCCCTTCAATTTCAACACGCTGGCCACGCTGGTCTATGAGGATGCGTCGCGTTCGCGCGTTCAGGACGCCGCCCTCCCCGCTTTGATCATCATCGGCGCCGGTCTCATTCCGGTGCTTCTCGTCTCGCGGTCTCTCGACGACAGGCACGGAGCGAGCGGACAATAGCGGGGCCGTCAGCCTGAAGAAAGCTCCGCCACCTATTGTTCAGAAGAAAGTCAAAGCAGTTCAGTTCTATCATCCTGCCGTTCCGCTCTGACATGCAGATGAGGCCTGGAGGTTGAAGATGGGTGCAGAGACCACAAAAAACGGCGCGGCTGAAACGCACGGCAACAGCCATCCCTACGGCGCTCTGCCCGAGCGCGCGATCTGGCGCAAAGCCGTTGCGGAAACCCATGCCATGCAACTGGACAAACTCTACCACAGGAAGTTCGATATCTCCACGGATATGGCGATTTCGACGGCTGGCAGTTGCTTTGCCCAGCACATTGCCACGTCCCTGACGAAAAACGGCTTCGGCTTTCGAGATTTTGAACCAGCCCCACCACTTTTTCCACGGGCGATGGCGAAGGCCTATAATTACGGCGTCTATTCCGCCCGTTATTGCAACATCTACAGCGCGCGTCAGTTGGTACAAACCTTCGATCGGGCATTCGGCCGGTTCGTTCCCGAAGAACCCGCTTGGATCAAAGGTGAAGGTGTGGTCGACCCGTTCCGTCCGCTTCTGGAGCCTGAACCCTTTGACAGCGTGGCAGAGATGGAGCGTGCGCGCCACGCGCATCTGGCGGCAACCCGCATGCTTTTCGAAAAGACGGACGTCTTTGTCTTTACTCTGGGCCTCACCGAGGCCTGGGTTTCGAAGCGCGATGGTGCCGTCCTGCCGCTTTGCCCCGGCACCGTCGCCGGTCGGTTTGATGACAGTGACTACGAATTCAAAAACTTCAATTATTTCGAGATTTTTGAGGACCTCGTGGGCTTTATCACCCGGTTACGCGAGATCAATGCCAATGTGAAATTCGTGCTCACCGTATCGCCGGTTCCCCTCACCGCCACGAAAAGCGACCACCATGTGCTGGCCGCCTCGCTCTATTCCAAATCCGTTCTGCGGGCGGTGGCTGGTCACATCGCTGACGAGGCTGGATTCGTGGACTATTTCCCCTCCTACGAGATCATTGCGGCACCGTCCATGCGCGGAATTTTCTACGATCCAAACTTGCGAACCGTCACGCCTTCCGGTGTCGATTATGTCATGTCGCATTTCTTCAGGGAACATCGCGGACGCGAAGCTCCGGCACCACCCGCTGCCACCGAGACGATCACCGCGGGTGACCACGAAGCGGTCTGCGAAGAGATGATGCAGGCGCAGGAGCTCGGTTATGCTTGAGATCGTCGGAGATTCACACGTCATCGCACTGGCTGACGCCATGCGGCTGGGATCCTGTGTCAGTTCTCACGGACCGGTTACGCTTGCCCAGATGGGTCACGGCTATAATTTTCTGGAGCCATTTTTTGCCTTTGACGGAAACGCTGTTTCCTTTACGCAACCTCCGGCGATAGCGGTGTTCGAGAAAATCAATCCGAATGCGCCTTCCGCCATCGTCAGACACGATCCGCGACGGTTCGTCTTCATGTTCGGTCTTTACCCCAGCTTCGGTTTCGACGCCAAAAACTGGATGACCCACACCGTGGCCGCTTGGTCACGGGATCGCCACTTCGTGTCGACAGCCGCTTTCGATCTGATCATCGACGAAACGCTGAAACAACCCATGGCGTTCTTTCAGACGCTTGTCGGACTGAATGTCCGCTTCTCCGTGGCATCCTGCAGCCCAGTGCCTGCAAGCTACCAAAGGCTGGCGGGAAAAACCAATTTCGCCGACGGAGAAGTTGCTTTCATCTACAACCGTTTTCGCGACCGCGCCGTGGCGAAATTGGCAGCGATGGGTGTCATGTACCATCTCCCACCAGCAGAGGTTTATGACGAGAATGGTGCGATGCACGATATATTCGCGAAGAGCCCCGGCGACTACCACGCCAATCCAGCCTATGGCCGGCTGATGCTGGACAAGGTACTCGGTGAGCTGGAAGCCGTCTCATAAGAGCAAAGAAAAGGCAGCCGAGGCTGCCTTGAGAGTTGTGCTTGTAACGAGAGCAGGAATAAAACGGACGTCATGTCTTTTGGGCCACCGGCCCGCTCACCCTCTCATCGAGTGCACCCACGTTGAGCCTTATGTGCAGCAACTCCGTTTAACAAATTGTTAAAACACGGACCGCCTGTTTCATGGAAGAGAATTCCTAAACAGACGAAAATTTAGCCTTTTACAGCATCATGTTCATCGCGCATGCGCTGCAGTTCAGAGCGCTTCGAGGCGATGGAAGCACAGATGACGCCGACGGTAACAAGTGCAATCAGGATCGTGCAGATGGCATTGATCTCAGGTGTCACGCCAAGGCGCACCTGCGAGTAGATCTTGATCGGCAGCGTCGTTGCCCCCGGCCCAGTGGTAAAACTTGCAATGACCAGATCGTCCAGCGATAGGGAAAACGCCAGCATCCAGCCAGCCACCACGGCGGGGAGAATGAGCGGCAGCGTAATACGGAAGAACGTCTTTACCGGCGGGCAGCCGAGATCGAGCGCGGCTTCTTCCAGACTGCGATCAAAGGTCAGCAACCGAGATTGAACGACGATGGCGACGTAGCACATGGTGAAAGTCGTATGCGCGATGACCACCGTCCAGAACCCTCTGTCAACGCCGATGGACACAAAAAGCAGCAGAAGCGACAGGCCGGTGATGACTTCGGGCATCACCAGAGGCGCATAAATCATGCCCGAAAAGAGCATACGACCCGGAAAGCGGGTGAAGCGCGTGAGCGACAGGGCTGCGAGCGTACCGAGAATGGTGCCGATGGTCGCGCTCAACAAAGCAACCCTCACCGTAATCCAGGCTGCATCCATCAGGCCTTCGTTGGACCACATGGAGCTGTACCAATGCAGCGAAAAACCTCCCCAAACGGTCACCAGTTTCGACGCGTTGAAGGAATAGACAACCAGAATGATGATCGGGATATACAGAAACGCAAAGCAGAGCGTCAGAATTGTGGTGTCGAATTTGCCGCGCTTCATGAGCTTACACCACCTTCTTCTGCTGGTTCTGGAAGATGACGATGGGCACGACAAGAACCAGCAGCAGCAACACCGCAACAGCAGACGCCAGAGGCCAGTCACGGTTGCCGAAAAATTCCGTCCACAGAGTCTTGCCGATCATCAACGTCTGCGCGCCGCCCAGAAGGTCGGGGATGACAAATTCGCCGGTGATGGGGATGAAGCAAATCATCGATCCAGCGATGACGCCCGGCAGAGACAAGGGGAATGTAATCTTCCAGAAGGCTTTCCATGGTGGGCAACCGAGATCGGCAGCGGCTTCCAGCAACGTGTTGTCGAGCTTTTCCAGCGCGGCGTAAAGCGGCAGGACCATGAACGGCAGATAGGAATAGACCATGCCGATGAAGACGGACGTGTCTGTTCGAAAAATATCGACCTGCTGGTCTGGTCCGAGAATACCGATTGCCTGAAACAGAACCGTCAATAAGCCCTCAGGCTTCAAGATACCGATCCAAGCATAAACGCGGATAAGAAATGACGTCCAGAACGGCAGAATGACCAACATGACCAATGTGGGTCGGATAGCGCTTGGCGCTCGGGCCATGGCCAGCGCCATCGGATAACCGATGAGCAACAGCAAGGCAGTTGAGATCAACGCGATACGAAGCGAAGACAGATAGGCCTCGACGTAAAGAGGATCTTGAGTGAGGAAGAGGTAGTTTTCGAAATCCAGTTGCGAGAAGAAATCGACGATCTGACTGAAGCCATCGAACACCGGCATATAGGGCGGCATGGCGATGGCTGTATCGGAAAGTGAAATTTTGACGATGATGAGGAAGGGGGCGACAAAAAAGAGCACAAGCCACAGATATGGAACGGCAATGACCAGCCATCGCATGGGGCTCTGTCGGTTCTCTGGAGACGAAATCGCCATGTTCAACCCTCTCTCAGCGTGTGAGAACCAGACCGGAATCGGTTTTCCAGCTCAACCAGACCATATCTCCGAAGGTAATGGGACGGTCGACGAGGCGCGAGATATTGGCCTGTGCGGCGCGCATGATGCGACCATCATCCAGCTTGACGATGAAGATCGAGAAATCGCCGAGGTAGCCAATGTCCCAGACCTCGCCATGACCAACATTCACCGTTGCGTCCGTTGGCTGATCCAGGGAAATGCGCACTTTCTCAGGCCGGATCGCAAAAGCCACCTTGCTTCCAACGGGTGACGTGCACTCCTGTTCAACGACGACCGGCATGCCTTCGCAATCGAGCGAAACGATTGGCGGCGCCCCGTCGCGAGCGGAAACGTCTTTTATCTCAGCTTCGAAAATATTGATGTCACCGATAAAATCGGCGACATAGCGACTATTGGGCGCTTCGTAGATTTCGGCAGGGGTTGCCACCTGCACCACAGTGCCCTTGTCCATCACCGCGATGCGATCCGATACGGTCATGGCTTCTTCCTGATCGTGCGTTACGATCAGGAAGGTTAGGCCCAGAGTCTGTTGCAAATCCATGATTTCAAACTGCGTCTCTTCACGCAGCTTTCTATCAAGGGCACCCAGGGGCTCGTCCAGCAATAGAACTTTGGGACGTTTGGCGAGCGAACGCGCGAGCGCCACACGCTGGCGCTGGCCACCCGACAACTGGCTTGGTTTGCGTTTGGCAAATTCGGTCAACTTGACGAGACGCAGCATTTCTTCGACACGGGTTGTTATGTCAGCCCTTGGCAAATTATCCTGCTCCAGCCCGAACGCAATGTTCTTCTCTACCGACATATGCGGAAAAAGGGCGTAGGACTGGAACATCATATTGGTGGGCCGTTTGTAGGGTGGCACGCCGGAGATGTCCTTGCCCTGCAAAAGGATACGACCTTCCGTCGGTTCCTCGAATCCGGCCAGCATGCGCATCAGCGTGGTCTTACCGCAACCGGATGGCCCGAGCAGCGAGAAGAATTCGCGCTCATAAATGTCGAGAGTCAGATTATCGACGGCAACGAAATTGCCAAACCTCTTGGTCACATTCTCGAAGCGGATGAACGGCACCGATGCGGGATCCGTCCAGGGAGAGAATTTGCGTTTAACCGGGCCAAGAGATTTCGCCATGAACTGTCCCATTTGCTGTATGAAGTGGCTGAACGAGAAAGGGGCAGGAGTTACCACCCGCCCCTTTTTGAAACCCGGTCAGCTACCGGTCTTTATCTGGGTCCAGACGCGGTTCAGAACACGCTGTTCTTTCGGCCCGTAGGGCGAGATGGTGAAAAGCTTCTTCATCGTCTCGGCATCGGGATAAACGCCGGGGTTCTTGGACACTGCCTCGTCCATCAGCGCCTGTGATGCCAGATTGCCATTGGCATATTGTACATAATCGGATGCCTTGGCGGCGACATCAGGCTTCATCATGAAATTGATGAACGCATGCGCTTCCTCGACGTTCTTGGAGTCTGCTGGAATGGCGAAGGAATCCATCCAGATATATGTGCCTTCCTTTGGGATGACATAGTTGACCTCGACGCCGTTCTTGGCTTCTTCGGCGCGGGTCTTGGCCTGGAGAATATCGCCCGACCAGCCGATCGTGATGCAGCTATCGCCATTGGCAAGCTCATCGATATAGGCGGACGAATTGAAGGTTTTAACCGAAGGACGGATCGCCTTGTAAACGTCACCACCAGCTTCCAGATCAGCCGTATCCTTGCTGTCCGGGTTCTTGCCGATGTAGTTCATGGCAATGGCGAAGGTCTCGTCAGACGCATCAAGAATGTTGATGCCACAGGATTTCAGCTTGGCTGCATTTTCCGGTTTGAAGATAATATCCCAGCTGTCGACTTTCACATCTCCCAGCGCAGCCTTGACCTTGGCAACGTTGTAGCCGATGCCGGTCGTGCCCCACATGTAGTTGACGGCATATTCGTTGCCGGGATCATACTGCGAAAGGCGCGTGGTGATTTCCGGCCACATGTTTTTCAGGTTTGGCAGCTTGGATTTGTCCAGCTTCTGGTAGACGCCAGCCTTGATCTGACGCGCCAGAAATGGTGATGTTGGAGCCACGACGTCATAGCCGGAATTTCCCGCCAGAAGCTTTGTCTCCAGGACTTCGTTGCCGTCATAGACGTCATAAACGACCTTAATGCCGGTTTCCTTGGTGAATTCTTCCAGGAGAACGGGATCGATATAGTCGGACCAGTTATAAACGTGGACGACCTTTTCCTGCGCAAAGGCTGTGCCAGCGGAAAGCGCCGCAGCCACAACGGCCAGGCTGAAACGAAGCGAACGATGTTTCATGGTAACTCCTGTTTGGACGCAGCCTTGGGAAAGACGCGTGATCCCCTTGTTTTGTCAGAGACTAGAAAGGAAAACTTGTATCGGCAAGCGGGAAATGTGCAGCGCGGCAATTTCAAACAACTGTGTGCAGCGCCTTACTGAAAATCGAAAACACTCAGGCCCGTCACCATCTCGTCCAGCCCCAACGGACGCGTTAGCGGCGCCTCCGCACGTGAAAGACAGCCCTGCCTCTCGCAAAGCCGACAGGATGGGCCGATAGCGATGCTGCCTGCCTTGATGCCGACCACATCGCCATAAACCGTTTCTTTCGCCAGCGCGGCATCGCAGGCGACCATGACAGCCGTGCGGCGAATGCGTTCTCCGAACCCCGCCTGCGGGCCATCCAGAGACCGTGCAACGGTGAGATAGGCACTACCATCCGGCATCTCCACCTGTTCCGCCAGCACCTGCCCCGGCTGGGAAAAGGCAGCGTGCACATTCAGCTTTACGCACAGTCCGCCGAACCCGGCCTGCGGGAACCCTTGCGCACCCGCCTTGCGAAAGCGGTTTCCGGCGCTGTCGATTTCCATCAGAAAGAACGGAATGCCTGCGGCACCGGGCCGCACCAGCGTGACGAGGCGGTTGGCGGCCTGCTCGAAGGACACGTTGAAGCGACCACGCAAGATATCGATGTCATAGCGCGCGCGCTGGGCAGCGGCCAGAAACGCGCCATAGGGCATCATCAACGCATGTGCGGCATAGCGGGCAAGCTCGAACCGGGCGATGCGCTTTGCCTCTTCACCGGATAGGCTCAGCGCTTGCAACTCCGTGCCAATCTCATCCGTCAGCGCCAGAAGACAGGCCTCCATGGCAAGCTCCCGCAACTGATCCTGCGGTGACAGGCGTTCGGAGAGAAACAGCCGCATGGAATGCCGGTCGTAACGTCTGCGCAGGTTCGGCATGGCATGAACAGGCATGGAGCGGACCACGACGCCGTGGTTTTTCTGAAGCCAGCCTTTCAATGCCTGAGCCAGATCATCGCCCGGTAAAAGCGTGGCATGAAAACGTTCTGCGGCCGCATCCAGCTCTACGAAATGTGCGGCGCGGCGCTCGAATATCTCTCGCACCTCATCGATTGGCAGGCGGGTGGCGGAGAGCGTCGTCTGGTGCCCCTCCCGCGCCAAAAGGTCCGAGAGATCCGTGAGGCGCTGCGCCTGCTCTTTATAGGCACGGTAAAGCTTGGCGATTCCGCTGGCCGCATTGGGCGCTGCTTCCGCCACCTCGACAAGCTCCTGGCCCGATGGCACTTCGCCTGCCAGCAGCGGATCAGCGAAGACCTCCCGCAACTGCCTGGCCATACCGCCGCTTTCACCCTGCAGGTCATCCAGATCGACCTTATAGACAGAGCTGAGTTTGAGGAGCAGTTGCACTGTCAGCGGACGCTGGTTGCGCTCGATGAGGTTGAGGTAGGATGGGGAAATCGACAAGGCCTGCGCCATGGCGGTCTGCGTCAGCCCCAACCCGTTGCGAACACGGCGCACGCGCGCGCCTGCGAAAATCTTTGCTTCCACCAACGCCTCCCCTGACACGATGGAGGCAGAATAACCCAGCCAGTCATTTTTACAAGATTTACAATTTTACAAAATCTGATGTCAAATTTCCTACAGCATGACCTCTTTCAAGTTACTGATATTGCTTTTGAACTGGCGGCGGACGGCAGTAAATTGTAAATAGTTTCACATCGCATGTTGATTGATCGGGAGTGGATCAGTCAACGACATCGTGACAAAGGGAGAGAGATATGACGGATTTTTACAAGCTTGTACCGAACGCCCCGAAGGGTCGTTTTGATGGCATCGAGCGGACCTACACGGCAGCGGATGTCGAGAAGCTGCGCGGCTCTGTCGAGATCCATTATTCGCTGGCCGAAATGGGTGCCAACCGGCTATGGCAGCTCATCAACGGGGAAAGCTACATCAATGCGCTCGGCGCGCTCTCCGGCAATCAAGCCATGCAGATGGTTCGCGCCGGTTTGAAAGCGATCTATCTTTCCGGCTGGCAGGTTGCGGCTGACGCCAACACCGCATCATCCATGTACCCCGACCAATCGCTATACCCGGCCAATGCCGCGCCGGAACTGGCAAAGCGCATCAACAAGACATTGCAGCGCGCTGACCAGATCGAGACATCCGAAGGCAAAGGCCTCTCCGTCGACACATGGTTTGCGCCGATCGTAGCCGATGCGGAAGCTGGCTTCGGGGGACCGTTGAACGCCTTTGAAATCATGAAGGCATTCATTGAGGCCGGTGCTGCCGGTGTTCACTACGAAGACCAGCTGGCGTCTGAAAAGAAGTGCGGCCATCTCGGCGGCAAGGTTCTGATCCCGACAGCGGCGCATATCCGCAACCTGACGGCAGCGCGCCTGGCAGCCGACGTCATGGGGACGCCAACGTTGGTCATTGCCCGCACGGATGCCGAAGCCGCACGGCTTTTGACCTCTGACATCGATGAGCGCGACCAGCCTTTCGTGGATTACGATGCGGGCCGCACCGTCGAGGGCTTCCATCAGGTCAAGAACGGTCTCGAGCCCTGCATTGCCCGCGCCAATGCCTATGCGCCCTACTGCGATCTCATCTGGTGCGAGACCTCCAAGCCGGATCTGGAGCAGGCCAAACGCTTTGCAGAGGGTGTCCACAAGGCGCATCCGGGCAAAAAGCTGGCCTATAATTGCTCACCGTCCTTCAACTGGAAGAAGCACCTGGATGATGCGACGATTGCCAAGTTCCAGCGCGAATTGGGCGCCATGGGTTACAAGTTTCAGTTCATTACCCTTGCCGGATTTCATCAGCTCAACTACGGCATGTTCGAACTGGCACGCGGCTACAAGGACCGGCAGATGGCAGCCTATTCGGAGCTTCAGGAAGCGGAATTCGCCGCCGAAATCAACGGCTACACCGCCACCAAGCACCAGCGCGAAGTCGGCACCGGCTATTTCGATGCGGTTTCGGCGGCCATATCCGGCGGCACATCATCCACCACCGCCATGAAAGAATCGACTGAACACGACCAGTTCCGCCCTGCAGCCGAATGACAAGCATGTCGCGCGAAAGTGTAAAGCGGTTTTGCGATAACGACATGCAACAAACAAGCTTCAACCCCATTGAACGGAGGAAAAGACAATGGCTTCGATTTCGAGAGTCAAGGAACGCACCGAGGAACAATCCTCGTCCATGAGCCAGGACCAGCAAAGCGCGATCCGCATGCTGGCCAACGACCTGCATCGCCTTAACCAGGCGGTCATGAACGCAGTCGAGGCCGGCGTTTCGGTCGAACTCGTCCGTTCCGCCCGCCACCACGGCGGTGATGGAAACTGGGGCGATCTGATGATCCCGGTTATCGTTGCACAGGGCAAGGCTGCGGCCTGATCCTAAACCTCAAACCGGGCGGATATGCCGTCCGGCGTAGAGATCGGGGTGATCCTTGATCAGCTTCACCATTCGATCTGCCACCGTCCGGATATCGCGACGGTGGCGGTCTTCGTTGTTCATGACGATCCATTGGCGGTGGCGCAGCTCTTCGATCTCGCCACCTTCCCGCACCAGGCGCGGGTCTCCATCCCCGATGAAACACGGCAGCACCGCGACACCCGCACCTGCCAGAGCAAGGTCCAGCAGCACAATCGGGCGGTTGACGGTTACCATGATGCTGTCGCTCCTGTTTTCGTGCGGCCAACGCAAATAGGCGGAAATCGCGTTTTCCTTTGCAACGGCAACGCATCTGTCACCGATCGACGCTGGCGCATTGCGTAAGCGATAGGCCGCGTAGGCCACGTTCCCGGTTTTGATGGCGGCAAGATTGCGCTCTTCCGGTTCGAATGCGCGAATGCCGATATCGTTTTCGCGGTGTGCGAGGCTGGCACGTTGTTCCGCCACGAACAGATCGACCCGGAAATCATCCCGCTCATTGCAGATCGCCGAAAAATTGGTTGTCAGCAGGTGCGCGTTCCATGTGCCCGCCGCGATGCGGACCAGCGATGAACCGGCACCGGATTTGCGCCAACCATCGATGTTGCGAGCGGCGCCTTCCATGCTCTGAAGCTGGTCAAGAAGCGCCCTGCCATCGGCGGTCAGCACGTAACCGGTCTGGCTTCGGATGAACAGGGATTTGCCGAGCGACCGCTCCAACTCCAGCATCCGCCGCCCAATGGTCGCAGCGCTGAGGCCCGACGTTGCTGTGGCACCGGTCAGGCCGCCACTGCGCGCGACGTCAAGGAATATCTGAAATGCATCCCAGCCAAGGTTTTTCATAAATGAAAAACATAGGGCATTTTCAGCTGCATATAAATCGAAAAATATCGCTCATGCTGAAGCCTCACATTACGGAGGCGTTTATGCAGGAGCTTTATTCAGCATTGGCTTTACTGAAGATTACCCATCCTGATGCGGCACGAAACCCAAGAGAGGAAGAGGACAGGTTTTATGCGGACGCAGCGCGCGCGTCGACGCCGTGGCGACTGATCAAATCAGCGATTATAGTTTGCGGCCATGCGCTGAAAAGCTTAGTGCAACAGCACCAGAAACGCAGCAATCGCGCCGCTAGCGATCAGGCTCAGGCGGAAGGCGTATTGGGCGTTGTCATTGGCAGTGCGAGCAATTGCGATGGCACGGGCAGGTTTTCTGGACATCATCATGAGCGGCTTCCTGAACGAGAAACATAACCGATCGATGCCGGGTTCCGGCGTCCAGCGGGACATCATGTATCAACTTGCGTTGTGCTGGCATTCGATCAGCATGACTCCGCGTCTCTTAATAAGGCCTTAAGATGTCGGCGGCTCAGACAGATTCTCCGGCGGCGTGGCCGGATGCCCATGCCCATTGGAAATTATAGCCGCCCAGCCAGCCTGTGACATCCACACATTCACCGATGAAATAGAGACCCGGCACGTTTTTCGCCTGCATGGATTTGGAGTCGAGATTTGTCGTGTCGACGCCGCCGAGTGTGACTTCCGCCGTGCGATAACCTTCGGAACCTGATGGTTTGATGGTCCACTCCTGCACGGCAGCGGTCAGTGCCGATAAGGTCCTGTCGGACATATCGCCAATATTGCCGGTGACGCCCGCTCGCTCCGCCACATGCTGCGCCAGTCGTTTCGGCAGAATGTCACCAAGGGCCGTCTGGGCAGACTGACGACCATTGGCTTTTTTCGCCGTCTTCAAGTGACCGATAACATCGAGATCAGGCTCCATTTTCAACCTGATCTCATCGCCCTCACGCCAGTAGGACGAGATTTGCAGAACAGACGGCCCGCTCAAGCCACGATGGGTGAACAGCAATGCCTCCTTGAACCCGGTCTTCCCATGGGAAATTTCGGCGGGAACGGCAATGCCAGAGAGAGCCGAGAGCTTTTCCAGTTGTGTGGGTTCGAGCGTCAGCGGTACAAGTCCGGGGCGTGTCTCGATGAGATCGAGGCCGAACTGTTCGGCAATACGATAGGCAAAGCCGGTCGCGCCCATTTTTGGAATAGATTTTCCACCAGTGGCCAGAACCAGACTTTCCGTTTCAATGACACCCGCTGAGGTGAAAACGCGAAAACCGCCGGTCGGAATGGCTTCGACCGTGGAGATATCCGTCGATAGCCTGAGCTTCGCACCCACCGCCTGCATTTCGCTCAGCAGCATGCGGATGATATCCTTGGCACTGTCGTCGCAGAAAAGCTGACCCAGTGCCTTTTCGTGAAAGGCAATGCGGTGCTTTTCGACAAGCGATACGAAATCGCGTGGCGTGTAGCGCGCCAAGGCCGACTTGGCGAAATGGGGATTGTTCGATAGATAGTTTTTCGGGCCTGCGTGGATGTTGGTGAAATTGCAACGCCCGCCGCCGGAAATGCGGATCTTCTCGCCCGGCGCCTTGGCGTGATCGAGGATGATGACGGAGCGGCCACGCTGCCCGGCGCGGAGGGCGCACATCATGCCAGCCGCCCCAGCGCCCAATATCAGCACGTTACATTTTTCCGTCATGGAGTTTCCCTAGTTTCAGTGTACTTCCTCTTTTAGAAGTCAGGCTTGTTGTCAATGGCGCTCCCCCTTTTGCCAAATGACAAAGTCTGGCTATGATAGTGCCAATCGAAACACACAGCCGGTGATTTATGCCTCCCAAGAAAACCATGCTCCGTCCGAAAAAACCGGCAAACATGGCAAAGAAAATACCTGTCGATGTCTCTCCGACACGCGGTTGCTCCACATGGCGTGAAGCCGCGCAGTGGCTGAAAGCTCGCGGCATCGAGGATATCGAGTGCATCACGCCGGACCTTGCGGGCGTTCCCCGCGGCAAGATGATGCCGACATCCAAATTTACCGGCGACACATCCCTTGCGCTTCCGTCTGCCCTCTACCGCCACACGATCTCTGGCGAATACCCGGATGAGACGGCGAACTTCCGTTATGAGCCCCGTGATAGCGACCTGAAGCTTGTTCCCGATCTTTCAACACTCTGCGTCGTTCCATGGGAAAGCGACCCTACCGCGCAGGTCATCTGCGATGTGGTGGATCAGGAAGGCGCTTTCGTTCCTTACACACCGCGCAACGTGTTGCGGAACGTGCTCGACCTCTACAAGGACAAGGGCTGGAAGCCGGTCGTTGCGCCAGAAATCGAGTTCTATCTCGTCGCCATGAACGATGACCCGGATTACCCGCTGCATCCGCCAAAGGGGCGCTCGGGCCGCTCGATCGTCGGCGGGCAGAGCTATTCGATTGCCGGGATTAATGAATTCGACGAATTGATCGACGACATCTACCACTTCTCGGAAAAGCAGGGTCTGGAAATTGACACGCTGATCCATGAAGAGGGTCCGGCGCAGCTGGAAATCAACCTGCGCCACGGTGACCCCATAGAACTGGCCGATCAGGTCTTCCTGTTCAAGCGCACCATTCGCGAGGCGGCGCTGAAACATGGCATCTATGCCACCTTCATGGCCAAGCCCATGCAGGGCATGCCCGGCTCGGCCATGCATATTCACCAGTCGGTTGTCGATATCGAGACCGGTGAAAACGTGTTTTCCAACAAGGATGGCAGCCCTTCCAAGGAGTTTTTCTCCTTTGTGGGCGGCATGCAGCGTTATGTGCCGAACGCGCTGGTGATGCTGGCGCCTTACGTCAACTCCTACCGCCGCCTGACGCCCGACATGGCCTGCCCGGTCAACAATGCCTGGGGCTATGATAACCGCACGACCGCGTTCCGCGTTCCGATATCAGGTCCTTCAGCACGGCGTGTGGAAAACCGTCTGCCAAGTTCCGATGCCAACCCGTATCTGGCCATCGCTGCGTCTCTCGCCTGCGGCTGGCTTGGCATCATGAACAATATCGAGCCGACCGAACCGACCTACGAGACGGCCAACGAAGGTTCCATCGAATTGCCACGCGGTCTTCTAGAGGCTGTAGCGCTTCTGGAAGGCGAACCGCAGCTGGAGCGTGTCTTCGGGCATGAATTCGTCGGCCTTTATGCTGGTCTGAAGCGAGGCGAGTTCGAGACCTTCATGCAGGTGATCAGCCCGTGGGAACGGGAATTCCTGCTGTTGAACGTATGAGGGGCCGCACATGACATGGCAAAGCCCTATTGCACCCGGCATGTCCTGGTATCAGGACAGTTCGGGCGAGCGGCCCGAATATGCGGCGATGGACGGCTCGCGTAAGGTGGACGTGGCGGTGATCGGCGGTGGCTTCACCGGCTTGCAAGCGGCCTATAATCTGGCAAAGGCGGGCGTGTCCGTAGCGCTTGTCGAAGGCCATCGTTTTGGCGATGGGGCATCCGGGCGCAATGGCGGACAGTTCGGGACAGGTCAGCGCGCATGGCCGGATGATCTGGAAAAGGACATCGGCTTTCAGCGTTCCAAGGCGCTGTTCGACATCGCCGAAAACGCCAAGCACTATGTCCTGGGTTTTGCCAGAGACAACGCCATCGATATGGAATTCCTGCCAGGGCAATTGAACGTCCTGCATAAGGCATCCTATGAGAAGGCCTATCGCAAAAGCGTGGACGCCATGACCAGCCGCTACGGTTACGCCCATGTCTCCTTCATGGAGAAGGCTGAAACGGCTGAAAGGCTTGGCTCCAACCATTATCATTTCGGCGTTCGCGATACCGGTACCGGGCACATCCACCCGCTGAAGCTCATCATCGGTCTGGCAAAGGCGGCGAAAGCGGTCGGGGCGCAAATCTTCGAGATGACACCTGCGAAATCCATTCGCCAGACTGGCGGCAAGATGCTCATCGAAACACCGTCCGGTACCATCACGGCCGACCGTGTTCTGATCGCCACCAATGCCTATATCGGCAATCTGGAGCCGGTCACGGCGGCGCATGTCATGCCGATCCGCTCCTTCATCGGCGCAACTGTACCGCTGGATGACTTCCCGACCATCATTCCCGGAAAAGAGGCGGTTGCAGATAGCCGTTTCGTGGTGCGCTATTTCCGAAAGACACCGGACAATCGTCTGCTGTTTGGCGGGCGTGAGGCCTACACAGCGGATTCACCGCGCGACATTTCCAAACACATCCGCAAGCAGATCGCCGAAATCTATCCTGCGCTCAGCACTGTCGAGATGACACATGCCTGGGGTGGCTCTGTTGGCATCACCCTCAACCGCCAGCCCTTCGTGCGCGAAGTCATGCCGGGCGTGATGTCCATCGGCGGCTATTCCGGTCATGGCGTGATGTTATCCAATTATTGCGGCAAGCTCTATGCGGATATGGTCATTGCGAAGGACAAGGCGTTGGATCAGTTCGCTTCGCTGGATGTGCCGTCTTTTCCGGGCGGCACGACGTTGCGGGCACCCCTCTTGTTTCTGGCGCTTTCATGGTACGCCTTGCGCGACAGGTTTTAATCGAGCGTTTGGAGCAGGTGTTCGTGAGACGACCTCATCGTGAACATAAACAACGGCTTGCACGCAAAATTCATAAATTCTTACAACACGTCTGGCATTTTTAAATCGATTAGATTATGGATGCCCCCAACACGGAAAGATCGAGAGAATCGGTATGAGCAGTCAAATCATTCCAGTCGAGCCCTTCGATTGCGTCGTCTTCGGCGGCACTGGCGATCTGGCCGAGCGCAAGCTTCTGCCAGCCCTTTACCACCGTCAGGTGGAAAACCAGCTGTCCGAACCGACACGCATCATCGGCGCTTCCCGTTCCGTCATGACGCATGAGGAATACCGTAAATTCGCGCAGGACGCTCTTAAAGAGCATCTCAAGAAGGGCGAATATGACGACGGGCAGGTCGAAAAATTCTGCGCGCGCCTGTTCTACGTTCCCGTCGATGCGAAGTCTGATGGCGGCTGGGACAAGCTGAAGAAGCTTCTGGATGAGGGCAAGGACCGCATTCGCGCCTTCTATCTCGCAGTTGCGCCCGGAATCTTCGGCGATATCGCTTTCAAGATCCGCGATCACAAGCTCATCACCAAATCCACCCGCATCGTCGTGGAAAAGCCGATTGGCCGCGATCTGGCATCTGCGCTGGAGCTCAATGACACGCTGGGCAACGTCTTCAAGGAAGAGCAGATCTTCCGTATCGACCATTACCTCGGCAAGGAAACCGTGCAGAACCTGATGGTGCTGCGCTTTGCCAATGCGCTCTATGAGCCGCTGTGGAACTCCGCCCATATCGACCACGTCCAGATCACGGTTGCCGAATCCGTCGGTCTCGAAGGCCGCGCCGGATATTACGACAAGGCTGGCGCGCTGCGCGACATGGTGCAGAACCATATTCTTCAGTTGCTGTGCCTCGTTGCGATGGAGCCCCCCTCTTCCATGAACGCCGAGGCGGTGCGTGACGAAAAGGTCAAGGTTCTGCGCTCGCTGAAGATGATCGACGAATCCAATGTCGAGAAGCTGACCGTCCGCGGCCAGTACCGCGCCGGCGCTTCCGCCGGTGGCCCGGTCAAGGGTTATCTGGAAGAACTGGAGGGCGGCGTCTCCAACACCGAGACCTTTGTTGCCATCAAGGCTGAAATTGCCAATTGGCGTTGGGCTGGTGTGCCGTTCTACATTCGCACCGGCAAGCGTCTCGCGACCCGCGTGTCCGAGATCGTCGTCACCTTCAAGCAAATCCCGCATTCGATCTTCGATGATGCGGCGGGCAAGGTGGAAGCCAACAAGCTGGTCATTCGCCTGCAACCGGATGAAGGCGTCAAACAGTCGCTGCTCATCAAGGACCCAGGTCCAGGCGGCATGCGTCTGCGTCAGGTTTCACTGGATATGAGCTTTGCCCAAGCCTTCAACGTGCGCAGCCCGGATGCCTATGAGCGCCTGTTGATGGACACGATCCGCTCCAATCAGGCCCTGTTCATGCGCCGCGACGAAGTGGAAGCGGCGTGGAAGTGGGTTGATCCCATTCTGAAAAGCTGGGAAGCCGTGAGCCAGGGGGTTCAGGGTTACACATCGGGTACGTGGGGACCAAGCGGCTCCATCGCTTTGATCGAACGCGATGGCCGCACATGGCACGAAGCCGATTAAGGGGATATGCCAATGATTGGACAAGAGCATATCTTTGCAAACGGCGCTGAGTTGGCAGAAACGCTGGCAAAGGACGTTGCGGAACGCCTTGAGCGTGGACTTTCCGAGCGTGGAACAGCAAGCATTGCCGTTTCTGGCGGCTCCACCCCAAAACTGTTTTTCAATGAACTTTCCAAACATAAACTGGACTGGAAAAACATCAGCGTAACCTTGGTGGACGAGCGTTTCGTAGCCCCTGAAAGCGATCGATCCAACCACAAGCTGGTTGCCGACTACCTGCTGCAGAACGCGGCGACCTACGCGTATTTCGTGCCGCTCTTTCAGTTCTTTGCAACGCCTGACGATGCGGCAACGCTTGCGACCGTCAAGACGGAAGCGATCTGCGATCCGTTCGACGTTGTCGTCCTTGGCATGGGCACGGACGGTCACACGGCTTCGTTCTTCCCCGGTGGCGATAATCTCGAAGAAGCACTCGATCTGGACGAAGAGCGCGCCGTGCTGCCGATGGCTGCCGAAACCGCTGGCGAAGAACGGCTGACGTTCAATCTCTCCGCGCTTCACGATGCCCGCTTCCTGGTTTTGCATATCGAAGGCGCTGCCAAGAAGGAAACGCTCGACAAGGCGAAATCCGATCTGGATGAGGAAGACATGCCCGTTCGGGCCGTTCTCAACCGCGCGGAATCGCCCGTACATATCTATTGGGCCCCATAAGCCCTACGCTTGAAACAGCAACATGATGACCGGCCGACGTGCCCAAGCGTCTGGCCGATGATCAACAGAAGGACAGGATGAACGCCCATGGCTGCCGACCCTCGTATTCAGGCTATAACGGCCCGTATCGTCGAGCGCTCGAAACCTTATCGCGAGATCTATCTCGAAAGGCTTCGGCTTCAGGTCACGAAGGGCGTACATCGGTCCGTTCTGTCTTGTGCGAATCTCGCGCACGGGTTTGCGGTCTGTTCCCCCGCCGACAAGGACATCCTTGCCGGCGACAGAGTTGGCAATCTTGGCATCATCACCGCTTACAACGACATGCTCTCGGCCCACCAGCCGTTTGAGACCTACCCAAACCTGATCCGCGAAGCAGCCAAGGAAGCGGGCGGCATTGCGCAGGTGGCGGGTGCGGTTCCAGCCATGTGTGATGGCGTGACGCAGGGACAGCCGGGTATGGAGCTATCGCTGTTTTCGCGCGATGCGATTGCCATGGCAGCGGGTATCGGTCTGTCCCATAACATGTTCGATGCGGCGCTATTTCTCGGCGTCTGCGACAAGATCGTGCCGGGTCTGGTGATTGCCGCTTTGTCCTTCGGCCACCTGCCATCCATCTTCATTCCGGCAGGACCAATGACATCGGGTCTGCCGAATGACGAGAAGTCCCGGATTCGCCAGCTGTATGCTGAGGGAAAGGTAGGCCGCGCCGAACTGCTGGAAGCCGAATCCAAATCCTATCACGGCCCCGGCACCTGCACGTTCTATGGCACCGCCAACTCAAACCAGATGCTGATGGAAATCATGGGCTTTCATATGCCCGGCTCGTCCTTCATCAACCCCAACACGCCATTGCGTGATGCGATGACGCGTGAGGCAACGAAGCGGGCCTTGGCGATCACCGCGCAGGGCAACGAGTTTACGCCTGCGGGCGAGATGATCGATGAGCGTTCCGTGGTCAACGGCGTCGTTGGGCTGCACGCCACGGGCGGCTCCACCAACCACACGCTTCACCTCATCGCCATGGCGCGGGCGGCTGGTATCGTGCTGACATGGCAGGATATTTCTGATCTGTCCGACGTGGTTCCCCTTCTGGCGCGCGTTTATCCAAACGGCCTGGCGGATGTGAACCATTTCCATGCCGCAGGTGGCATGGGCTTTCTCATCAAGCAGCTTCTGAAACAGGGCTTCGTGCATGATGACGTGCGCACCGTGTTTGGTCATGGGCTCGAGGCCTACACGATCGAGCCGACGCTGGATGAAAACGGTGGTGTAGCCCGCAGGTCCTCGCCGGAGGTCAGCCATGATCCAAAGGTTCTGGCTAGCGCCGAAACGCCATTCCAGCCGACCGGCGGACTGAAGATGCTGACCGGCAATCTCGGCAAGGCCGTCATCAAGATTTCTGCGGTCAAGCCGGAGCGTCATGTCATCGAGGCACCGGCCATGATCTTCCACGATCAGCAGAGCCTTCAGACCGCCTTCAAGGAAGGCAAGCTGAACCGTGACTTCGTGGCTGTCGTTCGCTTCCAGGGACCGAAGGCCAATGGAATGCCGGAACTGCACCAACTGACGCCGCCGCTTGGCGTGTTGCAGGATCGCGGCTTCAAGGTGGCGCTGGTGACCGATGGGCGCATGTCCGGGGCATCCGGCAAGGTGCCTGCCGCCATCCACATGACGCCGGAGGCCGTCGATTGCGGCCCGATTTCTCGTATTCGCGATGGCGACATGATCCGGCTCGATGCCATTACCGGCACGATCGAAGTTCTGGTTTCATCTGCCGAACTGTCTGCCCGCGAACCGGCAACAGCCGACCTTTCGGCGAATGAATGGGGCATGGGCCGCGAGCTGTTCGCGCCCTTCCGTCGCAGTGTCGGGGCTGCCGATCATGGTGCCAGCGTTTTCTCGAATTGAAATTGAGTAAGAATCCCACAGATCCGGCCTACCCCGTGCAAATGCAGCTGGAGGCCTATAACGCACGCGACATCGACACGTTCATGCCGTGGTGGGCGGATGACTGCCAGTATTACGTCTTCCCAGATCAGCTCGTCGCCGGGACTGCCGAGGAAATTCGCGAGAGGCATGTCGAACGGTTCAAGGAGCCGAACCTACATGGCAAGTTGCTGCATCGTCTCGTGATGGGCAATACCGTCATCGACCATGAAACGGTGATCCGGACCTTTCCAGAAGGTCCCGGAGAGTTGGATGTCATCTGCATCTATGAAATCATCAGCGGCAAGATCGCCAAGGCATGGTTCAAGATCGGCGACAAAAGAGTTTACGGCTAGACGATCACAGGCCGGGTTATATTACCAAGCGCGAACATCGAGCTTGCGGTCTCTGTGCGCCGGGTGGGTGCTGAAGACGAAAATCCGGTCCATGTCTTTCTTGGTCAGAAGATGCAGGAAGCGAACGTGGATCGTGTTGTTGGGATTGACCTTCAGCAGCACGCAGCCAATTTTAGTGATGCGGGCATCGGGGATGTCGAGGTAAAATTGCTGGGGCAGATTATACTGCGTCATCAGCGCGAGAACGGCCTCGGACTTCGAAATCTTGATGACGTCACATCGGCGCGACGCCATATTCATAACGGCTTTCTCGGTGTATTCGATACGCGCGGCATTCATCGTATCTTCCATTTTGAAACGACCTTCGCGGTCGTACATGAAAGATTCTTCCTTGCTGAGATAGGTGGGTTTGCCGATATCTGCCCGGGCGTTCACTGCCGAATTCCTTTTGTTACGTTCCAAGGAAAAGACTAGCCAGAACTCCTTAAGAATTTCTGTCGCCGTTTCGATATGGAACACATGCCGGAACGGACTGTGTATATCTTTGGAGTCATATCGGTGGGCAGTTACTGTTCGAACCAACCACCTGATCTCGCAGCGTTTTATTGATCATGGAATATTTATTCCAAACCGGCACGGCTTTATATCATGGTAAAAAAGCCGTTCTAAACGGCCTTTTACCGGCGATATGTCTGGCCTTGCGCGTCAAACAGATGCAGCTTTTGAGACGGTGCGGAGAAGCGCAAAAGCTGACCTTTTTTGGCTTCCGCAATGCCGGGGATTTTGACGATAATGGGCTCCTGTCCGGCAGGCGCTTCCAGATAGAGCAAGGTGACCTCTCCCAGCGCTTCGACGATGGAAACTTTACCTTCGAAAAGATAGTCGTCACCGGTGACGATGGATAAATCTTCCGGGCGTACCCCGAAGGATGCGGCCTTCCCTTCTTCTCCAGACGGGGTCTCGATATCGACGGAAAGCGTCTTGCCCCCGACCAGTTCGATCGCAGTCTTCGCGCCTGTTTCCTTGATCGTCGCGGCGATGATGTTCATGGCAGGAGAGCCAATGAACTTGGCAACGAAGAGATTGCCGGGATTTTCGTAAAGCTCCAGCGGCGCGCCCACCTGTTCGACACGGCCGCCATTCAGCACGACGATGCGATCGGCGAGCGTCATCGCCTCTACCTGATCATGCGTGACATAGATCATCGTCGTATCCGCCATCTGCTCGCCAAGTTTGGCGATCTCGATGCGGGTGGCGACGCGGAGGGCTGCATCGAGGTTCGACAATGGCTCGTCGAACAAGAAGACCTTGGGATTACGGCAGATGGCGCGACCGATGGCGACACGCTGGCGCTGACCGCCGGAGAGCGCTTTCGGCAGACGCTCCAGATACTGCGTCAGCTGCAGAATATCGGCAGCAGCGCGCACACGGCGGTCGATTTCCTGCCGGTTTTCCTTGGCGATCTTCATGCCGAAGGCCATGTTGTCGTAGACCGTCATATGCGGATAGAGCGCATAGGACTGGAACACCATGGCGATGCCACGCCGCGAGGGCGGGATTTCGTTGACCAGTTGGCCATCGA
The DNA here is from genome assembly GCF_014196515.1 of Rhizobium skierniewicense. GTDB lineage: Bacteria > Pseudomonadota > Alphaproteobacteria > Rhizobiales > Rhizobiaceae > Agrobacterium > Agrobacterium skierniewicense. The sequence goes on along the minus strand of NZ_JACIDV010000002.1, from coordinate 215,691 downwards.
TATACATCTCGCCGCCGGTGATCTCCTCAAGACCCGCAATCATGCGCAAAAGCGTTGATTTACCGCAGCCGGAGGGGCCAACGAAGACGATGAACTCGCCTTGCTTGATGTCCAGGTCGATACCGTGCAGGACCTTGACCTGACCGTAGGACTTGCGGATGTCCTTCAGAATAACGCCCGTCATGTGGTGTTCCTCCCTATATCTTCAGGCGTAACGGGCGAAAAATGCGCCCCATGCCGGTAATGTGACCTCATTGCCGCTTTGCTCTGCGGAAAAGCCGTGACCGTCCAGAACCTCCCAATTGCCGTCCGGCAAGGTCACCGTTGAAGGCTCAGCGGAGAGGTTGAAGAGGCACTGCACAGTCTCGTTGCCCAGCGTGCGCGTGTAGCTCGACACCGTGCCGACCACCGGCTGAAACTCGATCTTGCCCTTGGCAAAGGCCGGATGCAGCTTGCGGAACGCGAGGAAGCGGCGGTAATGCTCCAAAACCGATGCTTCATCGCCCTGCTGGGCGCTGACGGCGCGCTGCTTGTGCTCGGGCGGAATGGGAAGCCAGCCCTTCTCGGCTGTCGAGAAACCTGCCAGCGCATGACCGGCATCCCAGACCATCGGCGTGCGGCAGCCATCACGGCCCTTGAATTCCGGCCAGAACTGGATGCCGTAGGGGTCTTGCAGATCATCAAAAGCGATATCGGCTTCGGTCAGGCCAAGCTCTTCGCCCTCGTAGATGCAGACCGAACCGCGCTGCGTCATCAAAAGCGCCGAGAGAACCTTGGCAAAGGCGTCCTTGTCTTCGACCACATCACCCCAGCGGCTGACATGCCTGACAACATCATGGTTGGAGAACGCCCAGCAGGCCCATCCCTCTGGTGCCGCGCGCGCAAAATCCGCTTGCACATCGGCCACGCGCTGCGGGGTCAAGGCGTCGGGTGCCAGGAATTCGAAGGCGTAACACATCTGCATCTTGTCATCGCCGGAGGTGTATTCTCCAACGATTTCAAGGCCACGCTGGCTGTCACCCACTTCACCCACGGCTGCAATGTCCGGGAATTCGTCCAGCACAGCGCGAAAGCGCTTCAAAAACGCGATATTTTCAGGGCGGTTCTTGTCGTAGATATGCTCCTGGAAATTATAGGGGTTCACGGCAGGCGCCGTGGACGCATTGCGGCGTTCCGGTGCCAAGGCCGGGTTATCGCGCAGCTCCTTGTCATGGAAATAGAAGTTGATGGTATCCAGACGGAAGCCATCGACGCCGCGTTCAAGCCAGAAACGGGTGATGTTCAACAGCTCCTGCTGCACCTCTTCATTGTGCAGGTTCAGGTCCGGCTGCGAGGTGAGGAAGTTGTGCATGAAATATTGCATGCGGGTCGGGTCCCATTGCCAGCCGGAACCGCCGAAGATGGACAGCCAGTTGTTGGGCGGCGTGCCATCCGGCTTGCCATCGCTCCACACATACCAGTCCGCTTTGGGGTTCTGGCGGCTGGAGCGGCTCTGCACGAACCATGGGTGCTGATCCGACGTGTGCGACAGGACGAGATCGATCATGACGCGGACGCCGAGACGGTGCGCTTCGGCAATCAGCCCATCGAAATCCGCCAGCGTGCCGAACATCGGATCGACATCGACATAGTTGGAGACGTCGTAGCCGAAATCCTTCATTGGTGACGTGAAAAAGGGCGAAATCCAGATCGCATCTGCGCCGAGCTTGGAAATATGCTCCAGACGCGAGGTGATGCCCTTAAGATCACCAATCCCATCACCGTTGCTGTCCTGGTAAGAGCGCGGGTAAATCTGGTAGATCACGGCACCGCGCCACCAATCCTTGTCGCGCACGAGAGCAGAAGACGTCATTGCAGTATCCTGTGAGGTATGGGCATTCATGGAGTATCAGCCTCCCTTGACGGAGCCGGTCAACAGGCCACGTACAAGGTAACGTTGGAGAGCGAAGAAAACGCAGAGCGGCACGACGATGGTGACGAAGGCCGACGCGGTGAGGATTTCCCAGTTGCCGCCGCGCGAACCGAGCAGCGCGTTGAGCGCCCCGGTCAGCACCAGCTCGTCCTTCTGCGTGCCGAGAAAGACCATGGCGACCAGCAGGTCGTTCCATGTCCAGAGGAACTGGAAGATTGAGAAGGAGGCGAGTGCCGGGAAGGATAACGGCAGGACGATCTTGACGAAGATTTCGAAATCGCTGGCGCCATCGACACGGGCGCTTTCGATGATCTCTTTCGGCAGCCCGGCAATGTAGTTGCGCAGCAGATAGATGGCGAGCGGTAGACCGAACGCCGTATGCGCCAGCCAGATGCCCGCATAGGTCTTGGACGGCACGCCGAAGACATTGCCGATCCAGTTATAGAGCTGCAACAGCGGAATGAGCGACATCTGCAAGGGCACGACGATAAGGCCGACGACCATGGCGATGATGAGAGACCGCCCGGTAAACTTCATCCATGACAGCGCGTAGGCCGCAAAGGCTGCAATGAGGATCGGAATGACCGTGGCAGGAATGGCGACCGTCAGCGAGTTGACAAAGGATTGTCCGATGCCTTCCGACGTTAGAACCGTGCGGTAATTGTCGAGTGTGAAGATAGGTGGTGTACCAACGGCGAGGTATACGCGCTTGGCGCGTGAGCCTTCGAAGCTGGCATTCTTGCTGTACTGGTAAGTGCCATCTTCATTGACGAGCAGCGTTTCGCCATCGCCCAGATCAACGACCTTGCCAGCTTCGAACGCCGAGGGCTCCTGCACCCTGACGCCGAAAGCAGACACTTTGCCCCCGGCACCGTTTTCGAAAACGTTACCAGCGATGACAAACCTGTCACCTTCCTGTTTTTGTGTTGCAGGATCGGCAAGACGAACCGCCTGCGTCTGACTGGAACTGGAAAAAGCAGTCCACCAGCCGGACACGACCAGCTGGTCCTTGTCTCGCAGCGAAGAGACGAGAATGCCGAGCGTCGGCAGGAGCCAGAGCAGGACGACGAACAGGACGCTGATGTGAACGATCAGGCGAGGCAGGCCGATGCGGCGAATACGCGTTGCGATGCTCATGTCAACGGCCCTCCATCTCGCGGTTTGCCTGACGAATGTTCCAGATCATGATGGGCGTCACAGCGGCCATGATGACGAGCGCGATGACGGCACTTCGGCCGCTGTCACCACCGCCGCGGAACATCCAGTCGAACATGAGGTTGGCGAGAACCATGGTGTTCCACTGGCCGTTGGTCATGGTCAACACGATATCGAAGACCTTGAGGACGAGAATCGTGATGGTCGTCCAGACGACGGCGATGGTGCCCCATATTTGCGGCACGAGGATTTTCCAGAAAATCTGCCAGCCATTCGCGCCATCGATGACGGCAGCCTCTACGGTTTCTTCGGGAATGCCGCGAAGAGCAGCCGACAGGATGACCATGGCAAAGCCGGTCTGGATCCAGATGAGGATGATCATCAGGAAGAAGTTGTTCCAGAAGGGCATGGAAATCCAGACCTCCGGGCTGCCGCCGAAATATTCAACGATGGCGTTCAAAAGGCCGATCTGAACCTGACCTTCCCCGCGATATTCATAGACGAACTTCCAGATGACCGATGCCCCGACGAAGGAGATGGCCATGGGCATGAAGACGATGGACTTGGCGATGTTGCCCCACCAGATGCGGTCGGTCATGACGGCGATGACGAGACCGAAGAAGGTGCAGGCAGCAGGCACGACGGCAAGCCAGAGAATATTGTTGAAAATGGACTGGCGGAAACCGGCATCGAAAAAGGCCCAACGGTAATTGTTGAGGCCGACGAAATTCGCGCCGGTCCGATCGTAGAAGGACAGGATGAAGGTCGCAACGACCGGATAGACGAGATAGACGATCAGGAGCAGCAGTGCCGGACCGACAAAGAGCCAAGGGCGGATCGCCGCGCGCCGGTTCAAATTGCGCGACGCGTGGATCACGTCTCCGTCTTTGACCGGGAAAATGAGCTGTAGCGCCTTGTCCGACAGCCAGTAATAGGCGGCGCAGGCGAAGACGCCGACGATCATCACGCCGAGCGCCGAAACGATCTGGGTCATCACATTCCCTCCCCGTTATCCGTTTTATGCCCGGCCAAACACCGTCGTATCGCGTTGGCCGAGATCTTTAGAGAAACGGCCCGGCAGTAACTGGCACTGCCGGGCGGAGTTTTCGATTATTTCAGGCCGTCCCAAGCCTTCTGGATATCGTCGCCGACCTGCTGCGCAGATTTGCCGCCGACGAAATCGACCATGCCGGTCCAGAATGCCCCAGCACCGATCTTGCCGGGCATCAGGTCAGAGCCGTCGAAACCAAAGCTGGTGGCGGTGGTGAGGATTTGTCCCTGACGTTTGGTTTGCTCGCTGGCGTAAGCGTCGAGGTTCACGTTCTTGTAGGGCGTGAGGAAGCCGGACTGTGCCATCCAGACCTCATGCGCAATCGGCGTCTTTAGGAATTCGACCAGGGCGCGGGCTGCCTTGGAATCCTTGGTAATGGTGAACAGCGTTCCAGCGCCCAAAACCGGCTTGCCGAGTTCAGGCTTGGAGGCGAATGTCGGCATGTAGAAGAAATCGACATCCGTTCCGACCTTGGTACCCTCAGGGAAGAAGGATGGAATGAAGGACGCCTGACGGTGAAGGTAGCACTTCGGTGGAATGTCAAAGAGGCCCTTTGGACTATCGCGGAAGTCGGTGGAGGCAACGGCCGCTGCGCCACCCGAGACATATTTGTCGTTCTTGGCAAACTTGCCGAATTCCTCGATGGCCGCAACGACGCGGGGGTCGTTGAACTTTACCTCGTTCGTCGTCCACTTGAGGTAAACGTCCAGTGGCTGCGTGCGCAGCATGAAGTCTTCGACCCAATCCGTGCCCGGCCAGCCGGTTGCGCCGCCGGAACCAAGACCGATGCACCACGGCGTGCCGCCATCGGCGACGATCTGATCGGAAAGCTTGACGAGATCCTCAACGCTTTCGGGAACCTTATAGCCCGCCTCCTCGAAGTTTTCAGGCACGTACCAGACCAGCGACTTCACGTCGGCCTTGAATGGAAAGGCGAAATAGGCCTTCTGGCCGTCCTTGCCGGGATACATCCCCAGATCCACCCAGGACTGGCCCGCGCCGTAATTGTCCTTCACCCACTTGGCTGTCTCATCACCTAGCGGCGTCAGCAGACCCTTGGCCGCAAGGTCGGCCAGCAAGCCGGGCTGCGGAAGGATGGCAACGTTGGGAGGAGAACCGGCCTGCGTATCGATAACGATCTGCTGCTCGTAGTTTTCCGATGAGGAATAACGGACATTCACCCCGGTCGCATCGGCGAAATAGGCCAGAACAGACTGAAACAGCGCCTCGTCCTCACCGCGCCATGGGCCGAAGATCGTCAACGTTTCGCCTTTAAGGCTGGCATTGGCGGTTTTGAAGTCTTCGTAGCTCTTCCAGTTGAATTTCGTGTCTTCACCGGGCTTGAACTTCAGGTCTGCCGCAAGGGACATGCCCGAAAACAACGTGGCTATGGCCACGGTCGTCCAGAAAGTCTTTTTCATGTGATCTACCTCCCATCACATTCGCAGGCGTTGCGCCCACAAAGATACTCAAAGCGCTTTGGCTACCTATTCATCTCATTGAGATGGAAGCCGAGTCAAGGGCTGCCTTAAACTTTAGCGCTTTGGTGATTATGTTGCGGCGCACCATGCAAACTATGCGGGAGAAACACTGGACTTTTCCAATTGTCCGCGCTGATAACACTTGCTATTGTTCAAAGCGGTTTGGACGTATGGAGGAGCATCGTCCACATCCGAGCATGACTGGTTGGAGGAGCACTGCACACGATGAACCTGAAACAATTGTCGCAGTTGCTGGGCATTTCCCAAACCACGATCAGCCGTGCTCTGAATGGATATCCCGAGGTCAACGCCGAGACGCGGCGCAAAATCATCGAGGCGGCACAACAAACCGGCTACAGGCCAAATGCCGCCGCCCAGCGTTTGGCAACTGGCAAGATGGGTTCCATCGGCCTTGTGATGCCAACGGGGCCGGACCATGCATCCGACGTGCATTTCGGCGAGTTCTTGAGCGGGCTTGGCGAAGCTTCCGCTCGCAACGGCTTTCATCTCGTCATCATGCCGACCGACCCTTCCAATGAAGAAAACGCATTGCGGGAACTGGCAGCGAGTGGCGGCGTGGATGGCATCTATCTCGCCTATATGAAAAAGAATGACAGCCGGATCGAGATGGTAAAGAGCCTGTCGATCCCGTTCATGGTTCATGGCCGATCCTGGGGCGTCGATACAGACTACCCCTATCTCGACGTTGACAATGAGACGGCCTTCCGCGATGCGACATCGCTTCTGTTGCAACTCGGGCATCGCGATATCGCGCTTTTGAACGGGCCTGAGGGCTACGACTTCACCTTCCGCCGTCATCGCGGCGTGGAGGCGGAATTAGCCGAGCATGGGCTTGCGCTGGAAGACGATCATGTCAGCCACAGCATCATGAACGACGAGGCTGGCTACCTGAAGATGGAAGAGCTTTTGTCTCGCCCCGCTCCACCGACAGCGGTAATCTGTGCCTCCACCGCCCTGGCATTGGGCGCGGTGCGAGCCCTCAATCAACGGGGACTAAAGCCGGGAAAAGACATATCGCTCATCGCCCATGACGACGTTTTGCCTTTGCTCAAACCTGTCAATTTTTCCGTGCCGCTGACCACGACGCGATCTTCGCTACGGGCGGCGGGCCTGCGGATTGCCGAGCGTCTGATCAACCAGATCAAGACGGGCGAAACCGACAGTCTTCAGGAACTGTGGAAGGCCGAGCTTGTGGTGCGCGGATCGACAGGTCCCGCCCAAGGCTGAAGCCGGTCAGAATTTTGGCGCGGGTTTTCCAAGAGCACGATGCGCCGCGATCACGGTGTTGGCCATCAACATGGCAATGGTCATCGGGCCGACCCCCCCTGGAACCGGCGTGATGGCGCTGGCAACGGCGCTTGCCTCATCATAGGCCACATCACCGACCAGTCTGGACTTGCCTTCACCCTTTTCCGGCGCTGGAATGCGATTGATGCCGACATCGATGACGGTCGCACCGGGCTTGATCCAATCCGCCTTGACCATCTGTGCGCGACCGACCGCAGCCACCAGAATATCGGCAGTCTTACAGACCGCAGCCAGGTCCTTCGTGCGTGAATGCGCCATGGTGACGGTAGCATTGGCGTTGAGCAGCAGTTGCCCCATCGGCTTGCCGAACAGGTTGGAGCGACCGATGACGACCGCGCTGAGACCGGACAGGTCATCGCCATGAATGCTGCGGGCCAGCAACATGGAACCGGCGGGTGTACATGAGATCAGACCTGTCTCCAGATCGCCCGTGGCAAGCTTGCCAGCGTTGAGGACACTCAGGCCATCCACGTCTTTTTCCGGCAAAATCGACTGAATGACGGGATCGGCGTTCAGATGCTTCGGTAGCGGCAGTTGCACCAAGATACCATGGATGGAGACGTCTGTGTTCAGGGTTGCAACCAAAGCCTCCAGCTCCGCCTGCGTCGTCTCTTCTGGCAATGTGTGCTGAACGGAGTTAAAGCCGCATTGCTTGGCCGTCTTGCTCTTGGAATTGACATAGGCATGGCTAGCGGGATCGTTGCCGACGATGACGACCGCGAGCCCGGGCTTGACGCCTGTGTGCTGCTCCAGCAGTTCTGCCGCTTCACGCACAGCTTCTGTTACGGATGCTGCCTTTGCCTTGCCGTCGATTACCACTGCCATCTGCCTGCCTCCTGAAATCCAGATAGCTATCTAGCGCCGGAATGCTGCGTGGCATAGTGTATTTTAACGAAAATCGGTTCTTCAGGCCTGATTGCTTTTGCCATCCTGACGGGCGGCGTGTTCGGACAAACGCTCGCGCAGCATCACCAATTCCTGGCGCAGAGCGCGCAGTTCCTCTGTTTCAGCCTGCGCGTGGTCGGCTTTTCCAGCAAGGGCTGCGGCCAGTAATGGCGGCAAGGTGAATATCGGGACGTCACGCTCAGTTCGGGTATCTTGAACGGCATTGCTGACCAGAACCTGACGCACGCGCTCATCGAGCGGAATATCGTTGGCAGGCTCATCATGCAAAGGTTCAAGCGCGACTTCTTCTGCTTCTGAACTGTCCTCCAGCGCTGTTTCCATCGGCGTGCCTGCTTCAACGGGCTCTGCCTCGTAGGTCTCGGCGATTTCAGTGGAATGCGGCCTTGCCTCCAAATCGTCGAAAATCCCGGGCTCTATTTCGACGATCTCTGCCGCTGGCGTTTGTTCCGGCACCATGCCGAGTGTCTGCTCCTCGGGCTCCACCGAGTACACCTCTGAAAGAATGGCCTGTTTCTCTTCGACTTCCGACCGTTTGAAGCTCAGCGTAAAGAGAGACAGCAACAACCCGGCAGCCGCACCTGCGAGCGCCATCGCGATAGCCGTAAAGGCATCATAGTTGGCGACGCCTTCCTGCGCCTCCTTCACGAGCTTTGCGCTGACACGTGGCGTGGCCGAGAACGTTCCTGCGGCTTCGCTGGAGAGGATATAATCCGTACGCGCCTTTTCAAGTGCGGCTTCCAGACGCGCAAGATCTGCAGGCGCCTGACCCATGGCCTGCAGCTGGCTGTCGAGGTCGGCGCGGCCGCTTGTCTGTGTCTCGAGTGCAGCGGTAACCGTGGCCTGCTCGCGCTTCAAGGTTTCCAAAATCCGGCGCATGGTCGGCATGGCAGTGGCGCGTGCTGCGTCCAGCGTTGCCTGTGCCGCGATGGCTTTCGGATGCTTTGGACCGTAATCGACGCTGATTTCCGCCATCGAAAGCTTTGCCGCAGCGTAGCTTTCGCGGATGGGCTCCAACGGTGAAAACAGGCTCATTGCGGGCAGCGTTGTATTCAACACATCGTCTGTCTTCATGGCGGAGGCGGTCGAAATGGCATCTGCCAGTTCTGCGCTCTTGCTCTGAAGAGAGGCCGCCAGAGCGTCGTCTTCACGTATCTTTTGCTGCAAACTCTGTATGCGCGACACCGCGTCATTGCCGTGGCGCATCTGAAATCCGGTCAAGGCAGCCTCGGCGCTGTCGAGCGCAACCCGTGCCTTTTCGACTGCCTGAAGTTCAGGTGCCTGCTGCTCCACCCCGATCTGCTTGATGACGAGGGTCGCAATATGGTCGGTGATCTTGCGGGCAACCTTGGGCGTCGCCGCGGTGACCGCGACATCAATTTCAGAGCCCGATGGTGCAGAGGTGATGGAGACAGCATCCTTCAAAGCCGTTTCGGTTGCCCCGACCAGCGCCTCGCCACTCTTGCCGCCGCCGAGCAAATCCATCAGCACGGCGAAATGGCCTTGTGTTTCAACGCCGGTCAGATCTTCAGGCTGAAGCTTCAGTTCCGAGACGGTCAACCCAAGCAGCACCGGCGACATGAGGTTGTCGCGAACCTGCGAAGCGAGGCGCTGGACACTGGCAGCGTTGGTGCGCGGATCGGAAACCTTCACGCTTGCCTGCGAGACATATCCCTTGAGGCCGGGTTCCAGCAGCAGTCCGGGCAGAAAAAAGCCAGCGGTGGTCAGAGACAAAACAACACCAGCTGACAGCAAATGACTTCGCCAGGAAGACACACCCCTGCTTTCGGGCAGCTCGTCGCCTTTTGGCGAAACAGATTTATCGTTCTCAAAAACCATCGCAAACCCATAGGGTTAGATCGAATTCCACGGTCGGAAATATAAACGAAGTCTAAACCGATAAGGCAAACAAATGGTTAATAACGCCTATTCACTCGTGCAGTGATCCGGCATTTGGCGCTGCAACAGAAAGCCATCGACCGCAAGTCCCGCGCAAGATTGTCGGCCTAGAACCAAATCAAGTTAAACACGGAGAATTGTCATGCAGCCGATTCAGCTGTTTGCGTTGGCATCCCGGCAGGCCGAATGGCTTTCTGTCCGTCAAGAAGTCGTCGCCACCAACATTGCCAATGCCAATACGCCAAAGTTCCAGGCGAAGGACGTCGTGTCCTTCGATTCCGAACTGCAGTCGGTTGGCATGCAGATGGCCCGCACAAACCCGGCTCACATGGATCTGGCAATGGCAGGCGGCGGCAAGATCGGCATGCAGAATGCAGAACTGGCCAACGAAATCGGCATTCAGGAATCCGGCAACACAGTGTCGCTCTCCAAGGAAATGGCAAAAACAGGCGAGATCAAGGGGCAGTTCGAACTGAACGCGCAACTCGTTCGCTCTTTTCACAGCATGATGTTGACAGCGGTGGGCAAGTAACATGGACCCTTTAAAGTCCTCGATGAAGATTGCGGGAAACGGGATGGAGGCTCAGGCCACCCGTCTGCGCATCGTGTCTGAAAACATCGCGAACTCGCGCACGACGGGCGACACCCCAGGCGCCGACCCTTATCGCCGCAAGACCATCACCTTCGCAAATGAACTGGACCGCGCTTCGCAGACAAATCTGGTCGAGGTCAAGAAACTGGGTTTCGATCGCTCCGACTTCACGCAGGAATACGACCCCGACAGCCCGGCTGCCGACGCGAAGGGCATGGTCAAGCTTCCGAATGTCAACATGCTCATCGAGATGGCCGACCTTCGCGAAGCAAACCGCGGCTATGACGCCAACCTTCAAGTTATCAAACAGACACGCGACATGGTTGCCTCAACCATAGACTTATTGAAAGGTCAGTGATGATCGACGCCATTAGCAGCCTGAAATCATTGACCAACTCGTCTGCACTCGACAGCGTCAAGGACGTCACCTCCAGCCTGACATCGCTTGCAGGAAGCGCTGTTTCAACGGCTGCGACCGCCGCCGGTGGCCCGACCTTCGGCAGCGTGCTGGGTAGCGTCGCTTCCGACGCCATTGAATCCCTGAAAAAGGGTGAAGCCATGTCCTTTGCCGGGATTCAGGGCAAGGCCAACACGCGTGAGGTTGTGGATGCCGTCATGCAGGCTGATCAGACACTCAAGACCGCCGTGGCTCTGCGCGACAAGATCGTCTCGGCCTATCTCGACATCGTGAAAATGCAGATCTGACGCTTAAGGACAAAAAGATGAGAGCACTAGCCATTGCAGCGACGGGCATGGATGCCCAGCAGACGAACCTTGAGGTCATCGCGAACAACATCGCGAACATCAACACGACCGCGTTCAAGCGCGGCCGCGCCGAATTCACAGACCTTCTCTATCAGACAGAACGCGCTCAGGGCGTGATGAACCGCGCCAACCAGACCATGGTCCCGGAAGGCGCCAACATCGGTCTTGGCGTGCAGACGTCTGCCGTGCGCAAACTGCATGTTCAGGGTGAAATCAGCCAGACCGGCAACGACCTTGACGTCGCCATCGTCGGCAAGGGCTGGCTGCAGGTCGAAGGTCCCGACAACAACACGCTTTACACCCGTGCAGGCGCGCTAAACCGCGATTCCACGGGCCGACTGGTGACGGTTGACGGTCTGCCTATCTTGCCAGCCATCACCATTCCCATCGATGCGACGGAAGTCACGATCAGCACGGATGGCAACGTTTCGGCGCGCATCGGCACAGCCACGAACCTGACACAGCTTGGCCAGTTGAACATGAGCAACTTTGCCAACGAAGCGGGTCTGAAGCCTTTGGGCGACAATCTGTTCCAGCAGACGGAAGCGTCCGGCAATGCGGTCGATGCGACACCGCAATCGATCGGCTTCGGCTATATCAAGCAGCATTACCTGGAAAGCTCGAACGTCGATTCCGTCAAGGAAATCACCGACCTGATTTCGGCGCAGCGTGCGTATGAAATGAACTCCAAGGTCATCACAACCGCAGACGAGATGGCGACGATCGTCAGCCAAAACCTGAAGTAACCGAAGGTAGGGTAACATGAAGTTTCGCCCGAAAATCGTGCCTGGCAGTTTCTGCACAATGGCGCTGGCGCTCATGGCAAGCCTGGTGGTGTTCTCACCCCAGGCAGCTTTTTCGCAGCAAAAATACGCCGTTGTTCCAACAGGCACCATCTTTCCCGGCGAAACCATTACCCGAGAGCGGGTGACGGAAGTTCTCGTCACCAATCCCAACCTTGCACCCGGCTATGCGGATAATACCAGCATCGTCGTCGGTAAGGTTTCCAAGCGTACGCTGGTTGCGGGTCGCACCATCACGGTTGCCGATCTTCGCGACCCTTTCGCAGTCCAGCGCGGTGCGGCCATCAGGATCACATATTCCATGGGCGGCATGAACCTCTCTGCCTCCGGCACCGCCATCGAGGATGCGATGGCGGGCGAAGTCGTTCGCGTGCGCAACCGAGACACTGGTGTGACCATCTCCGGCACGGCCATGGAAAACGGGACCGTGGAGGTTTTTGAGAAATGAATTTCCGCCGGAACCTGATAACCGCTGCATTGGCCATCGCCACGCTTTTTGTGACGACGCCCGTTGCCTATTCCCAATTCAATGCGCGTGTCAAAGATATCGCTTCCCTCCAAGCCGGGCGTGAAAACCAGTTGATCGGTTATGGTCTGGTCGTCGGCCTTCAAGGGTCTGGCGACAGCATGCGTTCTTCGCCGTTTACCGAACAGTCGATGCGCGCCATGTTGCAGAACCTCGGCATTTCCATGCAGGGGAATCAGAGCGGCTCGAAAAATGTCGCAGCCGTGATGGTCACGGCCAATCTTCCGCCTTTCGCAAGTCCCGGCAGCCGGCTCGACGTCAATGTCAGTTCGTTGGGTGATGCTTCGTCGCTGCGTGGCGGTACGCTGATCATGACATCCATGTCAGGTGCTGATGGTCAGATCTATGCGGTTGCTCAGGGTTCGGTGATTGTTTCCGGCTTTAACGCGGAAGGTCAGGCGGCCCAGTTGACACAGGGTGTGACCACTGCCGGGCGTGTCCCCAGTGGCGCCATCATCGAGCGGGAACTGCCATCGCAGTTCAAGGATTCGGTCAATCTGGTTCTGCAACTGCGCAATCCCGACTTTTCGACATCCACACGCATCGCAGACGCGATCAACAATTACGCGAAAACGGCATTCGGAGAACCGATTGCCGAAGCCCGTGACAGCCAGGTCGTCTTTATCCAGAAGCCGAGAACCGCAGACCTTACGCGGCTGATGGCCAATATCGAGAACCTGTCCGTTGAGACCGACACGCCCGCCAAGGTCGTCATCAACGAGCGCACCGGCACCATCGTGATCGGCGCCGACGTTCGTATCTCGCAGGTCGCGGTCAGCTATGGCACCTTGACCGTGCAGGTCACGGAAACGCCGCAGGTCATTCAGCCGGAACCCTTCTCGAACGGCCGAACTGCCATTCAGCCACAGACAGACATTGCGGCCCAGGCGACCGGTGGTCCGGTTGCCATCCTCAACGGGCCGAACCTGCGCTCGTTGGTGGCTGGTCTCAACAATATCGGCGTCAAGCCCGACGGCATCATCGCCATTCTTCAGGGCATCAAATCCGCCGGCGCGCTGCAAGCAGAACTGGTGCTACAATGATGGCTAAAGCGTTTGATATCGTCACGCCCCGCAGGGCACTGCTCGCCGTGTTCGTTCTGACCGCCGCCCTACCCTCCGCCAAGGCGCAGGAGCAGGTGCGCATCACCACCGGTGAGACCAGCGGACAGGAAATCCAGCAATATTGCACCAACATCGTCGATCAGGCCCGCGACCAGCGTTATCTCTTGCAGAAGCAGGACCTTGAAAAGCTGCAAGCCGATGTCGACAACCGGATCGCCGTCATGGAGGCCCGCAAGGCCGAATATGAAGACTGGTTGAAGCGCCGCAACGATTTCATGCAACGCGCCGAAGTCAATCTGGTCAACGTCTACAAGACGATGAAGCCGGATGCCGCGGCACCGCAGTTGGAACAGGTCGACGCCGGCCTTGCCGCGGCCATCATCATGAAACTTCCTCCCCGCCAGTCGAGCCTGATCCTTGCCGAAATGGATGCCAAAAAGGCAGCCACAGTTGCGTCGATCATGTCCAGCGCGACGGACAAAACCACATCAAGAGATCCGTCATGAACAAAGCGCTTATTCTCGCTCTCGCCGCATCATGTGTTCTGACTGGTTGCTCCAGCGTCACGCAAAACCAGACACTGAAAGAAATCGGCAACGCACCCGCGATGAGCCCTATCGGTAGCGGCCTGCAGTTCAGCCAAGCTCCGCAGTTGGCCTCCTATCCCAAGCAGCCCCTTCACAATGCCAGCGGTTATTCTCTGTGGAGCGACAGCAAGGCGGCGCTGTTCAAGGATGCACGTGCGCTCAACATCGGTGACATTCTGACAGTCAACATCCAGATCAACGACAAGGCGACCTTTGATAACGAAACCGACCGGACGCGGAAAAACAACCGTGAAACGGGCTGGAAGGCCGATGCCGAAATTCTCGGCTGGAAACCACAGGCCGATTCCAATTTGAGCTTCGACAACACCAGCGAATCCAATGGCAAGGGCTCCATCAGCCGCGCCGAAAAGCTGACGCTGCTCGTCGCTGCCGTCGTGACTGGAATTCTGGAAAACGGCAACCTGTTGATCAGCGGTTCGCAGGAGGTTCGCGTCAACCACGAGATTCGCATCCTGAACGTTGCCGGTATCGTGCGTCCACAGGACGTCAATTCCGAAAATACGATCTCCTACGACAAAATCGCCGAGGCACGCATTTCCTACGGTGGCCGTGGCCGTATCACGGAAATTCAACAGCCGCCGGTGGGTCAGCAGGTTGTCGACCTGTTCTCGCCGATCTGACCGCTTAAACAGATATTCGGCCCATCGCATTGTGCATGGGCTGCTCTCCTGAACAGACGTTAGACACGATCATGAGCCTCACGACCATAGAACCCGCTGCACCGAAGAAGCCATCGATCATCGTGACCGCTGGCGCTATCGCCGTGCTGTCAATTATGGGTATCGGCGGCGGATGGTTCGTGGGCCAGACACTGCTTGTGCCATCGATGCCGACTGTTACCCCGCCTCCTGCCCACGCGCCGGAAGCTGCGGCCGGTGGACATGAGGCCGCTGCAGCTCCCGCAGGCGAACATGGCGCGGCGGGTGCCGCACCCAGCCTTCTGCCTCTGGACCCGATTGTCACGAACCTCGGATATCCGAACGAAAACTGGATCAGGCTCGAGCTGGCACTGCAATTTACGGGGCCCGGCGACACGGCCCTTGCCCAGGATTTGCACCAGGAAATCCTCACATATCTGCGAACCGTTTCACTTCAGCAGCTTCAAGGCCCACGCGGCTTTCAATATCTTAGGGATGACCTGAGAGAAATCGTTGACCTCAGATCAAAAGGGCGCGTATCCAAGGTTCTCTTCAGAACCTTTGTGATCGAATGATTCGAAAAATTGTCCTGCTGCTTGCGATAGCCCTGACCCCAGGGTTTGCCTTCGCCCAACAAACGCCGGCAGATTTGCTCAATCTGCCGCTGGACGGTTCTGCTGCCTCGTGGATCATTCGCACCTTCGGGCTTTTGACCGTCCTGTCGATTGCGCCTGGCATTCTGATCATGGTGACCAGCTTTCCGCGGTTCATCATTGCATTTTCGATTTTGCGCTCCGGCATGGGCCTGGGCACCACACCGTCAACGATGATCCTCACCAGTATGGCGATGTTCATGACGTTCTACGTCATGGCGCCGACATTCGAGCGGTCCTGGCAAGATGGCATCCAACCGCTGTTGCAGACCCAGATCACCGAGGCGCAAGCCGTTGAGCGAGCCGCCGAACCATTCCGCACATTTATGGTGGCCAACACGCGCCCCAAGGATCTCGCCCTTTTTGTCGATCTCGCCATCGAACGAAATCAGGAGACGATGAACGGGACAGTTCCGCAGTACCGCGTTCTGATCCCTGCCTTCATGCTTTCGGAAATTCGGCGCGGTTTCGAGATCGGCTTTCTGATTATCCTGCCGTTTCTCGTTATCGACATGGTGGTCGCTACCATCACGATGGCAATGGGCATGATGATGTTGCCGCCGACGTCCATCTCCCTGCCGTTCAAGATCCTGTTTTTCGTTCTGATCGATGGTTGGAATCTGCTGGTGGGATCACTGGTCAGATCGTTCTACTGATCCCTGAGGGGCGCTGACGCCAGAACATTCTTTGGCGGGTCCCACCCATCGCGGGTCGCATGTTTCCAAAACCGGCAAGAACGCAAAAAACCTCCTGAAAGGATCACCCAATTCAGGAGGCTTCAAGCGTTTAAAACTTTCGATATTCCGCAGTACCTGTCGATCAGTGGCCGGAACTGGCGGCGGCGGGTTTGGGCGGCGGCGCGTCCGTGTTGACGAGGATTTTCTGCGGTTTTTTGTTGGGGTCTCTGGCTTCGATGTCTTCCTTGGAGATGAAATCCATCTGTTCGATGAGAATATCCTTGACCAGAGGTTTTTCGAGGCGCGTGTTCAGACCGTCCTTTATTCTGGTCTTCAAGCCAACGACGTCGAACTTGCCCGCATCCTTGATATCGACGAGCTTTTCTCCAACCAGCAGAGTGTAGAGTTCGTCGGTCAGAAACGCAGGAACCGGGACCGTCACCTCCTTCAGCGCGTCTTCGTCTACCTGAAGACTGGCGCGGACGAGGAAATAACCGGAAACCTTGCCGTTTGCCACCACAGGCAATGTCACAGTTTCACTGCTCACAAAATGCGGTGGTGGAACGACTTCCCCATTTTGATCTGTGGCACCGTTCCCTCCAAAGGTGACGGCTGCGTAGACGCCACCCAAAGTCACCAGAAGAACCCAGACGCCTGTCGCGATCAGCTTGATCATTGCGCCTCGCGTGCGAACTGTTCCAGCGAATAGGTGCCATCGTCTTCAGCCCGCTTGGCGGCATTCTTCAACAGATCGACAACGGCCTTTACGGCGTTGAGATTGGCTTCGACACGCCGGGTGTTGATGGCGAGCTTGGACTTGATATCGAGAATCTGGCGCTTGTGAGCAGCGGCGATCTGCGCTCCATCAACGTCCCGTAAAAGCATGCTGAGTTCATAGAGGCAGCGGCTCTTATGGGCGTTCGACAGTTTGAAATCGAAATCGGGATCCTTGCCGATGCGCTGGTTTTCGTTGTCGATAACCGTTTCGAGGCGGCCGAGAATGGCCTGTGTTCTGTAGTCGTTGTTTAGAATTTCCATGTCGCTCAGCACTCCGCCTCTTAACTTTCAGTCTTGTTGGATTCGGCTACGGAAAACGTGCGCCGCTGGAAGTCGGTCACCATGCTGACTGCAAGGCTCTTGTCGTCTTCATTCATTTTTGTCGGCGCTTCAGCATTGCGCATCTTTTGCATCGCCTGAGAATAGGCCTGCTCGGCAATGCCAATACCGCCACGCTTGGAAACCGCATCCGCCATCTGTTCAGCCATCATGCTTTTCCAGAAGTCACCGGCAGAACCCTTGCCGTAGACTTCTTCGCTGTCCTTCGGCATCATGTTCTGGAGCATGGTCGACAGAACGCTGGCCTCGAACTTGCGATAGGTCTCGGGGATTTTTTCGTCGGATTTGATGTGATGGATGTTACCAACACCAGCCTTGCCGGCCGCCGTATCGATGCTGTTGATGGCGGATGCAAAACCTGCATTGCTTGCCGTCAAGACCGACGCTTCGTTGGCTGCGCTCACTGAGCGCAGTTTTTCTCTTGCCGCCATGACCTGTGTCGGGTCGGCCGCATTCACAACATCAAGCACAAGATCGCTTGGAGGAGAAATTGCCACGTCGTCATCCTTTCCGTTTCAATCGGATGACGATACCAACCTAACCTTGCTGGAGGCTGGTGTCTTTCATGCTCATCTGAAGATCGATCAACTCGTACACGCTGTTGTCTTCCTGCACACGCAACTCGTCTGCACGCGCCGCATCCCGCTTTTCCTCGAGACGCTCACCCTTTTTTGTTTCCTTGACGACCTGCTGCTCCTGGCCTTTTTCGATGGCTTCCAGTCGCACATCACGAGAGAGCAACCTGCCGTGTCGCATGGCATAATGTTTCAGCATCTGTTGGTGCAACGGATCCAGCGACGTCACATAACCACTTAGGGTTTCGATCTTTTCGGCCAGTTCGGTGCGTTCACGCGTCGTGATCGCAAGCTCGTTTTCGGCCATCTGCTTGAGATGCCCCTGAACCTTGACCAATCTCGAAAGCTTTTTGGATTTGAGTGGGTCCATCATCAGGCCTCATATGTTCGCGAAGACACGGAAGAAGCCACCCACGAACTGGCTGACCAGCGCCGCCATTCCAAAATAGAGCAGCAGCAACCCACCGGCCAGCGCATAGGGTGTGGAGATGAAGTAGACCGGTATCTGCGGTGCCAGCTTGTTGATCAGCCCCACCGCCACATGGAACAGGAAGCCGTACAGAATAAAGGGGCTGGCGACACGCAAGGCGACGCTCATCGACGCGACCAACGTGTCTGTCAGCGTAATCAGCATTCTTTGCATGCTCATCCCGCCACCCATGGGAATTGTCGAATAGGAATCCACAAGCGCGCGGAAAATGACGTGGTGGAAGTCGAGAATGAAGAGCAGCAACAGGACACCATAGGTCAGCATGCTCGAAAGCTGACTTTCGGATGTGTCTTCCAGCACGTCCTGGCCGGGAGGGCCGGTCAAGGCAATTGCGGTGCCGATGGCGGTTGCCGCAAACTGCATTCCCAGCACATAAAGGTGGGCAATCATGCCGAACATGGCACCGATCACAGATTCAAAAAACATCAATTTAAGGAAATTGGTGTTGTCGGTTTTCGCCAACGGGTAGATCACGTCCCACATCAACGGCAAAATGGCCATCGAAAGTGCGAGAGCGAGGAGCAAACGGACCTGCATAGGCAATCTGGCGGAGGAAAACCCAGGCATCACCATCAAGCAGGCACCGATCCGGCAAAATGCCAGAAACAGTGCCATTATGGTTCCCTGGGGATCTGACATCATGAGATGGCGCCGAGTATCTTTATTTCCGTGCCCTTGGCCAATTCGACATGCGACAGCACCGGCAGCGTGCTGAAAAGGCGTTCCGTGATCATCCGGACATATGAACGGGTTTCGGGCAAAGTAACAAGCACGAAAGGCAATCCGACATCCATATATTCACGGATTACTTTGCTCGCTTCGTTCGAAAATTCCTCGACCTGACGCGGATCGATGTCGAATTCGATCACATCGCCCTTCGGATCGCGCTTGATCGCCTGCTGGAAAACAACGTCCCACTTCGTGCCCAAGCGCAGGACGCGCAAGACACCATTGTCCGAGAGATCGCCGCAAATCTGCTGGGCCATACGAATACGGACATGCTCGACGATCTGCTCGGTACGGCGAAGATGCGGCGCAAGCTCTGCAACGGCTTCCAAAATGAGGTGAAGGTTGCGGATGGAAACACGCTCGGCCAGCAGCAGTTTGAGGATGGCCTGCAAGCCCGAATAGGACATATGCGAGGAGCAGATTTCATCCGCAAGCTTCTTGTATTCCGGATCGAGACGGTCGATGAGGACCTTCACGTCCTTGTAGGATAGGAGCATCGGCAGGTTGTTGCGGATGACTTCACTGACATGCGTCAGAAGTGCCGAAATATTGTCGATCGGGTGGAAGCCTTCGCGTTTGAGGTCTTCCACGAAGTTTTCCAGAACGGAAACGGCAGGCATGCCGAAAGCGGGTTCGCGCACATCGTCACCCGGAACGGATGGGCGACGACCCTTGCCAGTGATGACGAGGACTTCGCCGACGCGTAGCGTGCTGGCTGCAACCGTCGTGCCGTGAATTCGGATCTGATACGACTTGTCGGGAATGGCGATATCGTCTGTGACCTTGATTTCGGGCACCACGAAACCGTATTGGGATGCGAACTTCTTGCGCATTTTTCCAACACGGAAACCAAGCTCCTGGTGAGCACCCAGCAATCTCGGTGACACCTGCTTGCCAAGGGCAAGCTCGATCTCGGTGGTCCGAAGCGAGTTCTTGACCGTGTCTTTTTCGGCTTCCTGAGTCTTGCTGGTCTGCTGCTCTTCGGCCACGCGTTCGGCAGCCTTTTCCTGCGCCAGCTGGCGTGGAATGTACCATGCACCAAACGCAAGCAAACCGCCCAGGAGCATGAAGGGCACAAGGGGCAAGCCCGGAATGACAGCAAGGACGAACATAAGGCCAGCGGCGACACCCAGAGCCTTGGGATATCCGCTGAGCTGATTGATGACGGCGGTGTCGGTAGAGCCCTGTGCGCCACCACGGGTAATGATGAGGCCTGCGGCGAGCGAAACGATCAGCGCTGGCACCTGGGAAACGATGCCGTCACCGACGGAGAGTTTAACAAAAACGTCTGCCGCTTCGCCGATTGGCATGCCGTGGCGGAAAACACCGATGATGATACCGCCGCAAATATTGATGGCGGTGATGAGAAGACCTGCCACAGCGTCACCACGGACGAATTTGGAGGCACCGTCCATGGCACCGTAGAAAGCGCTTTCTTCCTCAAGCTCGCGACGGCGAAGCTGGGCTTCTTTTTCATTGATGATACCGGCAGACAAGTCGGCATCGATCGACATCTGCTTGCCGGGAATGGCATCGAGTGTGAAGCGTGCGCCGACTTCCGCGATACGCGTGGCACCCTTGGTGATGACGATGAAGTTCACCACGATCAGAATGAGAAAGACGATCAGACCGATGACGAAGTCGCCCGACATGACGAGGCTCGAGAAGCCAGCGATGACCCCACCCGCCGCACTGTGCCCTTCGTTGCCGTGAGACAGGATGACGCGCGTTGTCGCGATGTTCAGCGCAAGGCGGATCATCGTGGAGATCAGAAGGATGGTCGGGAAGGACGAGAAGTCCAACGGGCGCTGAATCCACAGCGACACCATCAGAATAAGAACCGAGAACGCGATGGAGAACGCCAATCCCATATCGATCATGAAGACTGGAATAGGCAGGAACAGGATGCAGAGAATGGAGACGATGCCCACGGCAAACCCGATGTCGCGACCGCGTGCGGCGACTTTGGGAAGGGGCAATATGCTCGAAGGCGCAGCCATTCTAACTCCATCTCTTCATGAGAACGTGTGCAAACGTCGCGGATTTTCCGTCATGGAAAAGCCCAGCCGACCGATTGGACGCAGATCGACACTCCAGGCTTAGTCTCCCAAGCTTGCGCGAGCGTGGATGAAAGTCCGTGTTGCCGTTCCTGACAGATGCGTCGACATGCGAGTGAAATATTAGGCTTTGGTTCAGATAGAACTTGTAATATGCTGGTTGGGTTATTCGCGCGATGATGGCGTGTATGCTGGCCATGTCTTTCAAGGGCCACACTATGCAGGGCACTCCATGGCGATTTCTACCTACACAAGCTATCTCACCGTAAACCGCGATATAAAATCGTCGATGTCGACAGTCGCCAGTCAGACGTCGGTTGCGAAAGATACGGCCTATTACAAGGAAAAAATCGGCGACGTTAAAACGGTCGATGAGTTCCTGGGAGATTACCGCCTCTATTCCTACGCCATGAAAGCCTATGGTCTTGAAGACATGACCTATGGCAAGGCTTTCATGCGAAAAGTGCTGGAAAGCGACCTCACCGACAGCACAAGCTTTGCCAACTCATTGACGGACAAGCGTTACCTGCAGTTTGCCGAAGCCTTCAACTTTGAAGGCGACAAGAAGACAGCGCAAAACACGGCCCAATCCACAAGCGTGACCGATGCCTACAAGGCGTCCTTCACCGCTGAAGAAACATCCATCAAAGCGGAAAATACATATTTTGCGGCTCAGATCGGCAAGGTCACCGACATCGACAGCCTCGTCAACAACACGCGGCTGCGCACCTATATGCTGGATGCGGTAGGTCTTGATTCCGCCAACATATCCAAAAGCTATCTGAAACAGGTTCTGACGAGCGATCTCAGCGATCCCAGCAGCGTTGCCAACCAAGCCAAGGATCCAGGCTGGAAGAAGCTGACCGAAGCTTTCAATTTCAACGCTGATGGCACCGTGAACGGCAGCATGCAAACGGCCAGCCAGACCGAAGACCTCAATCTCGATTACGTCTACAATCAATCCACGTTCCCTTCGACTTTGCTGGCGGATTCCAACAAGCGCTACTGGGAAAAGAACATCGCCAGCGTTACCAGCGCAACGGATCTTGTTTCGGACAGCCGGATGGTCGAATATGTGAAAAAAGCATTCGACCTCAATCCGATCATTATGCCGAGTAGCGTTGCGAGCCTGATGTCGAGCGAGAACTTCGCGACAACCTACGGCAACACGAAATTGCTGGACTATTTCAATTTCGAAACCGATGGCACCCTGGCCAATGGAACCACTGCCCAGACCGCCACCCAGACGACCGATGTCAACAAGCTTTATAAGACCGCATTTTCCGAGGATCAGGCGACAGCTGTCGACGAAGCTGTGGCAAACTACGAAAAACGGATCACCGGCTTCACCAGCCTCGATGATTTTCTCGTTTCCAATACAAAAGATGACGACAATAAAAACGACGACGTCACAGAAGTCTGGGATGTCGCGCTCCGGGCATTTGGCATCGATCCCGACGAAGTCAGTCAATCTGAACTGAAACGCGTTCTTACGAGCGATTTGAATGACAAGAAGAGTTACGTCAATTCTTTGAAGGATGATCGCTTCATTGCGTTGAACAAGGCATTCAACTTCACCTCAGATGGCAAATTGGAGGCACCGCTTCTGGCGCAGTCGGAGAGCGTCACCAACAATTATGCGGCAGATTACGAAAGTAATAAAGTGAGATCGCTCAGCGGCGCAGCAAAAGACGCAGCGACCAAGAAGGCCGACACCGAAGTCGAATATTACAAATCCAAGATGGGGGCGATTACCACCACCAAGGAACTTCTGGCCGACACACGCCTGACGAATTTCATACTTGAAGCGAATGGGATTGACCCGAAAAGCGTCGCTCCTGCCGACCTGAAGAAAATGTTCGACTCCGATTTGTCGGACCCGAAGAGCTACGTCAACACGCTGGAAAACAACAAGTTTGCCCAGATCGTTGCTTCCTTCAACTTCGATGCGAAAGGCAATCTGACCGCAGATGCCGAGCGCGGCGGCCAGCAACGTGGCGCAGTTTTGGAAACAACCAATCAATTTGTTCGTCAAACTCTGGAGGAACAACAGGGCGAGGGCAATGCCGGCGTGCGGTTGGCTCTGTATTTCGAACGAATGGCGCCAACAATTTCAAGTGCCTACGGCTTCTTGAGCGATGACGCGCTTTTCCAGTTTTTCAAGACCAGCTTCAATCTGCCAACCTCGATTGCCAACATGGACGTGACCAAGCAGGCCGAACTGGTCACATCTTATATCGACATCCCCAAGCTTCAAGATCCGGACTATGTCAGTAAAATGTTGAAGCGCTTTACCGCGCTTTACGACGTGCAGAACAATGTCTCGCAATCGCCTACCCTGTCGATCCTGAGTGGCAGCACGTCGATCAGCGCCGATACACTTCTGGCGGTCGCCCAGTTGAAGTCCGGGTGAGCATGATACCCATCCGCATACGCTGAACCAAAAAGGGCCTGAAAATCGATGTGATTTTCAGGCCCTTCTTATTTCGTCACGGCGAACCGTTCCGCTCAATACTCGCTGTCGTCTGCTTTCTTTGCAAGGCCTTCTGCATCGGCATTGCTCTCGTCGTCGGCGACGGGAATGGCGTAGGCGCCCGTCAGCCAGCGTGAAAGATCGGCGGTGCGGCAACGATCCGAACAGAAAGGGTAGTCTTCACGCGTGGATGGGCGTTTACATTCCGGGCACGGTTGCGCCTTGCGCAAGGGTGTGACGGTCGATTTGTTGGATGCATCTGTCATGGAGATCAACCTTCCTGCCAGGCCGATGCCACCTCGAAGCCTTCGCCAGCCAGAAGCGACACCGTTTCATAGAGCGGTAGCCCGACGACATTGGTGTAGGAACCAGTCAATTTCTGGACGAAACAGCTGGCAATGCCCTGAATGCCGTATGCCCCCGCCTTGCCGCGCCATTGACCGGAGGCGATGTAGCTTTCTATTTCATGTTGCGAGAGCCGCTTGAAGCGCACCTTGGTCTCGACCACTTTCTGGCGCACCTTGCCGCTTGGTGTCACGAGACAGACGCCCGTATAGACCCAATGGCTGCGACCTGACAGAAGGTGAAGCGCTGCAGACGCTTCCTCGATATACTCGGCCTTACCGACAATACGGCGACCAACGGCGACGACTGTGTCGGAGCCGAGCACATAGGCACCCCTCCAGGCAAGCTCGCCTTTCACAGCCTTGTAAGCGGCTTCCGCCTTTTGCAGGGACAGGCGACGGCAAAGCGTGCGCGGGTGCTCAAGGCGTGCGGGCGTCTCGTCTATATCCATCGGCATCAGACGGGCGGGCTCGATGCCAACCTGATGCAAAAGCTCAAGACGGCGTGGCGATCCGGAAGCCAGAATCAGCTTTTGTTTTGCGTCTGTCATGCTCTGCCAGTCGTCCGATCTGCCGGGCGATTACTTGAAACGATAGGTGATGCGACCCTTGGTCAGGTCGTAAGGCGTCATTTCAACGAGCACCTTGTCGCCTGCCAGAACGCGGATACGGTTCTTGCGCATGCGGCCAGCGGTGTGGGCGATGATTTCGTGTTCGTTTTCCAGCTTTACGCGGAACGTGGCATTCGGCAAAAGTTCGATAACGACGCCCGGAAACTCAAGGACTTCTTCTTTGGTCATCTAGTATTTTTCTTCCTGTTGATAATGCCGGACTGAACAGTCCGGGAAAATTGCGCGGAAACTACACAATCGCCGCACATTTGTGAACCTAAATTGTGGTTCGTTTTAAAGTGTCTCGGAAAAGAGCTTTGGCCGTTGCGGCAGGCGCTCCGAAATCAGCTTTTTCAGGTGCTCGCGGACCTCACGATAGGCCTCGAGAATATGGTCTCGCGTGCCTGTCGCCACCGTGGGGTCCATGGTCGGCCAGTAGACGACATCGAGCGCGTTCGATCTGGTCAACTCCAAAGCTGCATGATGTGCCTCGGGCGTCAGGGTGATGATAAGATCAAAGAAATCATCCTCGATTTCATCCAGCGTCCGGGGTTTGTGTTTTCCAAGCGTCAGTCCCGCCTCGTCCAGTACGGCATCCACGAATGGGTCGCGGTCACCCGCGCGAACGCCCGCCGATTGAATATAGATGCCGGGAGCAACAAGCTGTTTGGCGATGACCTCGGCCATGGGCGAACGAATGGAATTCATGCCGCACATGAACAATATGGCGCGCGGTGCCTTGTCTTTCAAGTCGACGCCCGCCGCGTCTTGCACGCCTAACCCCGCCAATACAGCACACAGACGAGCGTAAACAGGCGGCGCGCCGTATCGAAATCCACCTTTATCTTGCCGGAGAGACGGTCCATCAAGGTTTGCGAACCATCATTGTGGATGCCACGACGCCCCATGTCGATAGCTTCGATCTGGCTTGGCGTTGAAGACCGGATCGCCTCATAATAGCTTTCGCAGATCATGAAGTAGTCCTTGATGATGCGCCGGAACGGCGTCAGCGACAAAATATGTGTCGCCACCGCCTGCTCGTCTTGGGTTCTGATCGTGAACACAAGCTTGCTATCCACCAACGAAATATTGAGTTTGTAAGGCCCCCCTGCGTGTCCAACAGGTTCGAAACTGTTTTCTTCGATCAGATCGAAGATCGCCACGGCACGTTCATGCTCCACGTCGGGTGTGGACCGGCCGATACTTTCGTCCAGAACCACATCGCAGAGCCTGAAAGTGTCTGGCTCCATTTCTCATCCTTCCAGATTGAGACGAATGGCGACGGACCGCGCATGCGCATCCAGCCCTTCGGAGTGGGCTAGCGTAATGGCCGCCGGTGCGAGCTGGCGCAATTGATCCGGCCCCAAACGCAGGATCGACGTGCGCTTGACGAAATCCAGAACCGACAGGCCCGACGAGAAGCGAGCCGAGCGTGCCGTTGGCAGAACGTGGTTGGAACCGCCGACGTAATCGCCGATCACTTCAGGCGTGTGGCGACCGACGAAGATCGCACCCGCATTACGGATGCCGGCAATCAGCGCGTCCGGATCGTCTACCGCCAGTTCCAGGTGCTCTGCCGCAATGCGGTTGGCAAGCGAAACGGAAGCGGTGAGGTTTTTTACCAGTATGATCGCGCCAAAATCCCGCCAGCTGGCGGTTGCCGTCTTTTCGCGCGACAGCAAAGTCAACTGACGCTTCACGGCCTGCTCTACCGCTCTTCCAAGCTCGGCATCGTCGGTGATCAGGATCGACTGCGCACTCTCATCGTGCTCGGCTTGCGCCAGGAGGTCGGCTGCCAGCCATTCGGGATTGTTGTTCTTGTCGGCAATGACGAGCACCTCCGATGGTCCAGCAATCATATCGATGCCGACAGTCCCGAAGACGTGCCGCTTGGCCGCTGCCACATAGGCATTGCCAGGACCGACGATCTTGGCGACCGGCGCAATAGACTGCGTACCGTAAGCCAGCGCCGCGACCGCCTGCGCTCCGCCGATGCGGTAAATTTCTTCGACACCGGCAATCCGTGCTGCCGCCAGCACCGCTGGATTGATCACGCCGCCATTCGCCGGAACGACCATGACAATACGCTCCACGCCCGCCACTTTAGCCGGGACAGCATTCATCAACACCGAACTCGGGTAGCTCGCCGTGCCGCCGGGCACGTAGAGGCCGACAGCTTCGATGGCCGTCCAACGGGAGCCGAGGCCGACGCCGATATCGTCCTCGTAGATGTCGTCTTTGGGCATCTGCCGCGCATGATGCTTTTCGATGCGCGCTGCGGCGAATTTCAGGGCGTCGAGAACGGCAGGATCCACCTGTGCGATAGCCGCATCGATTTCCGCTGCGGTGACGCGCATAGAGGTTTTGGTGAAATCCAGGCCGTCAAATCTCAGGGAATAATCGGCCAATGCTTCATCGCCACGCTTTCGGACATCATCGATAATATCACGCACGACGACGTTGACGTCTTCCGACACTTCTCTTTTCGTCGTCAGAAACGCTGCGAACGCCTGTTCAAAATCCTCAGACGCCTGTTCCAGCCAGATTGCCACGTCACTTACCCTCTTGCTGCGCCGCCTTTCGAGACGGTGCGAAATGCCTGCCTGCACGCTGTCGCATGCGCTCTTGGGTATGTGGCATAAATTAAAACAGGCGGGCAAGGCAATTCCCTGTCCACCGGTTTTATAAGATCAGTCTTGTGGGTGCTTTGGTTTCGATGCTGTTTCCCAACCACCGCTGACATCGGCCAATTGCGCCTCGATGCATTCCACATCCATCGCGATGGCGCCGCCGCCCGAAAGGGTGAGTTCGACCGTCCCATCAGGCCCTTCACCATTTTGAGTGAACTGCACGGCAAGGAGGGACAGGACCTGTTCCTTGTTGTCACGATCAAAGCCGGAAGAGCGAACATTCCCCACACGCTTTAGCGCCAGAACGCTGCGGCAACGCTCCTGTGGCTTGCCGTTTTTGGTGGCGTTCTCCCAGACGAACCGGTTAGCGGATAGAAGAAATTGACCAGCCTTGCGATCAAAGGACGCATCTTTCAGTTTGAAAACACTGTCCTGCATGTGTGTCGAGATGATGGAGAGGTCTTCCCCATCCAGCGCCATCAATTTAAGGCCGCTCATTGTGTCTATGCCCCCGTTGCGCGGACAAGGCCGCTTATATCCAAGTGTGACCTGGAGATAGGCAGTCGAGGCCCGATCTGCAACCAGGGGGCCTCGATGAGAGGGCAGTATTAGTCGCTAACGCGCTCGACCTGCGCACCGCAACGGTTGAGCTTTTCTTCCAGGCGCTCGAAGCCACGGTCGAGGTGGTAGACGCGTGACACCATCGTTTCACCTTCCGCGACGAGACCGGCGATGACCAACGATACCGATGCGCGAAGATCCGTCGCCATGACAGGCGCGCCCTTGAGGCGAGACACACCTTCGATGCGAGCCATCTGGCCCGAGAGCGAGATTTTCGCGCCGAGACGTGCCAGTTCCTGAACGTGCATGAAACGGTTTTCGAAAATCGTTTCGGTAATGTGCGAGACGCCCTGTGCGCGCGTCATCAATGCCATGAACTGCGCCTGAAGATCCGTCGGGAAGCCGGGAAAAGGTTCTGTTACGACGTCCACCGGATGAATGCCATTGCCATTGCGGACGACGCGCAGGCCGGTTTCCGTTTCGGTGATGGTCGCGCCGGCGAGCTTCAGCGTGTCGAGCGCGTTGTCGAGCAGCGACGCGCGCGTTCCTTCCAGCAGGACATCGCCACCCGCCATGGCAACCGCCATGGCGTAAGTGCCGGTCTCGATGCGGTCTGGAAGGACGCGGTGGCGCGCGCCATGCAGCGACGTCACGCCCTCAATCGTGATGGTCGAGGTGCCCGCCCCCTCGATTTTCGCACCCATGGCAATCAGGCACTGGGCAAGATCGACAACTTCGGGCTCGCGTGCTGCATTGTGAATAACCGTCGTGCCACGTGCCAGAGATGCCGCCATCAGCATGACGTGAGTTGCGCCAACCGAAACTTTCGGGAATGTGTAGGTCGCGCCGATCAAACCACCGGAAGGTGCCGTTGCATTGATATAACCGCTGTCGATTTCCATGTTGGCACCCAGTGCCTCCAGACCTTCGATGAAAAGGTCGACGGGACGTGTGCCGATGGCGCAACCACCCGGCAGGGACACGCGCGCTTTGCCGTCACGCGCCAAAAGAGGCCCGATGACCCAGAAGCTTGCGCGCATCTTGGATACGAGTTCATAGGGAGCCGTCGTATCGACAATGGTCCGGCAGGTGAAATGCACGGTGCGGGAATAGCCTTCACCCTGGCTTTCACGACGGCCGTTGACCGCGACATCGACACCATGATTGCCCAAGATACGAACGAGCTGCTCGACGTCTGCCAGATGAGGAACGTTTTCAAGCGTCAGGGTATCGCTTGTCAGCAGCGAGGCGATCATCAACGGCAAAGCTGCATTCTTTGCGCCTGAGATCGGAATGATGCCGTTGAGTTCGTTGCCGCCAATAATTCTGATGCGATCCATGCGTCCCTACGAGCTTAGCGCCCGCCTTTCCTGAGTGCTTATTGCGAATAGGCCTCTCCTGCCCGTCCGCACCTATTGTATCCGGTCTAGAATCGACCTGGCGAGCGGCCTTGCCGCGTTGTCCGTCAGGCTACGCAGTAAAGGAAACCCGGCGCCATTTCAATTTTCTGATGAATGTTTCTTGTCAGCACGATTCGTCCGTTTTTGCGGCGGGCAGACCATTTGTTTCGTCCGCTTCTCCCGCACGTCGTGCCCGGGCCTGCTGCTTGCGGCGAGCCAGGTTTTCACGCAACTTGTTTGCCGCCCGCGCCTTACGGAGAGCCTCTTGCCGTTTGGCCTCATTGCCGGGCCCATTTTGCCCTGAGGCGGGCTCTGCTTTATCGGCGATATTGTCGTGATGATCGTTCATGAGCGCATCCATAGCGGAATTTGCAAGTTTTCAACAGCCCCCACCGGTTTTTGCCATGTGGAATGACCAAGTCTCACATTGCGGCTTGCGCTCATCATAAACCTATGGCAATAGGCCCCAACTTGATGTGAAGCACTGCTTCGGCATCGGATGCTGCGGTAGCTCAGTGGTAGAGCACTCCCTTGGTAAGGGAGAGGTCGAGAGTTCAATCCTCTTTCGCAGCACCACTTTTCAAAAAACTACTGACATGGTCAATCATCGAATGACGCCTCGTGTGGCGTGCGCGTTTTCGTCTGTGACAGCCGCTCCAGATCGCAATGGCGCCGAAAGCTGCTAGAATCCGGACTGGACGCGGGAGAAGACCATGGTCGTGAACATGGAGATCTGGGCGCCGACAAAAGGTGCGGAGACGCCGATCGCCAGCATAACGGCGATGATCTTCGGCACGAATGTCAGGGTCATTTCCTGGATTTGGGTCAGAGCCTGGATGAAGGCAATGACGATACCAACGACCATGGCAGCCAGAACAGCCGGGCCGGATGCCACCAGAATGGTCCAGATGGCATTTTGCATAATGTCGAGAGCGTCGGCCTCGTTCATCTCAGTCCGCTCGATCTAATCGGCGTCACGAAGCCGAGTGGAAGACATCTTGTTTCGGTGACGCCGTTTCCGTCTGCAAAAGACAGTATATGATTCGAGACTGATGGTTAAGCCGGGGTATTCGCGATTTTGATACCTTGCGTAATCGCAATCGTCGCGCCTGAAGTCGTGGTGGCGGTGATGCCATCCGCCGTGACCTTGACCGCAGATACAACACCAGTGGTGCTTTCGTCCGCGCTGGTCACCGTTTTCCCGATATAGGACGATGCGCTCGACAGCGAATTGGCCGAAAGAAGGTTCTCAAGATTGGTGTTCGTCTTGATGGTCTGCTCGACCTGCGAGAAGGTGGCAAGCTGTGCCACCTGTTCACTGGCATCCATTGGATCTGTCGGATCCTGGTTCTTCATCTGTGTGATCAACAGTTGAAGGAAATTGTCGTAATCCAGGGACGCCTTCTTGGCGTCCGTTTTGGACGCTGACGTCGCAGCAGACGTGCTCGTCGTCGAAGTGCTACCTGTGACAGCGTCTACCATGGTGCAATTTCCCTTCTCAGCTCACTCACCGCCGCAGGCGTGATTTCATGACTGTTGAGAATGACTTCTTCCTTGGCGTAAAGACCGCGAATGGTCTTGAGCGCGTCGAAAGGACGGCCAGACGATACGGTCGCGTCGATCCGCTTCAGTTCGGAACGAATGTCTTCGTTCTTGAAGGTGGTCAGAAGCATCGTGATCGACTTGCGGAACAGCGAAAGCGACTGTTCCTTGCCCTCTGGGTTGATCAGCATCATCTGAACGATGAAATAGAGCTGCCGCAAAGGTGTCGTGGTGTCTTCAAGTTGCAGGACGTGGTTTTCGAGAAGGAAGGTCACGTCGTTCAGAAATTCCAGCGAGACTTTCCTGTCAACGCGCAACACGGCGCCGTTGATGAAGATTTTTTCCCCGGACTTCAAAGAAATGCGCAGCGTACTTTTCATTTTAATCCATCCTTGATGATGGTTGTAACGTCAATGATGCCCTGATAATTCTTCGATTTACGTTTGCGGATTTGTTCGCATTCTCTCAGAATCCAGATAGCGATGGATATCAGGTTGGCTTTTAGTTCAACAGGAAGCTCGTTTTCGGCCTGCTTGAGGTCGTCGATAAGCCTGGTCCAAACGCGTCTTGTGTAAAAGATCGCCTCGATACCGTCCTTGCCGTAATGGTCGTGCTGTTTGGCGGCGGCAAGAAGTTCGATCGATCGTTCTAGAACCTGTCTTTCTCTATCGCGGGCGATATTGGGGTCATCCTCCATTATCTCCGCATATGAAAACTGGAACATTCATTTTTCCTTCATGGTCTTAAATGCCACCTGTCATAGGCGTTATCTGTTTTCGCTAGAGAAAGTTCACAAGGCTGAGGCCCTGTATCTTCGAGGTGATGGAGTATGACGTCTCGACCTGATTGAGCAGGGTCGTGAGGCGCGTCGATGCCTCATAGGTGTCCACACCGATCAGATTCGTCAGCTGCGTGTCGATGATCGTTTTTTGCGAACTCATATAGGTATTCGCCTTTTCCACTCGTTCCTGGGACAGGCCGATCTTCGCCCGCTGCGTATCGATGCCAGAAATTGCGGCTCCAGCCAGGCTCGTGGTTGTGTCATTGACGACAGCGAGCGCATTCGAGTTCAGACCGGAGTTTACAAGCTGCGACGATATCACACTCGCCAGCACAAGGCTTTTGAAACCATCCGAGTTGGCAGTGGTCGATGTGGACACGGTTTCCGAAGTGCTAATACGGCTACTCATGGTTGTCTCAGAAGCACTCGTCCAGGCTGGCCAATCAAGATTATCCTGATAGTCTGACAGAAAGGTCTTCATCTCGTCGGCTGTCACAGCCGAGGGATCGGGGAACTGCGCATCGAACGCGGTTTTGAAGTCTGTGCTGATGTCATCGATAAACGTGTCGCTCAGAGTTTGCGCATCGGTGTTGATACCTGAGAAAAGATATTCACCGTTAACAGCCGTGTTCGAATAGCTGACGAAATTCTCGAGAGTCGACTTGGCGGTGGTCTGGGCAACGCTCAAGCTGCTGGCGTCGGTGTTACCACTGAGTGCGATCACCGAGTTGAGCAGGCTTTGAGCCGACGAAGACATGTTCTCCATGGCCAGCTGAGACGCATCCATGCGTTGTTCGGCCAAAGCATTGGCGTCCATGATAGACTGGAGACGTCCGCTTTCGCGCGTGTAATCCAGGCTGGTGGACGTGCGGGTGCCAAGTTCCAGACCAACATCCGAGTAGGTGCCCGTCACGGCCTCTTTTTGCAGCTTGGTGATTTCCGTCTGCGCGTTCGAAACGGTCAGTTGCATGGCGGTGCTGATGGAGAGAGAAGAGATCGGTGTCGTTTTCATATCAGTTCGCAGCCTCCATCAGTGTCTTCAATAGATCGTCTATGGTCGACATGAGTTTCGCGGCAGCCTTGTAGGACTGCTCAATGTCCAGCATCTGGATCAGTTCTTCGTCCAGATTGACGCCGGTCGAATTGGAGTAGGCTTCCTTCGACTTGTTCAGCATGGCGGACGTGCTTTCCGCAGCCGATGTGGCGTTGGAGCGATACTCTTCCACGAAGCCTGCGGAATCGGTTGCGAAACTCAAGAGGCTGACATTTGTCGAGATACCGGCAGCGGGGTCGAAATCCATCTGGGCGTTGAGGCCAGCTGCATATTTGTAAAGCAGGTCGGAGTAACCGCTGGAATTTTCGGTGTTCGGTGTCTCGCCTGCGATACTGCCATCACGAAGCTTGACGGGCGTTGCCGTCGCATCAGCCGAAACCGCGATCAGACCTGCAAGACCCGGGATGGCGGTTGGCGGGTCGGCGTCGAAATCGACAACCGAACCATCGCGTGTCGTGAAGAGACCCGCGATGGCGTTGCCGCCGGCATCGGTTTCGGCAAATGTCTTCATTACCGAACGTGCGATCTCGTCGAGCTGGGTCTGGTATGTTGGGTAAACCTCGTCGCGAAGCTGCAACAGCGCGGGAAGGCTCCCCTTCGAATTGGTATTGCTGCCTGCACCGGTCTTGATCGCAACGCCATCGATATAGATGCTTCCCCCGGTGGTGTTGGCATCGTAGGCAGCGAGAGAATCGAACGAAACCTGCCTGGGTCTCGTCTCGAACAGCGTCGTACCATCGCTGGTGTAGATCGCCATGTCGTTGTCCGAGCGCACGGAGGTGGAGATGCCGACAATCCCGGAGATCTGCTTGAGCAGACCTTCGCGCTGATCGAGAGCATTGTTCGGATCAGTGCCAGCGGCTGTTGCCGAGCGTACCGCACTGTTTGCCTGTTCGAAATCGGACAGGAGCTGGTTGAGCTTTGCAACGGTCGTTGCAATTTCACTATCGGCATCGGTGCGCAGCTGCTGAACAGCCTGTGTCGAGGTATTCAGCGCGTTTGCGACATCGCTCGATGCGCTGACGGCGGCAGATGCCAGTGTTACATCGCTTGGTGATGCTGCGGCCGTCTGCAACGCCTTCTGCAACGCAGCCAGGTAGGTTGCAGGCGCCGCGGTATATTCTTCACCGCCGAGAACGACGCTGAGCGAATTCATACCATCAAGGAATGCCTGCTTTCCAGCGTCATCGGACGTCGCTGCCAGCGTCTGCTTCAGGAGCGCGGTATCTTCAGTCCGCTCGATCTTGACAGTGATCGCGCCGGTGGACGTGTTCGTGGTCGTGATCGCCGTGCGGCGATTATAATCCGCGGAGCTGGCATTCGAAATGTTGGTCGAAACGACACCACTCTGGAGCGCTGTATTGCTCAGAGTTGACTTGGTCGTATTAAGTGCCGAAGCAAGCGACATTCACCCGTCCTCTAAAAAACTATCGTACGAGATTGATGAGAACGTCCATCAGATCGGAACCTGTCTGGAAGACTTTGGAATTTGCAGTGTAGCTGCGCTGTGCCTGGATCATTTCGGTCAGTTCCGTCGCGATATCAACGTTGGAAGACTCGAGCTGCTTCGAGGAAATCTTGCCGAACCCGGTCTGGCCTGCGAAACCGAGCGTCACGACGCCGGAGTCTGCGCTGGTCTGAAAGACGTTGCCTGAGAGAACACTGAGATTGTCCGGGCTTGCGACATCTGCCAAAGGGATCTGGAAGAGCGCACGCGCCGCGGATTTTGCGTAGGTTGCGTAGACGGTACCATCAGCAGTGATAGAGATGGATTGTACCTCTTCCGCCGGGTTACCGTTAACGCCACCCTTGGCGATCGTCGACTTGTCAGCACCAAGCTGGGTCATGCCAGACAGGTCGACCGTGATGCTGGTATTGTTGTTGGTGTCGTCGATCAGGATCGTCTTTGGATCGTTCAGCATAGTGCCGAGATCGTCATAGCTCAATGTCATTTGGCTAATGGGGCCTTCGGAATACGGGAAGCCGCCGGGAGGCGTCGCATTCGCTGCGTCATAAACCGAAACTTCCCATTCACCCTGATCCGTCTTGGCAAAGTAGAAGTCGTATTTGATTTCGTTGCCGAGCGGATCGTAACCGGTCACGGAGGTCTTCAGAACGCTGATCTGATCGACGACGACAGAAGCACTATTATCGCCTGGGAGGTTGGCGGCAACGGGCGCAGAGTCGCTGAGGTTACCCGTCAGCGAGCCTGTCGTGGAAGCGGTTGCCGTCATGCCGTTGGCAGAGACATTGACCGGGACCAGACCGTCGTAGCTGTTGATGACTGTCGTTGGCGTTGTGCCAGTGTACTGGTAGCCAAGAAGCGTAAAGCCAGCATCGTTGACCAGGAAGCCTTCGTCATTGGGAGTAAACGAACCGGAGCGTGTCAGAAAGACGTTGCCGGCCGTGTCCTGAACGACGAAGAAGCCATCACCGTCGATGGCCAAATCGGTCGAAGACTGCGTGGACTGCAAAGCGCCCTGCTGCGAAATCGAATAGTTGACGTTTGTCATGACGCCGCCGGAGTTGTAGCTGCCGCCGCTCGATGACAAGACGAGTGAGGAAAAGGCGGTCGATGCGCTTTTATAGCCAGTCGTGCTGGCATTGGCGATGTTGTCGCCGACCGTTCCCAGCTTGTTTGCCTGAGCGCCCATGCCTGATACGGCCGTCTTCATCGTTCCAAAAAGGCTCATTCCGAATCCTCTGTTCCTGTCTGTACCAAAGTTAGGATGCGGGCCTTGCGTGAGGCTGTCTGTTTTGACTCTGGTTGGGAAAAAAGAAAAAAGAAGCCTTTGATGGAACCAATCGTATTTCACCACGTTTACGCTATGAAATCAGGAGACCGCCGCAACTGGCTCCAAAAATGAAAAACGCCGAGGGCCTTGGGAGCCGACGGCGCATAACATGAAAATTCGAAGGCATGCGATCGGGACCAGATGCGGTCCGGGGTGGCCGTTTAGTTCCAGTCGATGCAATAGCCCAAAAAGCGCTTTGAATCGATCGGGTCGAAACCGAGTTTCTTGCGCAGCTTCTTGCGCAGCTTGCTGATGTGGCTCTCAACAACGTTTTCTTCGACTTCTTCGTCAAAGATGCCGTAAATCGCATTGAAAATCTGCGATTTCGAAACCCGACGGCTGCGATTTGCGATTAAGTATTCAAGAATACGACGCTCGCGACGCGGCAAGGCAAAGACTTCACCATTGACCTCGGGATCGCGACCATCCGAAAACACCCGGATTGGGCCAGCATCCGTGAAATTCGTCAGCACCGAAAGGCGACGGCGAATTGCCGCAGCACGCGCTAGAATTTCTCTTGGGTGGACTGGCTTGCGAACGACATCGTCCACGCCACAGTCAAAGAGTGCCAACGTCGCATCCAACGAATGATGATCGCTAACCGCAATCACAGGCGCCTGAGAGCGATCCCGGATAGTGCGCGGCAACTCGTGAGTAGTCTCCGACTGACCAATCAGGAATGCCTCAATCGCCGCAATATCAGAGTCTGCCGCCGTTGTTACCCATTCGCCAAATTCTACTGGATCAAATCCAGTCGAGGGAATTCCCTCTCGCCCAAATAGGGCTGTATACCCGTCCTTAACAAGCTTCCGCTCATCAACTACCACGATCATTCGTCCGCCTCCGAATCAGTGTAGCCAATCTACAGTCCGGGTGTACGAATCGTGGGAATCTCTCACAACTACAAAAAACCACAGGTATTTATTAATAATTGATTAACGAAATTGTTCCGATTTGATCTACATATAGTATGCCGTTAAAATTTTAAGGATATTTTTTTGGTGGAAAAGCAGCCGTCAAGTCAGTTAAGACTTGCGTTGCCATTTTTGACTGAATCTCGCCTTATTTTTTTGTAGCCTCAAGAAGGGCTTGCATAACAACCATAGATTGGTCAGGTCGTGCAGAATTTTCTCGCGTTGACGGTCCATTGTCCGTAGCCAGTGGCGACCAGATTACTGATGACCCGGCAAACATACCGCTGTTGAGCAGGGTCGTTGTTGGGTCCTGCATGGTATCTGGCTACCGCCATCGTCCAGGTTTCATGTTTGGCGTGAAGACGGCTGAGAAACTGAGCGGCGTAGGACACGTTCTTGGCGGGGTCAAACATCTCCGCCAGCGACTTGAATTCGGCGCCATGGAAGTAGACGTTGATCTGCATGCAGCCGATATCGATCAACTTGGCACCGTTGCGTTTTGCATTTTCCACCAGTTGATAGGCTTCTGGAAAGCTGCTCGGGAAAAATGCTTTCCCTTCAATATTGATTGCGTAGGGGCTCAAGGAGCCCTTTCGACCCGTCTCGGTCAGCCCAACCGAATAGAGAATACCTTCCGGTATGCCGTACTGGCCGGCAGCTGCCTGGATTTGGCGTTCGCAGTCAACCCGCGTTGCGATCTGTGAAGCCTCACAGGTAAACGAGGTCAGGGCGAGCGCTGGAAGCGCGAATAGAAGTTTCAGCTGTTGAAGGGTTGTCATGGACGATGGCCTCCTGGCGGGCGTCGCCACTTGCTTGCCTATATGATTGTTGTTGTTGAGGCTTTTCTTCCTGACCGCGCTGGTTGTGCTGCGCGCTCTGCTGGCCACCATCGGAAGGCTGTCGGTTGTTCGTGCCATTGTCCTGCCGGTCTGCGCCACTTGCGAGGCTAACAGTCACCTGCTCGACACTGAACCCTTGAGACTTGAGGGCGTCGAGGATGCTCGAACTGTCTTTCTGCAGTTCACTGTAGCCTTTGAGGGTGTGTGCCGTCAGCTGAACGCTCAGGTCGTCACCCACCAGTTTCAAAGCTGCTGTCACGTGGCCCAGGTCAACAGGTGCCATCTGGATCTTCAGCACGTGAACAACCTGACCTGTGCTCGCGATCATTGGCCCGGTGTTTGTCTGACCAGCCATGCGGCTCGCCCAATCGGGGTCGGATGACATGGCGCTGGTTATGGCAGCAGCATTCGTTGCCGGTGCAAGTCCAACGAACCGTCTGCTTTCCACCACCTGCACCACATCGACAGCGTCACCAGCCGCCTTTGCCACATCCACTTGTGTCGAGCCGTCTTCATCCGTTTCAAAATGAAAATCGATGCCCGGCGTATCCTGCTTTTGCAGTCTCACCACAGATGTGGTCGTTGGACCGCTTTCGACCAATAGGTCCGTACCCATAGCACCCGATAGTGCGCCCGACGTCTGTTGTCCAATCTGTTCCACCGCAACAGTCTGAGCCGGCGGCTGATCGGTTTGAGCAGGCATTGCCGTTGATGTCAGTAGCGACAAAAGATCCATATTCTGGTTCGCTGGGCCGGCAGGAACCGTATCTGCATCCGTCAAATCGTCGGTGGCATCGGCATCGCCCGTACTATCCGTCTTGGCCGTTACAGACGCAGACGCGGTTTTCGTCAGAGCCGTCACCAGTTTTGCCAGGTCGCTTATAACAGGTGCGAGCGCGTTATCGTCACTGATCTCTTGTGCAGGTACGGCCGCAATGGAAAGCGGCTCGATGATGGACACCTCCAATGTCGGTTCAGCGTTGACCGGCGGCAAGACCGCCTCTTGAGATATGGCGGGAATGGTGTTCGCGACGGCTGGGAACAGTGAGGTCGGTACGGTTGCTTTGCTGACCGCTGGCTGCGCCGGGCTGGCGGATGCGGTGTCTGCGGCAGGATCGTCAACAACGGCTTGCGGCTGCGCATCGTCCTTGGCGGTATTGGCATCCCCACGAGGGCTCGGCCGCGACGGAGCGGCCTTGTCGAACGAGCCTAGCGTCTCGGAAAAGCCAGACCCTTTACCCTTGGAAGAGTTGTCCCTGCCCTGTCGGCTTGCTTGAGCCGTGGCGTCGGAATTTGCGGACGCGATCGTCGTTAACACGTTCATCCTATTTCTCCTCCTGCTCCAACAAAGTGTCGATCTCGCTTAAGCGAGTCCGGCTCTTGTCGACGAATTCCTGCAAAGGCGCGCTGGCAACCGCCTGTTGGGTCTGGTCCTGCTTTACCGGGTCACCACCGTTTTGCGGTGCCGTGGCAACGCCACCATCTTGCGATACCGGGATGGCTATGGGCGTCCTTACGATCTGCTCGGCAACGGCCTGAGCCGCATCGCGTAACGCAAGATCGCGCGGGGACAGCTCGTCACTGGGGATGCTTGACAGCGCCTCACTGACACTATGAACGGCATCGCTCGATACGCTCGCCAATCCAGAATACAGTTTCGACAATGGGGCGCGTGCACCGTCACCGGGTTCCGGCAGAAGAATGTTGGCCTGCTCCGTCGCAAACCGGGCCAGTTCCACCTGGCCGCGCAACGAAGCCTGCCGGGCGATCCGCAGATAGATTTCCTCTGCCCTCTCATCATCCATCAGCTGTGCAATTTCGCCGATCTTCTCGTTGGAAACCGCGCCATTGCCGTCGACAACGAAGGTTACGAAGAGATCAGCAAATTGAGACGCATAAGGAGAATGCAGAAATCTGACCGCATATTTTCTGACATAGGCAAACGTCTTTTCGGGCTGCTTGGCCTGGATCATGGCGATGATAGAGCGGCGCAAGGCGGCCTCTTCGATGATCGTGCCAGGGGCCGTCAAACGTGCGTCATCAAAATAGACCAGCGCAGCCGTTGGATCTCTCGTTACCGTGATGTTGCCCGCAATCAGCATGAGATAAGGGCCGAGTACGCCGTTGCGATACTCCGGCAGGATATCGGATATGACCTTTTCGGCCTGACTGCCTCTTCCATTGAAATATTTCTGCAAGACATTGATCACCCGCGTGTCGAAATGGCCCTGAACGTCGCGGGCAACGAGGTAATCGAGGGTCTGCGGATTACCGCCACTCATGATGTAGGCAAGCGCGGCATCCGCATTGGCGGAATCTTCGAAAATCGAGGGGTCTGCCGTCCGCAACGCGGTATCAATGGTTTCGAGAAGGTATTTTTGCATATCCCGTGCGGAGTGATCCCCCATAACCACAGAATCCTGCACGAACTGAAGCGAGCGCAATATTTTCGAAGGCGGCAGATCGCTTTGTGCGTATCCATGGCTGGCGCTGGCCAACCAGGGAATGCACAGGGACAAGACAGCTATGCGGGTCGCTTTCATCATCCGCTGCCTCAACCATCCTCAAGCAAGATTTCGATACGGCGGTTGGCGCCGTTCAAAGGATCTTCAACGTTTTGCAGACGACGGTCGGCAAAGCCGGAGAGCTGCTTGATCCGTGTCTGGTCCAGACCGCCACGCGACAGCATGTAAAATGCCGAATGGGCGCGATCCATGGAAAGGGTCCAATTGTCTTTGCCGCCGACGCTATATGGACGCGCATCCGTGTGACCGCGAATGACGACGGCACCGGGTTGCTTGCTGAGAACCGCGCCGATTTTTTCCATCGCCAGCACAAGCGTCTTCTGGGGCACTGCGGAACCGACGTCGAACATGGACGTGTTGGCTTTTTCCGAAATGGTGATCAAAGTGCCGCCCTCGGCAGGGGTGACCACGATACCTTCTGCCAGCTTACCCGCAACACCGGCAACCTGCTGAGAGATTTCGTCGCGCAATTTGTCAGCAGTTTTCTTCTCCGCATCCGTCACTTCCGCTGCTTCATCAGGCATCTGATTTTTTTCGACGGATGCGATCTCGGTCTTCGAGTTTTTCTGTGCACTGGCGGCCGTGTTCTGAACAGGGGTCGCAGGTTCGCTGTCGCTAATGACATCGGTCAAGTCCTGCTTGGCGACCGCAGCCTTGGCGTCGGCCGTGTTCTGGTCTTTCTTTGGCAGAGCCGTATCCTGCACAGCAACACTTGCCGGCTGCGCGGGCACATCGACCTGCTTGCTCCAGAAATCCGGGTCAAACGGATCGCGGTACGCTTCTCCACCAGAAGCACCGGTCGATGGGCCGGAATTGCTTGCACCACCCTCGCCCTTGGCACTGACATTGGCCTGCTGGCCGACTTCCTGGGCAATCTCCGCCAGAACCGCATAAGGGTTCTCGAAGAACGCCGCTTCGGAATAGGCGGTCTTGTCGCCTGATGATGAGGTCATATCCTCACCGCTTGCAGCGGCTGCCGCATCTTCCGGCTTTTCAGATTTGGTGTCGGAGGTCTGCTGGGTCTGCTCGCCCTTGGCGGTTTTGGCAGGCTGCTTCATCCCTTTGTCGGCTGGCTTTTCATCGGTTAGCTTGATCGGGTTGAAATAGCTGGCGACGGACGCCTTTGTTTCCTCGTTCGATGCGTTGACGAGCCACATCACGAGAAAGAACGCCATCATGGCAGTCATGAAATCCGCATAAGCGATTTTCCACGCGCCACCATGAGCCCCATCGTGGCCGCCCTTGTGGCGCTTGACGATAATGATCTCGTTTTTGCCGTGATGGTGATTTTCGCCTTCACTCATCCGCCAAACCCCTTACGCTCTGGAAAAACTCGGATAGTCTTGTCATCAGCACCGAGTTTTCCATTTGAACCTTCACGTCGATATCGGTCGACACATCGTAGTCGACCTGATTGTCGACATCACCCAAGGCTTCTCTGACACGCGACACGAGAAGATCAGGCCCCGTGATCTTGATCGTGCCGGCATGACCGCCCTCAATCTCTTTGATGATCTGGGTCGCGACTTCTGTGGCCGCTTTTTCAGCGAAATCGCGCTCCATGATCAATCCAAACAGGCGAAAACATACCTGCTCCACATCCGCGGCAATCGTCTGCTTCATAGAGATGACCGACGTCGCAAGATGTGTGGCAATTTCTTCTTCATAACGCATCCGCATGGCCTCGATCTCCTGGGCATGCGTCGTACGTAGCGCTTCAAGCTCTTTTTCGTTCGTGTCTTTTGCCTGTTGGGCTGCGGCTACTTCGCCCTCGGCGAACGCCTTGCGTTTCTCTTCGTCCAGATCAACGATAATTTCCGGCTCTGCGAAAACGTCATGTTCAAAAGCGGAAACAGGCGTGTCGAGGTCAAAGTAGCTCGGCGTTTCAGGCGGTACGAACTGGCTGAAGTCCTTGAGATATTTGGCAAGCGCTCCGCTCATAGATGCTCTCCACCCGATAT
This sequence comes from Rhizobium skierniewicense, assembly GCF_014196515.1. GTDB lineage: Bacteria > Pseudomonadota > Alphaproteobacteria > Rhizobiales > Rhizobiaceae > Agrobacterium > Agrobacterium skierniewicense. The sequence continues at coordinate 174,238 of NZ_JACIDV010000002.1, read as the reverse complement.
CACACTCGTCTTTTCTTCAGATGAGAACGTCATGAAATAATCCGCTAGGCATTCAGCTACAGCCGACAAAATGGCTTCGCGCATTCCCCGGGAACGCGCAAAGATAAGGCAGCAATTCAGTGTCTCAAACTAAAGGGTCAAACTTGTGCGAAGATGAACCCTGCCGCAGATCACGCAAACAGGTTGGCTAGGCTTTTGCGATGGTTGTTGGCAAGCGACACCACTTGAACCGCCAGATCGCGCTGCGTTTCCTGCGCTTTCAATCGTGTGGATTCTTCTTCCATGTTGGCATCCACCAGTCGGCTGACGCTTTTACCCATGGAATCTTTCAATGCGCCGACAAAGGTCGTCTGCTGATCAATCCTGCTGGACATGGTGCCGATCGAGCCGGCCAACTGGTTCAACTTGGTCGATAACTGCCCGACTACATAGACCATGTCATCGAGTTCGTCGTTGGTCGTGCTTTTCGAAATGCTGACTTCGCTCCCCGTTTGGCCCGTCGGTGACCCAACGTCCAGCAGGTAGTAATTGCGCTCCGTGGAACTTGTATCAGGGTTACGTTTGCTCGCGTCAACGCCTGCGGTCAGCAGCCCGCGGCTCGCATCGCTGCTATCGACAAGTGTCGTTTGCGCCGTATTCACCGTCAGATACTGCAAAGTGATGGAGCCGGATGTATCCTTCTGGAACGAAAACGGGACGCGCTTTTCAGGCTGAAGCTGCTCGCTGGTGTTATAAAGCCAATTGTCCCCTGAAAAGCTTGCTGCCTGCGAGACTGACTGCAGATTATTCTTGAGCGCGTCGATGGCCCCGTTGATTTTGTCTCGGTCTGCGCCAGGCTCATACGCCGTCGTCAGTTGCGTCATGATCTGGTCAACAACATCGATAATCGCGGTGACGGCCTCGTAGGCCGTGTCGGCTTTGGACGCACCCAGGTTGAGCGCATCGCCGACACTGGTCAGAACATTCCCGTCAGAGCGTAGATTGGTTGCCGTGGACCAGTAACCGGAGTCGTCGGCGGCCGAGGCAATTTTCAAACCCGAGGTCACCCTCGCCTGTGTCTTCGTCAGCGTATCATCGCTGAACAACAGGGTTTGAAGCGCGCTCTGCACGTAGCCAGAAGAGAGAATTTTGGTCATCGGTACCTACATCGGCAATAAGTGTCAGAAACATGCCAATCAATCTGGCGAAGATCGCACTCTCATCATGAAGAGGCGTGGGAGCCAATCTCGAAGCTGCTAGATCGCCAGCGGTTGAAAATTGCAATCCTGAAGCAAGCCTTATATCAAGCCAAGCTATGCCGAAGCTTGCGTCATAGGCGTCAAAAACAGACTGTTCTCTTTTCAGAATAAAATGAAAAAACCGCACCGTCCTTTCGGACGGTACGGTTTTCTTACGTAATATCTGATGCTTAACGCTGGAACAGCGTCATGATATTCTGGGCCGAAGAGTTCGCAATCGAGAGTGACTGGATCGCCAGCTGCTGCTGTGTCTGGAGTGCCGAAAGCTTGGCGGATTCCTCTTCCATGTCCGCATCGACAAGTCGGCTTACGCCGGATTCCATCGCATCCGACAGTTTGGCGGAGTAGTTGTCCTGCAAGTCGATACGGGTCTGGAGCGCACCGATAGCAGCAGCCGAGTCCGTCAGGCCACTCATCGCAGTTTCGACGATGTTCATGAAATTGTCGATCTCGCCCTGCGTGGATATGCTGGTCAGAGCGACGCTCATGATGCTGCCGAGAATACCGCCCGAGCCAACGCCGCCGTTGATCGACTGGAACATGGCATAAGAACCGATATTGAATTTCGCTGTTGTGACGCTGACGCCACCGCTTGCCGTACGAATGAAACCATCGACAACGCTTGCCTCTGTCACAGAGCCATAGACCATCCAGTTTTCACCGGAGAAGGACGCGCCCTGTGCGATTGCGGAAAGCTGCTCCTGCAGTTTACCGATTTCGAGCTGGATCTGGCTCTTGTCAGTGGACTGCTCGCTGGCGGTGACAAGCTTTGCTTTGATTTCGTCAACGGCGCTGATCGCGCTTTCCATTGCCGCATAGGCGGTATCAACCTTGGCGGCACCCACACCCAGAGCGTCCGAAGCGGCATTTAGCGCTTTATTGTCGGAGTTCATGGTGGTGGAGATGGACCAATAGGCAACGTTGTCTTTCGCCTGACCAACGCGGTAACCAGAGGAAACGCGGTCCTGGGTGTCGGAGAGGTCTATGTTGATGGAGCGCAGCGTCTGAAGGGCAGACATTGCAGAGGTGTTTGTCAAAATACTCGTCATCTTCAGGTCGCCCCTTTGGCAAATCTTTTAGAAGGGACATTCCGGTCCAGCCGGGAAACGCAGCAGGCAGCTTCATGCTTCCCGACCTTGAAGTGGCCGGTGCGCTGTTTCGATGACCACAGAAGACAACTTTATGGTTAACAAAACTTTAAACGAAGGGAATCTTTTACCTTCATGAATGAAGCATTAAGGGCAGCCATTGCTATTAATGAACAATAACATATTGTTAAATTTAGATAATTTTGAATATCACAATATTAATTTTTCTTAAAAAAAAGCCGCGCAATGCGCGGCTTTTTCGCTTCAAGTGGATAGAGATTAGCCTCTGAAGAGAGACATGATGTTCTGCGAAGAAGAGTTGGCAATCGACAGCGACTGGACCGCGAGCTGCTGCTGGGTCTGCAGTGCCGAAAGGCGTGCAGATTCTTCTTCCATGTCGGCGTCAACCAGGCGGCTTACACCGGCTTCGATCGCATCGCTCAGCTTGGCAGAGTAGTCGTCCTGCATGTCGATACGCGAAGACAGAGCACCGAGAGCAGCCGCACCGTCAGTCAGTTTGTCAAGAGCGCCCTGAACAGTCGTCAGGAACGCATCAATTTCGCCCTGCGTCGAGTTGCTTTCCAGCTTGACGGACATCAGAGAACCGAGAACACCACCGGTACCAACGCCGCTGGAGATCGCAGAGAACATGGCGTATGTGCCAGCATCGAACGTTGCTGTCGTTACCTTGACGGCGCCGGCAGAGTCACGAATGAAGCCATCGACCACAGTCGTTGTCGATCCGCTGGCCTGAACTGCCCAGTTTTCGCCGTTGAAAGACGCGGCCTGACCGATTGCTGTCAGCTGTTCCTGAAGCTTGGTGATTTCAAGCTGAACCTGGTCTTTGTCGACGGATGTTTCGCTGGCAGTTGTCAGCTTTGCCTTGATTTCGTTAACAACGTCGATCGCGCTATCCATAGCAGCGTAAGCGGTGTCGACCTTGGCTGCGCCGACGCCCAGAGCGTCCGTTGCTGCGCCGAGTGCCTTGTTGTCGGAATTCATTGTCGTGGAAATCGACCAGTAAGCGACGTTATCGGCAGCCTTGCCGACCTTTTCACCAGACGAAACGCGGTCCTGCGTTGTTGCAAGATTCATATTGATAGTGCGCAGAGTCTGAAGTGCAGACATTGCAGATGGGTTAGTCAGGATACTGGTCATAGTATTATTTGCCCCTTTGGCAAGAATAATTGAAGGGACATTCCGGCTTTACCGGTAAACGACGATCAGCTTCATGCCTGCCGAATAGTATAGTAAATTCTCGGCCGTCGTTTTGGTAACCCGATCTAACATTATTAAGGTTAAGGACTTCCAAATATTCAGTAAAGAATGAGTTAATTTTGAAAATAATTTGTTAATACTATCTTAATGAACTAAGAACGCAAAAAGGCCGAACCTTTCGGTCCGGCCAATTTTTGAGACTGCTTGTTCTATTAACGGAACAGCGTGAGGATGTTCTGCGAAGAAGAGTTGGCGATCGACAAAGACTGGATCGCCAGCTGCTGCTGTGTTTGCAGAGCGGACAGTCTGGCCGATTCCTCTTCCATGTCTGCATCAACCAGACGGCTAACACCCGCGTCCATCGCATCGCTGAGCTTGCTGGAATACTGATCCTGAAGATCGATACGCGTGGACAATGCACCGAGGGCAGCGGCGCCCTTCGTCATTTTTCCGAGTGCTGTTTCGACCGTCGTAAGGAATGCATCGACCTGGCCCTGTGTAGAGATGGATGTCAAAGCGATTGTCATGACCGCAGCCAGAACACCGCCTGTACCGACGCCAGCCGTCGAGATGGCGGAGAACATCGCATAGGAACCTGCATCGAAGGTTGCAGTCGTGACCTTGACGGTTCCGTCGGTGTTGCGGATGAAGCCATCGACAACAGTCGTGGACGAACCACTAGCCTTAACGGCCCAGTTTTCACCGTTGAACGAAGCGGCCTGACCGATAGAGGACAGCTGCTCCTGAAGCTTGGTGATTTCGAGCTGAACCTGTTCCTTGTCTACAGACGATTCGCTGGCGGTCGTCAGCTTTGCCTTGATTTCGTTGACGACGTCGATTGCGCTGTCCATGGCGGCATAAGCGGTGTCGACCTTGGCCGCACCAACGCCCAGTGCGTCAGTTGCTGCACCGAGTGCCTTGTTGTCGGACTTCATCGTGGTAGCGATGGACCAGTAGGCAGCACCGTCGGACGCACCGCCGATTTTCATGCCGGTCGAAACGCGTTCCTGCGTCTTGCCAAGATTGCTGTTGATCGTGCGCAGTGTCTGAAGTGCGGAATTAGCGCTGGAGTTGTAGTTAATGCTAGACATAATAGTGCCCCTTTAAAACGCGGTACAAGATGAGGGACATGCCGGATTACAGGTACCGGCGCGAACGGTTCGGCATCATGCCACTCGGTTCCGATTTTCTTATGGACAACCAAACCCGTCACGCAGGGATCAAAATGCGCGGCAACGATTTCCAAGTCCTTAATTTTGAAGGTTGCGGCCAGTCTGTTGGTTTTGTTGGTTAATATCGCGCAAAGACCCGATCGCCAGCATTAACCAAACTGGGACACCGGCGACGACCGCAAGACCTGTTTCAAGCAAGCTTCGCAAGATAGGGTCATGTGGATATTCAAAGTCTGCGATACCTGCGCGCGTCATGGCGACTGTCTGGGCAAGGGACGGCAAGAGGATAGAACGGGACCCAATGCTAAACGAAATCAGCTACTCAGCCGCGTCGAAGCACTTCAAGACCGGTCAATACACACAAGCCTTGACGACGCTGAACAAGCTGATCGATACCAATCGCGATTCGCGGACCTATGCGCTCCTCGCGAAGACGTGTTTGCGGATCAATATGCCGGAACAGGCAGCCACATCCTATGAGCTGGCATACCAGCAGGGAGGTATGGATGCCGAAAGCTATCTCGTCGAGAGCATCAAGCTGCATTATGAGTGCGGACAAAAAGACAAAGCGCTTTCGCTCGCCAACAAGCTCATCCACAAATTTCATAAGTATCCCGAGATATGCTACATCGTCGGTACGATCCTGCTGGAACGGGGCGAACCCCGAATTGCGCGGGCGCTGAAAAATGTTCTGATGAAGAGCGATTCAGTTGAGCATATGAAACTGGGTGCTCGCATAGCGATTACGACCTGGGATTTGTTCGATCCGAAAGACATCGAAACAGCGCGCATTCTTCTTGCGAAATTGCCACGCCAACAGGCCGTGCGTTTGATGTATCTGACGTTTTGCCGCGAACACAGCAAGTTCGACGCCGTGGAAAAGCACCTGCCGATCATCGAAAACGCGATTGCAACCGGAGACACGGCTTTCATCGAGCTGGATGGCACGTTCTTCAATCTGCATTGGAGCGGCGACGAGCACATCAACCAGATGGCCCGCAGCAACACTCCGGTCTTTTCGCCCGAAATGAGCAGCAAACGCCGTAAGATGCCTCACGAGTGGGGGCAGAAGATCAGGGTCGGCTACCTCTCCTCCGACTTTTTCGACAAACATGCGACCATGAAGCTCATTCGCCGTGTGTTGGAACTGCACGATCGCGACCGTTTCGAAGTCACGTTGTTTTGCCACTCGGAACCCGACCTTCTTCAGACGAACCAGGCCGATCGCGCTTTGTGGGGACACGTCGTCACCATAAGAGACATGAGCAACGATGAAGCTCTCGCCGAAATCAAGGCGCGCGGCATCGATATTCTTGTTGACCTGAAAGGCCACACGGCCGGCAATCGGACATCCATTCTCAACATGGGAGCAGCACCGATCCAGGTCGCCTGGATCGGCTTTCCAGGTTCGACCGTTAACGTCGACCTCGATTACGTCATTGGCGACCATTACGTGCTACGCGACAGCTCAAAGCCGCACTATTACGAAAAATTCGCGCGGCTGCCTGAGACCTATCAGCCAAACGACCCGGTCAACCGTCCTTTGGCCAAGAAGATCAGCCGGGCGCAGGTCGGGCTTCCAGAAGACGCGTTTGTTTTCGCGTCCTTCAACGCCAACCGCAAGATCACACCCCGCACCATGGAGCTATGGGCAGAAATCCTCAAACGCGCGCCGAAAAGCGTCATCTGGATTTTGCACAACAGTCAGGACAGCAAAACCAATATTCTCACCAAGCTTATGGCGACGGGAATATCGGCAAAGCGGGTGTTCTTTATGGAAAAACTGGAGTTCGAGCTCCACCTCAACCGTATCACTGTCGCTGACCTTGGTCTCGACACTTTTCCGGTCAATGGGCACACGACAACGTCGGAGCAACTCTGGTCTGGCTTGCCGGTTCTCACAACGCAGGGCACGAACTTCGCATCCCGTGTGAGCGAAAGCCTGCTTCACGCCATCGGCGCGCCTGAACTGATCGCGGAAAGCGAAGCCGCTTACGTTGATCAGGCCGTCGCTTACGCTCTGGATCCTGCGCCGTTGGGTGATATCCGGGCCCGGATCGATGCCAACCGTTTCACTATGCCACTCTTTGATGCCGAGCGCTTCTGCCGTCACCTTGAGAGCGCATACGAAACCATGTGGGAGAAAGCAAAGGCCGGAGCAGAGCCTGATCACTTCGATGTGCCAGCCCTGCCTCCACGTAGCGCACCGTTCGAGGTCCGATAAGCACGACAGAGCTGGCCTGAAGACAACTTTGGCTGTCAGGTCGGCTCCGCATACCGAGCGGTTTAGTGGATGTAGCCCATGCGGATGGCCTTTGCGATCGCCTGGATACGATTGACGGAATCCAGCTTGATGGTCGCGGAGCCCAGATAGGCGTTGACGGTGTGAACCGACAGCCCGAGCTTGACCGCGATTTCTTCGCTGATACGGCCATCGCCGGCCAGTTGCAGGCAGGCGACTTCGCGCTCGCTCAAGGACTCGGCAGGCGTTACGCGACGCTCATCGAGCGCAAGCAGATCGACCATCACTTCAGTGCATTTTATATGCTGCTCAAGAACCAGCTCGTTGTCGAGCAGCAGTCCACCGCCACAAAAAATCACATAGCCGTTGCCAATGCTGCCAAGACGAACCGGCAGCGCCAGCCCGGGATAGGAGAGTTCGTCGTTGCCAAGCCTCAGCATGAGAGCTGCGACATCCGGAATATCGGAAAACCCAGTACCGTTTTCACTCTTCCACGTGACGGGAATCAGCGAGCGTTCCAGATGGTCAAGCAAGGCTTCACCCATGACCCGGACCAGTTTTGCGCTTTGTTCACCGGCGTTCATACCCCAGTTTTCGAGTTCGCAAGAGAGTTTACGCTTATTCGGAAAGCCTGATGCAACAGCTCTTAAAACAATGAAATTCTTGGCGCCCAACAGGCGCTGGATGGCCACGAGCTTTGGAAAAAGATCGGAACGACTGGTGGAGGTGCCCGTCCGGGTGGGAAAACCCTGCCCCACATTGGCACTCTCAGCTTCCTTGTAATACCCCATTCCGGTCGCCTTCAAACGAGATTGTTGCGAACCGCATAGGCAATGGCCTCGGAGCGGGTCTTTGTTGCCGTCTTGCGCATGACGCTGGTGATGTAATTGTTGATCGTGTTGCGCGATATGCCCAGAATGGTCGCCATTTCATCGCTGGTCTTGCCCTCGGCAATCCAGAAAAGGCATTCGAGTTCACGCTCGGTGAGATCGATATCACGCTCCGTACGGGATTCGGCAACAATACCAGAGCTTGCGAAATAACCTGCCAGCATGGCCGCCTCCTGTAGCCGGTCTTCCACCGGAGTGCTGTCTTCCGCAAACAGCATGAGAAGCGAGAAGCGTATGCGGCCGACGCAGAACGTGACCGAGCAATACTTGCGATCCACCCCTTCCGGGATCACCGCATCATCCGGTAAAAACAGCATGCGCGGCTTCAGCAGCGCCAGGCATTTTTCCATCTCGCTGACACGGTTCTGATTGTTGGTCAGCTCTGCGCCCAGCTTACGAACGAGATCGAACGGCCAGTCCGATGTCAGAATGAAATTGAGGCCCGCTTCCTGCAAAAGATCTTCGCGCGCCAACAGGTAGTGCGACGCACCGGCATAAGACGCGATCATCTCTACGGCAGCTGTAACGTTGCTGTCTCCAGCCGCGATGGAAATATTTCGCATCAGCTGGTCGCGCGGCAACGCTTTCACCGATCTGTCGAACGGCGTTGCAGAGAGCCTGCGAACATCAACATCCACCTTCAATAGCCTAGGCCCTCTTAGTTCTCCAATAACGGAGATTTCTTAACCGGGATGGAAATCATTTCCATTCAGAAACGCAACCAAAATAAAGGACTGCATCACTGACGACCGAATCATTGCATTTTAGGAGACGCTACGGCAAACGCCATAACCAGTCCAAGGCATTCCACTTATTTCGTCTCCTTGTCACGACGAAGGAAGCATATTGATGTTCTCAATGTCGCACAGGGTTGATTTCATTATTCCAAGGTAAATTATCGGCTTGATGAACAAATGATAAATTCTGTCCTAAAAAAGAACACGCGCTTGGATTTGATGCAAGGGTAAAACGAAAAACGACCGGCAGAAAACCGGTCGTTTTGATTAGGCTGCTTTTTCGATTGCCCATTTGCGTAGTATCTTGGCCGCGCGTTCTTCGCTGATTTCCACCATGCGAGACAGGCGGCGCTCCGGCCCTTCGCGAACCCGGCGGGTGAAATCGCCACCGCCATCGTCGCCGGACAGGAGATCGTCGGTGCTGTCGAAGCCGAAGTCCGCGCCGAAGCCGTCCATAAGACCTCCCCCGGCGCTTGCTCCGCCCATAGCCGGCGAGAAGTCGGGGAGTTCGAGACCCGCGGCTTCCTGGCCGATTTCTGCAGGTGACGACGCGTTGCCGCCCGAAATGGAGCGTACGATTGGACGTACACCGAGCCAGACCACGAGGAACGCGACCAGAACGAAGGCCAGTGAGTTGATGATACCTGCCGAATTGCGGCTCAAGACTTCTGTAAAGCCTGGACCGGCAACGGCCTGGTCGAGCAACTGGGTCTCAAGGAAGTCCATGGCCGTGATGGTCACGATATCGCCACGGTCCGTCGAAATGCCCGCAGCGGATGCCACAATTTTCTGCATTTCGGCGAGATAGGCGTCGATCTTAGGCTGATCGGCATTTTCGCCGATCATTTTTGCCAGACGACCTTTGTTGACGACAACGGCAATGGAAATCTTGTCGACGGTGTAGCCATTGCGAACCGTGGCTGTCGTCTTGGAATTGATTTCGTAGTTTGTCTGCTCTTCTTTTTTCGCCGTCTCATCGGAAGATTTCGGGCCGCCGCCACCGCCCTGAGGGGCTGCCTGCGGTACGTTCTGCTCAACGGTTGCAGCCGAGTCAGGTGTCGTTTCCTGAGATTTCTGGTCTTCCTTGGTGGTGCGTACGGACCGTTCTACGCGCGATTCAGGATCGAAGACCGTTTCCTGAATCTGCTGGGTGTCGGTGTTCAACTCCGCTGTGACAGTAGAGCGAAAATTGTCCATGCCGAGAAAGGGCGCCAGCGCCTTGTCGATCTTGGTTTCGAGTTCCTGCTGGACGTTCTGGGACAGTGTCAGCGAGCGGTTCAACGCGCCGTTGCCGACATCGTCGCCAGAGGCCAGAAGCTGGCCAGTGGAATCAAGAAGCGTCACATCGTCAACCTCAAGGCCGGGAACAGCCGAAGCGACGAGATGACGAATGGATGATGCGGCCTTGCGGCCGGCCGATGCGCTTGCGCGGATCATGACAGAAGCGGTTGGCTTTTGCTCGCCGCGACGGAAATTCCCGACATCGGGCATGACGATATGGACGCGGGCAGCGGCAATACCATCGATCTGCTGGATGGAACGTCCGATTTCGCCCTCAAGGGCGCGGACACGGGTGACTTCCTGCATGAAGGAGGTGAGACCCAGCGAACCGACATTGTCGAACAGTTCGTAACCGGCATTGGCGCTGTCAGGCAGACCGCGCTCGGCAAGCAACAGGCGCGCCTTGCTGGTCATGCCTACTGGGACCTGAAGGCTCGTGCCGTCAGAACCGACCTGAAAATCGACATTCGATTCTGCAAGCGCGATGCTGATCTTGTTCAGATCCATCGTTTCGAGACCGACATAGAGCGTTTCGTAGGCAGGTTTGTTCACATAAAGCGCAGCAGCGAGAATGATTGCCATGGACAACACGCCCACACCACCCAGCATCAAAAGCCGCGTCTGGCCGAGAGCCGCGAAATTTTTTAAAACCTGAGGGAATTGATTTAACAGATTCATTCTGTTCCGCACCGTCATTCAATGAGTCCAAGACCTTCTGGTCCCATTGGCACACTATGCGGCGAAGCTTGCGCGAGCGTTTCCCCTATCCGTTTCCCTTGCCTAAATTACGGGTCCCTGTCAGGACACGTAATTGGAGATAATGGCAGACACCTGATTGGGCGTCAGCGATCCCATATGGGTGTTGAGGATCGTATCGATCTGCTCGCTGGACAGGCTCACCAGCGTGTCTGTGGATAGGCCGGTGATGCCGGTCGGGCTGAAGGCCGCGATATCGGAGGTCGAGAACTTCGCGATATTCTCCTTGGAGAGAGCCGCCACCTGGGCCGATGTCAGCGCGCCGACCTGCGCCGGTGTCAACGCCTCACTTTGCGCAGTCGTCAACGCACCGATCACGCTGGTTGCAAGACCGGAAATCGCGCCGGTGGAAAAAGCCAGAATGTCGTCCGTTGAAAACAGCGCGATATCTTCTGTTCCCAGCGCCGCCGCCTGGATGGCGTTCAGGGCGTTGATCTGCGTTGTCGTCAGCGCATCGACCTGTGTCGTCGTCAGTGCGACGATCTGGTTGTAGCCCAGCGCCCCAACCTGGCTCGCACTCAAAGCGCCGATCTCGCTGGTCGTCAATGCCGCGATGATGGCGGTCGACAGGCCGCGAATGGAGCCGGAGGCAATCGCAGCGATATCGGATGTCGAGAATGTCGACATGGCCTGTGTCGTCAGACCAGCCAAACCATCTGCGCTGAGTGCTGCAATCTGAGCAGTCGAGAAGGATTCAACCTGATCCTTGCCAAGCGCTGCGACCTGTTTGCTGGTCAGCCCGGCGATGCCGGCCGTTCCCAAGGCCGCCAGTTCGCCCGTGGACATCGCCGCAATGAAGTCGGTCGGCAATCCGCCGATGGCCGACGAGTTGATGGCAGCGATCTGGGCCGAGCTGAGCGTCTGCAACTCCTCCGCTGTTAGCCCTGCTACTGCCTTTGACGTGAGATTATTGACCTGTGTGGTGGACAGCACATGCAATTGTTCCAGGCTGAGAGCCGCGACCTGATCGCTGGAGAGACCGGTGATACCGCCCGTGCTGATCGACACGATCTGGCCCGTCGAGAGAGCCGCGATGTCAACAACTTCCAATGCTGCGACCTGCTGCGAGCTAAACGCCCCGATCTGGCCGAGCGACAGAACGCTGATCTGATCGACTGTCAGGGCGGCGATCTGTGCCGTGGAAAGGCCCGGAATAGCAGCTGCACTCAGAGAATGGACGACTTCAGTGGACAACGAAGCAACTGTCGCCGTGGACAGGCCACTGATGGCGGCGGCGCTGATGGCCGCGATATCGGCCGTCGAGAATGTCAGAAGATCGTCCGTACCGAGGGCCGCCAGCTGTTTCGATCCCAGCGCCGCCACCTGAACAGGCGTGAAGGCTTCCACCTGATCGACACTCAAGGATGCGATCTGCCCGGTTGTGAGGCCGGAAATACCAGCGGTGCCGAGGGCTGCAATCCGTTCCGTTGGCATGGCGGCCAGCGCCGAGGTGGATAAGCCTTGGATCACATGCGCTGGTAGCGCCGCCAGATCATCGGTAGACAGTGCAGCAATATCGTCCACATCAAAGGCAGAAAGCTGCATGGAGTTGAGAGCGGCAACCTGTACAGGTGTCAGTGCCTCCACCTGCTCCGTGGAAAAGGCCGTGATCTGGCCAGTTGACAGGCCTGCGATGGCGGCTGTGCTCATGGCCATGATCTGCGCAGACGACAAGACTGCCGCGCCCGTGCTTCCCAGGGCAGCCACCTGTTTGGAGCCAAGGGCTGCCACTTGCGCCGTCGTCAAGGCTTCCAGCTGCGCTGGTTTCAAAGCCGCAATCTGCGCGGTCGAGAGACCAGCAATGCTGGCCGTTCCGAGAACAGCGATGCGCTCCGTTGGAAGTCCGGCAAGTGTCGTGGTCGTGAGACCAGCAATCGCACCCGAAGACAGAGCTGCAAGCTCGGCAGTCGAAAACGCGCTGAAGTCGTCCCCGCCCAAGGCGCCAACCTGCGCAGAGGTCAGCACCGCAACCTGCGTCGTGTTGAAGGCTTCGATCTGCCCCGTCGACAGAGCCGCAATCTGGTCTGTGGTGAGACCGGCTATGCCAGCGGTGCTCAAGGCTGCGATCTGGCCTGTGGATAGCGCGCTGGCACCGACCGTGCCCAAGGCTGCGATCTGCTTGGAGCCAAGTGATGCAATCTGCACCGTCGTCAAGGCACCGATCTGCACGCTCGTCAGCGACCCGATTTGTCCCGTGGACAGGCCAGGAACACTGCCCGCTCCAAGCACGGCGATGCGCTCTGGGGAAAGACCGGCAAGCGTCGCGGAGGATAATCCAAGAATAGCGCTTGAGCTCAGGACTGCGAGTTCAGCGGTCGAAAACACGCCAATGTCGGCGGCGTCAAGCGCTGCGACTTGCGACGAGGTAAGGACGGCGACCTGCGCTGTATTGAGCGCTTCGATCTGATCTGTGGAAAGCGCGCCGACCTGGGCTGGGGAAAGGCCGGGCACGCCCATCGTGCTGAGTGCAGCAATCTGGGCCGTGGACAGCGCACCGACACCGGCGGTTCCAAGGGCTGCGATCTGCTTTGAACCGAGTGCGCCAATCTGCGACGTGGTCAGCGCTCCAAATTGTGTCAATGTCAAAGATGCAATCTGGGCTGTGGAGAGACCCGCCATGGCCGACGAGGATAATGCGGCGATGGTCTCAGCAGGTAGCAAAGGCAGCATGTCGGTGGACAGGCCCGCGACCGCGCCGCTGGAAAGCGCCAGAATATCTCTGGTCGAAAAGACCTTGAGATCGTCGACGTCAAACGCTCCAACCTGCGCAGAGCTTAGCACAGCAACCTGCCCGGTTGTGAGCGCTTCCGCCTGAAGCGTGGTAAAAGTGGCGATCTGCGTGGTCGAAAGACCCGTGACGCCGTCTGAACTCAAGGCCGTTATCTGAAGCGTGGTCAACACTTTGATCTGATCGGAGTTGAGGGATGCCACCTGTCTCGAAGACAAGGCAGAAACCTGCGTGCTCGACAGCCAGCCGACCTGGCCGGTACTCAAGGCTGCGACCTGTTTGGTCGTCAAGCCTGATATACCAGCCGTGCTGATGGCGCCCAGTTGGAAAGTCGTCAACGCTGCAATCGTCTCAGTCGACAATCCGGAAATCGCAGCAGAGCTGATCGATGCGATGGATGCGGTGGACATCGACGTCAGATGGTCGCTGCTCAGCGCCCCGATTTGCTGTGACGTCATTGCGGAAATCTGTTTCGTTGACAATGCATCGATCTGCCCGGTGCTCAAAGCACCGATCTGACCGGTCGTCAGGCTTGCGACAGCGCTGCTGCTCAAAGATGCGAGCTGAATCGGCGTCAGACCCTTGATGGTATCTGTCGGTAGGGTCGCAATAATGGCCGGATTGATGGCGCCAATATCAGCGTTCGAAAATTGCGCTATGCCATCTTTTCCCAAAGCGCCGATCTGTGCAGAAGACAAAGCCCCGACCTGGAAAGCGGTCAACGCTTCGGCCTGTAGCGTTGTAAACTTTGCAAGCTGGGCCGGGGTCAGCCCGGAAACACCAAGGGTACTCAAAGCCGCAATCTGTGATGTCGTGAATTTTGCGACGTCATCTGGGTTGAGAACGGCAATCTGGCCCGCGGTCAGCGATGAGACCTGTTTTGTGGTCAATGCGGGAATTTGTGTGCTGTCGAGCACTGCGACCTGACGGGTTGTCAGCGCCGGGACGCTGGAGGGGTTCAGTGCCGCAATTTGCGCTGTCGTCAACGACGCCAGAACGGCCGTCGATAGCCCGGAAATGGCATCGGACTTGATGGCCGCCATATCGTCAGTGGAGAATTTGGCGATGGCGTCTTTTCCAAACGCGTCGATCTGATCGCCGACCATGACCGATATTTGTATGGTTGTCAGCGCCTCTGCCTGCAATGGCGTCAACGCCGCAATCTGCTTGCTGGACAGGCCGGAAATACCCGCGGTACCAATAGCTGCGATCTTGTCGGCAGACAGAGCCGCAATCTTGTCCGTGCTCATTGCGGCGATCTGGGTGGCGCCCAATTCACGCACCTGGGCTGTGGAAAGGCTGGCGATCTGGAGGGTTGTCAACGCAGCCACTTGAGCGTCGGTCAGATTTTTGATCGTGGCAGGTTGAAGCGCTGCAAGTTTATCGGTAGCCAGCGATTGCAGATTTGCCGCATCCAGCGCAGCAATCTGGCCGGATGTGAGCGCCCCAATCTGCGCCGTCGCCAGCGCCGCGAACTGAGCTGTGTCGAGCATATCAATCTGGTCAACCGTCAAACTTGCCACGGCGGACGTCGAAAATGCCCCTATCTGTTCTGTTGTCAGCGCCTTTATCGCAGTCGTGCTGAAGCCGGCAATACCCCTTGCGGTGAGAGCGGCGATGTCTGCTGTCGAAAATGTCGCAATATCCTCAGGCCCAAATCCCGCAGTCTGTGCCGATTTCATCGCAGCGAGCTGACGCGTGGTGAAGGCATCTACCTGCAAGGTCGAGAGCGCTGAAATCTGATCTGACGTCATGGACCCGACGGAGCCAACGCTTAACGCAGCAATCTGGTCCGCTGACAGTGCCTCGATCAGGTCTTTCGATAAGCCGCTGACACCGCTTGCGCTTAAGGTCGCGACAGCCGCCGTCGAAAGTGCCTTGATGTCTTCGGCCTCAAACCCTTTGATCTGGTTCGATGTCAGCGCCGCAACTTGCGACGACGACAAGGCTTTCATCTGCTCACTCGAGAGAGCCGTTATCTGTTCCGCAGTCAACGCGGCCAACGTCTTTGGCAACATCGTGGATATCTGCGCCGTGCTCAACGCAGCGAGAGACGTTAAAGGAAGGGCTGCAACTTGCGTGGTACTGAGGGCTCTGGTCTGGCCTGTCGTCAATGCCGCGACCTGAGTGGCCGTCAAGGCGACGATCTGATCCTTCGTCAATTTCGAGACGGCATTGGTGCTCAAAGCCGCAATTTCCGTTGGCTTGAGCGAGGCAAGAACCGCCGTAGAAAGACCCGGGATGGCCGTCCCGCTTAAAGCCGGGATGGAAATCTTTGCAAGATCAGAGGCATCCAGCACACCCACTTGCGCAGACGTGAGCGCGCCGACCTGTATGTTTGAGAGATACGTGAACATGTCGGCTGGTAGAGCATCGATCTGATCTGTGGTCAGCGCGGCAACGGAAACCGTGCTCAACGCGGCCACTTGCATGGAGGTCAGCGCAGCGACGACGGCGGTGCTCAAGCCCTGGATGGCCTTGGAGCCGATCGCGGCGATATCCGCTGTCGAAAACGTAGTAATTTGGTCCGTTTCGAGCGCGCCGAGTTGCGATGAACTTAAAGCTTTGACTTGGTTCGGCGACAAGGCTTCAACCTGAGCCGTCGTCATCGCGGCAATCTGCGCCGTCGACAAGGCAGCAATCGCTGCGGTATTCAGAGCTGCGATACCCTCATTGTCAAGTGAGGCGACTGTTTCTGCGGACAGCAATTTGACGTGTGCCGGTTTGAGCGCGCTCAGTTGGGTTACCGTCAACCCCTCCAACTGAACGCTTGTAAACGCACCAAACTGTTCAGTCGACAAGGCAGCAACAGCAGCAGAACTGAAGGCTGCGACCTGCTCTTCCGTCAGGCCCTTCAATGCGTCGGCGCTCAAGCCCGCAATACTTTTGGTCGAGAGGGCGGCGATATCATCCGTCGAGAATGTCTTGATCTCGTCGGCGCCGAGAGCCGCGATCTGGGACGAGGTCAGCACTTTGACCTGAGCCGCAGTCAGAGCCTCGACCTGATCGGCAGACAGTGCGGCAACCTGCGTTGTGGTCAGTTTGGCAATCGCACCGGTCGACAGAGCGGCGATCTGATTGGCCGTGAACTCGGCAATGACGGATACATCGAGGCCTGGAACCGCTTTGCTGGATAAGGCTGCGAGCGCTGAGGGTTCAAACTTGTCAATGTCATCCTTAGACAGAACTGCCGCCTGAATGGATGTCAGTGCGGCCAGTTGGGTCGATGTCAAAGCGCCCGGCTGGCTTGATGTCAGCGCCAATATCTGATCGGTCGTGAGCTTCGCGAACGTGCTGGCACTGATTGCCGCCACCTGCTGGGAACTCAAAGACGAAACGATCTCCGTCTTCAAGCCCACAGCAGCTGCACTCGTGATCGCAGCTATGTCGCCTGTTGAAAAGGTCGCCATCTGATCTTTATCGAGCGTTGCGACCTGGGTCGAACTGAGTGCTTTGACCTGAGCCGGGGTAAAGGCCTCCACCTGCGCGGTGGAAAGCGCACCGATTTGCTCTGTGGTCAGACCCGTGATTGTTTTCGTCGAAAGTGCCGCGATCTGCGTCGGCGTCAGAGCTTCGATGTCAACGGCCGTAACGACTGCCACTTGAGATGAGGTCAGCGCACCGATCTGGCGGACGTTCAAGTTCGCAAGCTGCGTCGAGGATAATTCCGCAATCTGGCCGGTAGAAAGGCTCGCGATCACAGCCGTGCTGAATGCGCCGACAGCAGCTACCGTGAAGTTGGAGACATCTCCCTGCTCGAGTGCGGAAATCTGGTTGGCCTTCAGGGCAGACGCCTGATCGGGCGTAAAATATGCGAATTCGACGGAGACGAGGCTCGTAAGCTGCTCGCTCGTCAGCTTTGCAATTGCCTGGCTGTTGATGGCGGCAAGCTGCACATCGGAAAAGGAACTGAAGGCTTCCGTCGTCACCCCGGGCATGGCAGTTGCAGAAATCGCAGCAATTTGAGCCGTGCTTAAAAACGGAATGACCTTATGGCTCAAGCCCGGCATGGCTTTGCTGGAGATGGCAGCTATATCTGCGGTGGAGAACTCCTTGAAGTCCTCCGGGTCAATCGCTGCCAGTTGCTCGGAACTCAGAGCTGCGATCTGCGATGGTGTGAGTGCTTCGATGGTAACATCGTTCATGTCGGCCAACTGTTGCGTGGTCAACGCAGCGACCTGCTTCTGGCTGAAGCTTTCGATGGAGGCTTTGTTGAGAACCGCAAGCTGGTCAAGGGTCAGCCCCACCATCCCGCTCTCGGAAATGCCACTCAGCTGTATCCGTGACATCGTTTGCAGATCTTCCGTCTCGATCGCCGATATCTGTATGGACGAAAATGCGCCGATCTGCCGCGAAGACATGGCAGACACCTGTTCGGTCGTGAGGGATGCGACGTCTTCCGTGGACCAGCTGGCAACTGTGGCCGTCGATAGCTTCGAAATCAGGCTGGGCGTTAAAGAAGGTATGATCGACGTCATGTGCAGGCCTTGATCGCGAGTTCAAATATCGAAGACAATTCGGAAGCCGCAACGCCTCCGGACGAATGCCTGAACAGCACGAAGAAAATAACCCTGCCCAGCCCCTGTCGTGCAGAACGTTGCCCGGGCCAACGGCCAAGGCATAAATCCAGCTGTAACAATTCTAGGTTTGGTTGCTTGCGCGAGGCTGTCAGGTTTCTCGATCTAAAAATCGGGGCTTGCGCGCAGTCAGCTTAAAGCGGTGGATTGAGGAAGGCAGGCATGGGCTCGCCCGTCTGTTCACGCGACAGGAAGAGAGCAGCCGTATCCAACGCCTCGCGGATGGTAACATCCATATCCAGATATCGATAGGTTCCCAGCCGGCCGACGAAGGTTACGGCTTTCTCAGCCGTCGCCAGAGCTGCATATTGCGCCAGTTGCTCTTTTTCCTCGACTAGGCGAATGGGATAATAGGGCACATCGTCAGGGCCGCATTCGCGCGAAAACTCACGATAACAAACCGATCCCTGATGCTTTTCCCATGGCGAGAAATGCTTGTGTTCCGTAATGCGCGTGTAGGGAACCGAGACCTCCCCGTAGTTCATCACCGCGCAGCCCTGATAGTCACCATCATAGGTAAAACGTTCGAAATCGAGCGTGCGATAGCCGAGCCGGCCATTGGCATAATCGAAATAGCCATCGAGAGAACCGGAGTAGAATGTGTGGTCGTAGCCATCCGTTTCGCTGCGCTCAAAATTGCTGTTGAGATGAACCTTGATGCCGGGATGATCAAGGATACGCTCAACCATCGGGGTGTAGCCGGTTTCCGGCATACCCTGATATTTGTGGAAGAAGTAATCATCATCATAGTTGAAGCGTACGGGGAGGCGTTTGAGGATCGACGCGGGCAAAGCTGTTGGCGAGCAGCCCCATTGTTTTTGCGTGTACCCCTGGAAAAAAGCCTCATAAAGATCTCGGCCGACAAAGCGCAGCGCCTGCTCTTCGAAGGTCTGTGGATCCTCGATCGTTTTGTCGGCCTGATCTTCGATGAACGCTTTCGCCTCATCCGGCCGAAAAGTCTTGTCGAAGAACTGGTTGATGGTGTGAAGATTGACCGGAAGTGAAAACACCTCGCCACGGCTGGTCGTTTTCACCCGGTTCTTGTAGGGCATGAAGGTCTGGAAGCGGTTGACGTAATCCCACACATGCGCGTCGTCGGTATGAAAGATATGCGGGCCATAAACATGCACCATCACGCCCGTTTCACCGTCGCGCTCGGTGTGGCAGTTGCCCGCGATATGGTCGCGTCTGTCGAATATATCGACCTGGTGGCCCGCTTGCGCAAGCTCGCGACCAATCACGGCTCCAGAGAGACCCGCACCGACGATAGCAATCTTTTTCGACTGGGACACGCTCGACCTGCCTTATTGGATGTATCGATCGCGAGCGCGCAAGAAACGAAACAGCGCGCGGATCGAAAGATGTTGGGGACGTTGCCGGGAAACCGGTTTAATCGGAACGCCTATGCGTCGTTGCTTCCGTTACCGGTCCACAGCCTGATGTCATGGGGGATGGCAGCGAAGGCATTCCACTCCCTCAGCTTTTCCAGATATCGGTTGCGGTAAGTCTGCTCATCAACAAATTCCAGGTTTTCCAGAACAAGTTCGGTCCCGATTTCGTAGTAGACATCGAGGTTTCGCAAATCGGGAACCGGGGCCTGGCCACGCTCCGCTTCGCCTTGCATCTGCCAAAACAGCTCTTCCAGACGGCGGGCCAATCCGGGAATGTCGCGCAGCGCGCTCGTTTCACGATTGGCTTGCAGCTTGTCTCTCACTTGCTTCAAGGTCGTAGGTTTTTTGGCATAGGCAATCGCCTTGTCGACATAGTCTTCCGGGCCCGTGCAGATCAGTTCCGGCACGCCGGTTGCAGCCACAACGCTGCTGCAGAAGCGCGCGGCGAAGCTCTTGCCAGGGAACGTCAGCACGGGAAGCCCGACCGTCAATGCGTCACCGGCCGTCGAGTGCGCACCATAAGGGAAAGTGTCGAGAAACAGATCCGCCACGGCGATGCGCGCCAGATGCTGTGCATTGCCAGCCTTGGGCGCGAAGATGATCCGCTCAGACGCGATGCCCGCGGCCTGCGCCAATTCTCGTAGTCGTTGATCGGCTTTTTCGTTACCGCTCAACAGCCACAAAATGCTGTCAGGCGTGGCAGTAAGGATTTTCATCCACTGGTCAAACGTGCCAGAGGTGATCTTTTGCATGCCATTGAAGCAAGCAAATACGAAGGCATCTTCCGGCAGCCCTACGCTCGCTCGCGTCGGCTTCTCGGCGATCGTGCGCTTGCGATCGATCGGTTGATTGCAGGCAATGCGCAGAACTTTCTCCGAGTAGTAAATCTCGCTTTCGACGGGCACGATTTGGGCATCTGCAATCATATACTGGTGGAACGGACTGCCCATCGAGCCGGGATAACCGCAGAAATTGACGATGACAGGTGCGGGACGATAAGCGAAAATTTTCGTGCGGGCATGTTTCGTGTAACCGTTGACGTCGATCAGAATGTCGATCTCGTCCTTGGCGATCTGTCGCGCGGCGGCTTCATCTGTCAGCGTGCCGATGTCATGCCAGGTGTCGACCGCTGCCTTCATGCGTGTCTGTGTTTCGTCCTTGGCAACTGGCTCGCCACAGTAATAGGCATGGATCTCGACACTTGCCTTGTCGTGACATTCCAAAACCTCGCGCAAAGCAAAGCCGACCGCATGGTCGCGAAGGTCGGACGAGACGTAACCGATGCGCAGGCGTTGCCCTGTGCCGGTCTTCTGTTTGACCTGGCTGCGTGGAAAATCCTTGATATCAAGGCGGCCGACGAAACCCTTGTTGTAGACATACGCACGGGCCAATTGGAACATCGGGTCGTCGGAATAGCAGCCCAATGTCAGCGGTGACATGGCATCCACCATCTGACGCATGGTGATATGGTTCGACGGGATGAGGATCGGCCATTTGCACTGGCGCTGACGAATGGCGCTCCAGTGCTGGCCGGTTTCTGGCTTGTCCGGCCGCAACTCCATGGCCTGCCACATCACAGCCTCAGCCTCATCCAGCAAACCGGCATTTTCCATCACGCGGCCAATGTGCTGCAACGCCATGAACCGGTAGGACACACGGTCGGCGGTGCTTTCGTCCGTGCTCTCGACAAAACTCTTCCACTGCTGGATGGCCTGTGGGGCTGCGCCGGCGTCTTCATAGGCCCGCCCCAGGTTGATGTGAGCAGGACCAAACATGGGATCGACTTTCAGCGCGGCACGCATGGCGTTGATCGATCCAGGCAGGTCGTTGAGTTGGCGCAGGGTGACAGAATAGTTGAAGTATACCATCTGCTGTCCCGGCTGGGACTCGTTGAAGGCAAGCCAGGTCTTGTAAAGCTCGACCGCCTCGGCTCGTCGGCCTTCTGCACTGAAGGTTTCGGCAAATTTGAAGAGGTCCATCAAAGACAGACGCTGGGTCTTCGCAAGCTCAAGCACATTCGGGAAAAGCGAACTGGAGACATTGCCGTTTGTTACACTATTCATCAATCTGAACCCCGAATATGGCGTGCTGTTCGCCACATGTACCATTGTCTATGGAAATCGGATTGCAGATTAATACTTCGAAGCTTGTGCCGCGCTTTACGTGCACAAAAATGATGCTTCATTGCCTCATAAATAATAGGAAATCAATTTTTCAGTGTTCGATAACCGGTGACGATACAGGATTGCACCGCCACCTTGAGCTTCAAAAAACTGATTCTAGAACAAATCGCAATCACCGGAAACCTTGTCGAGCGGTTGCGAATGGCCATGACGCAAGCCTGCACCCAGCGCCTTTTGCATTTCAGCCAGCTTGACGAGGCTGAGCGCAGTCGAGACATCGACGGCCCAATCGAGCGGGATGGAACCCGTAATCGTATCGATGAATTCGGCGAGACCGCGGGTCTTTTGGACAGCAAGGTCTATACCCTGGAAAAGGCGCATGCCTTCCACGGTGACGGCACCATCGGTCGCCTCGAGCAATTGCGGTTCTATTCTCTCGATCAGGTACGCCACATCGTGAAGCTCCGAAACGACCCGCATCAAGACATCGGGAAGTGCTTCTTCGAATGGGGACAACTGCGCTTGCTCGGCGATCTGCATAAATGACTCCGTGACCAGAGCGCCGGATCGATGTTGCCAAGCTGGCGTCGACCCGATGCTGAAACAAGATGAAGAACGACTGAGCAAACCCGCTTTTGTAGCCGTTCTAGAAAAACTCGATATCGTTGGCGACTGGCTTTGGAGCCGGTGCTGGACGCTTTTCGAGGGCAACCGTAGACTGCGTTTCGGCACCGCTGAGTGGATGCTGGCGGGCACGACCGGACACCGGCCAGAACTCCACTTTTCTGCCCGAGTCTCCCCCGGTCGACTGCCCGAGAAGACGAATGCCTTCATCTTTTAGAAATTGCACCGCGAATGCAGCGTTCTGTTCGCCGACATTCGAGAAGCTGGCAATGGTCTTCGCCCCGCCGAAAATCTTTGCCTCGAGCCGATCACGGCGCGCGCCCTGCTTGAGCAGACCGTTGATCAGCAATTCCATGAGATGCACCCCATAGCGGGTTGCATCTCCGCCCCCGGTGCCCCCCGTTCCCGGCAGCAGAAAGTGGTTCATGCCGCCGACGCCCGCAACGGGGTCTCTCAGACATGCAGCCACGCACGAGCCGAGAATGGTCGTTAAAACCACTTCGGGATCGTTGGCGATTTTATACTCGCCTTGGATGATATGTACGCGCTTGGCTGCGGTTTCGATCATTTCAACGATCCAAATACGGCTTCGATTGCCGCCTTCATTTTGTCAATGGAGAATGGCTTTGCCAGAACGTTGTTGGCGCCCAGCTGCGCTGCCTTCTGAACCAGCGCGCGGTCACCCTGCGCGGTCAAGATGATGAAGGCTGCCTTCTTGGTCGTCGGGTTCGTGCGAACCGCCTGCAAGAAGCCAAGACCATCCATCTTCGGCATGTTGAAGTCGGAAATGACGAGATGATGGGGCTGCTGCTCCATGATCTTCATTCCCTGTTCGCCGTCACCAGCAGAGGTGATCTGCTTGAAACCGAGCTGCGTGAGTGCATCACTGAGGAGCAGGCGGCTGGTAACCTGATCGTCAACGATCAGAACTTTGATTTTTTCTGCAAGAGACATTAGTCGGAACCTTCTTTTCGGGCGGCAGTAAGTTTTAAAATTTCTTCGCCGATGGCGTTCAGCGGAAGTTGTGTTTCGACAGCACCAAGTTCGTGGGCGACCCTTGGCATGCCATAAACGACGCAGGTTTTTTCGTTCTGGCCAACGGTGCGGGCACCGGCATGGCGCATTTTCAGCAGTCCGGCAGCCCCGTCACGCCCCATCCCTGTGAGGATGACACCAACGGCGTTGCGTCCGGCGAGTTCGGCCACGGAATCGAACAGAACATCCACGGATGGACGGTGCCCATTAACAGGTTCCTTTTCCAAAAGCCTGCAGCTTGGCGCGGAATGATTAACGACCTGCAAATGACGCTCTCCGCCCGGTGCAAGATATATTTTCCCCGTTTGAAGACGCGCACCATCCGTGGCCTCCTCGACCACCGGCGCGCATAAACGATTAAGGCGCTCCGCAAAGCTTTTCGTAAACGTCGAAGGCATGTGCTGGGTGATGACGGTGGGCGGGCAATTGGCCGGGAATTTCTGCAAGACAGCGATCAGTGCTTCGACACCACCGGTCGATGAGCCGATCGCCACAATCTTTCGTCCAACGCGATAATCGCTGACGGCCATTGGCTGGGGAACAGGAGCCCTTTCAACTGCGACATTGCGATAGGACTGATGCTGCGAACGTGCGGCAGCCTTGACCTTTTCAGCCAGATCGCCAAACGGCCGGCTGTCACCCGGAGCAGGCTTTCCAACACAATCGAACGCACCGATTTCAAGCGCCGCCAGCGAGGCACCGGCACCGCGATGCGTCAGCGTCGAAACCATGATGACCGGCATAGGCCGAAGCCGCATGATCTTTTCCAGGAACTCGAGGCCGTTCATCTCCGGCATCTCGATATCCAGCGTCACAACATCCGGGTTGAGTTCCTTGATCGCCGCGCGCGCTTCCATGGCGTTGCCTGCCTGGCCAACCACGTCAACATCGGGGTCAGCTTTTAGGACAGCCGAAATCAGGCCGCGCATCGTCGGTGAGTCGTCAACGACAAGAACTCTGGCGGGTGCCGTCATGCTTTTCTCCCGCCGGGTTTGCCGATGTAGCGATAGGTCGTGATGCCAGTGTTGTCGAACAGTGCTTTCGGATCACCGGAGACACGCTCGGAGTGACCGATATAGAGATGTCCGCCTTCCGGCAGAAGGCCTGCAAAACGCGCCCAGATTTTCACCTGTGTCGGCTCATCGAAATAGATCACCACGTTGCGACAGAAAATGACGTCGAAGCCGCCCTTGAAGGGCCACTGCGTCATAAGGTTCAACTCGTTGAACGTGATCAGCTTTTTGACTTTGTCGCTGATCTGGTGCTTGCGGCGACCACCGACATCGACGTCCTGAAACCATTGCTTGCGCATGGCAGGTGTAACGGTTTCCAGCGCATTCTCATCATAAATCCCCGCTCGGGCCTGCGCCAGAATCTTCGGGTCGATATCCGTCGCCAGAATGCGGAAGTCGTATTCCGCGGCATTCGGAAACAGGCCCAGAACCGTCAGTGCGATTGAATATGGCTCCTGCCCGTCGGAACAGGCGGCAGACCAGATTCGCACACGGCCACCGGCTTTTGCACGGTTGATAAGCCCTGGAAGAACCTCATCACGCAGATTCTCGAAGTGATGGTTTTCGCGGAAGAAGCGCGTGAAGTTTGTTGTCAAATGCGACAGCATCTCACGACGAGCATGAGCGCCCTCTTGAGAGGAAACGAGGGTGCAATACTCCCGGAAACCGGAAATACCCAGATTGCGGATATGCTTGGACAGTCGTGAATAAACGAGCGACGCCTTTGTGTCGTTCAGATAGATGCCGGCATCGGCATAGATCATCGCGGCGATTTCGGACAGGTCGCGACGTGTCAGCGGATATTCTCCGCTGGCAAGCACTTCATCCGGGGATAGGCGTGTATCGTTAAACTTGAGCGCTGTCATTCATCACTACTTTCAACCCGCTACCGCAAGAGACATCTCTTGCTTGAGCGACTGGCCACGAGACGCGCCGACAACAGCATCCACATCGAGAATGAGCGCGACGCGGCCATCACCAAGGATGGTTGCGGCAGCGATGCCCGGCACGTGGGTATAGTTGGCTTCCAGTGACTTGATCACGACCTGGCGCTGGCCCTGGATGGCATCGACCATCAAAGCACGCTGGCCGCCACCTTCCGATTCCACCAGCAGTGCAACGCCGTCGACCGGGTTTGCCTGGGTGTTGCGGAAGTTGAGGATACGACCGACATCCACCAGCGGGCAGAAGGAGTTGCGGATGGAGATCAGGCGCTGGTTGGAGCCGAAGGAGTGAATGTTCACCGCTTCCGGCTGCAATGTTTCGACAATTGCCGTCAAAGGCACGACGAGCGTCTGACCGGCAACGGTCACCACCATGCCGTCGAGAACGGCAAGTGTCAGTGGCAGGCTCATGGTGAAGGTAGAACCGAGACCCGGACGCGAGGTGATGCTGATACGGCCGCCCAGTGCCTGGATCGAACGCTTAACCACGTCCATGCCCACACCACGACCCGAAATGTCGGAAATCTTGTCGGCGGTGGAAAAGCCCGGAGCAAAGATCAGATTGTCGATTTCCTCGTCCGTCAGATTGGCATCGGCAGCGATCAGATCGTTGTCGATTGCCTTCTGGCGAACACGCTCGCGATTGATGCCGGCGCCGTCGTCGGCCAGTTCGATCAGGATGCGGCCCGAGCGGTGCTTTGCCGTCAACTTGACAGTGCCTTCGGGGTTCTTGCCGGCGGCCTCGCGTTTTTCAGGCGTCTCGATGCCGTGGTCAACGGCATTGCGGATCATGTGAGTCAGAGGCTCGGCCAGCTTGTCGATGACCGTCTTGTCCACTTCGGTGTTTTCACCCTCGGTGATCAGGCGGATCTGCTTGCCGATCATGTCGGCGACTTCGCGCACGATACGCGACATGCGCTGGAAGACAGGCTTCACCGGCTGCGCGCGGATAGCCATAACGCTGTCCTGAATTTCGCGCGTCAGCTGCTGGAGTTCTTCAAGGCCCATATTGACGGCAGATGTGCCGGTCGTGTCGTTCTCGATGACGCTCTGCGACAGCATCGCCTGGTTGATGACGAGTTCGCCCACCAGGTTGATGAGGCGGTCGACGCGATCCAGATCCACGCGGATCGTCTGGCCAGCGCTAGAGTTTGCAGCATTGGCAGCAGCAGCAGCAGCAGCAGCGGCCGGTGCTTCCTTCTTTTCCGCAGCCGCGGATACGGCGCGCGTTACCTCGGTGGCGGCAACAGCGGTCGAGACAGTCTTTGTCGCGACTGTTTCTTCCGCAGCAGCCGGCTGGATGGCAGGCTCTTCGGCAGTTTCGTCGAGGACGGAAAGATCGAACGGAACCGGTATCATCGGCAGTTCTTCTTCGGCTGACGTCTCGGCCACGATTTCCGTGATTTCCAGGTCGCAATCCCACTCGGCGAATTCAAAGACAGTCCGGATGCCTGCGGCACCCTTGTCCGTCTTGATCGAAATCTTCCAGAAGAAATAGGCCGCTTCAGGCTCGATGTTTTCCAGCGCAGGCAAAGCGCTCATGTCGCAGTTGATGCTCATCTCGCCGATGCGGGAAAGATCGCGCAGCAACAGAGCTGACTCATTGCCCTTGGTATAGAGCGAGGTCTGCGGCTTGAAAACGACGTCGAAAGACGGCGTTTCCATCATCGGGACAGTGTCATCCTCGAACTCGCCGAAAGAAAAGGCAACGGGCTGGAAGCCGCTGTCGTCGGTCGGCGCGGGTGCAGCGGCGGCCGGTGCTGGCGCTGAGGGCTTGGCTGCTGCGGGTTCGGACGCGGCGCTGGACGAGACCTTCTCGCCGTTGGCCAGTGCTTCCAGTTCCTTGACCAGACCGCGCGTACGGCCATCTTCGACGCTGCTGCCATCACGGGCGGCATTGGTCAGGTCAGCCAGAACGTCAGCCGACTTCAGCATGACCTTCAGGACGTCCTGGTCGGGTTCCAGCTTGTTCGAGCGTACGCAGTCCAGTGTCGTTTCGAAAACGTGAGCGAATGCTACGAGATCGTCGAGACCGAACGCGCCCGCTCCACCCTTGATGGAATGAACGGCACGAAACACAGCATTTACGGTTTCCGGATCACGGTCCCCGTCATTCAATTTCAGAAGACCCGATTCCAGTTCAGCGAGTTGCTCTTCGCACTCCTGGAAGAAGATTTCTTTGATTTCGTTCATATCCATCGTGAGTAGTCCCGTATCAAGCAGTTACGCGTTCAATGGCATCGATCAGCTTTACAGGATCGAACGGCTTGACAATCCAGCCGGTCGCACCTGCCTGGCGGGCACGATTTTTCTTTTCAGCATCGCTTTCCGTCGTCAGGACAAGGATGGGGATCGCACGATATTTCTCATTGCGACGAACACCCTCGATAAAGCCGAAACCATCGAGACGCGGCATGTTGATGTCGGTGACGATAACATCGGGCTCGCAGCCTTCGAGCACTTCAAGACCTTCGATGCCGTCTTCAGCCTGGATCGTTTCAAACCCGGCATTGTTCAGCGTCAAAAGCAGCATATTACGGATCGTCCTGGAATCGTCGACCGTCAGAACCTTCTTCTTCATTTCTGCATCTCCTTCGGGAGCATATGATCGATGTCCACGCCGATCAGTTTAAGAGTTTTGTCAAAGGCGTCCGATGCCTTTGCAAAGGTGAATGACTTGCCATCGGCTTCCCAAGCCTTGATGCCAGCCATCAAGACCTGGGCGCATTGCACGCCCACGCGCTCGACCTCGGAGGCATCCACCGCAAGCGGGGCACCCCTCAATTCCATCAGCTTTCCGTGCAGGACGGATGCCTGATTGAGGTCCAGCACCGGTGACAATTTTAATGCCGGTTGCGCTGCTTTCCTGCTTGCCATCAAATCACTCCTTGGCGTCTGAATTGTTGGTGCACGTAGCCATACTCCACGCGATCTTCACGCGTGGTTGCCACGTTGTCTTGTGTGTGTCTGATGATCGGCTCTGCCGCAGATTGCATCTGGCGCGCGATGCGGAACTCCCGCACGGTACGACCCAGTTCCAGAATGACCGTGTGCAAATCGTCGGCCTCACCGGCCGCCGATGTCAAACGGATAGCGGAACGCTCCGCGTCAGAACCGATGGAACCGAGTTCAATCGCAACGGTCTGCAAGCTGGTAACGTTTTCGTCCGTACGGCGTGCAACATCGCCAATCATGTCGCTGACCCCGGAAACCTGGCGGACAACACCGTCAATGGCTTCCTGCGTGCGATTGACCATGCGAACGCCTGCATCCACCTGCGTTTTTGTGCCGTTGACGAGATTTTTGATTTCACGCGCCGCATCTGCCGAACGCTGAGCCAAAGCGCGCACTTCCTGAGCGACGACGGCAAAGCCGCGACCGCTTTCGCCCGCACGTGCGGCTTCGATGCCAGCGTTCAGCGCCAGCAGATTTGTCTGGAATGCAATTTCATCGATCGAGCCGATGATGCGACCGATCTGTTCCGCCGATTGTTCGATACCGGCCATGGCATTGATCGCCTCACCAACAGCCGTTCCGCTTTCCGTGGCGGCGTTACGAGCCTGCGAGACCGCCGTGTCGGCAGCAGCAATACGCTCGCTGCTGGAGCGAACGTCGTCCATGATCACACCCAAAGTGTCGGATGCGCTGGTCAATCTTAGCGCCTGCTGCGACGATGCAGATGCCATCGTCCGGCCCTCGCCCGCCAACCGCTCGGTTGCTGTATGTGCCTGATGTATCCCAGCCTGAGCCGATGCCAACGACGCTTCGATCTTCTCCAGCGCCCCGTTGAAGGCGTCGGCAAGATCACGATAATTATCTGGAATATCGCCGCTGATCCGTACCGTCAGATCGCCGGCCGCAAAGGCGGCCAATGCATCACCGAGGAGACGCTTGGCGTCTGCCTGATCCTCTTCGCGCTGCTTGGCCAGTTCCTGGGTATGGCGCAGGCGCAATTCGTTGAAGCGCAACGAAACCGCGATTTCAGTATCGACCATGACCAGCCGCACCACAGCCTTGACGGCTTCAGCCAATTCGCGCTGACGCTTGCGGTTGCCGGGCAAAAGTGTGCGAGGCGCATGGTCGGCAATCAAACCGCCGAGAAGATTTTCCAGCACCACGGCATGACCGGCGATGTGCCAGCGTGGGTCGAGCCCCATGCGGCTTTCGGTATCGGACAGGACCTTGATGCGCTCCGCGTAGACCGCGTCGAACCGGGCGTCCGTCATCACGCTCCAATGAGCAGTCTGGAGGTCGTGCAGCCGGTCGAGCTGGTTTTCACTTTCAAAGGATGGGGAACAGTCAGGCATGGACTGGAAGCGGACCATCAGATCGCGCAGGCCAGCCTTCACATGGGGTTCGAGCATGACGCGGTAGCGGCGCAACAGATCGCACTGGTCCTGATCCAGACCGGCAAAACGCAGACGGCCGCCCAGGCTGCTGCCCGTGGCCTTTCTCGTTTGATCTGTTGGCAATTCCTGCCCCAAGCGACGTCCCCAATAGCTACGCCGGTGGTAACCGGCTCATGACCGATTGAGAATGTCAGTATCCGGGTGGATATTTCACGAATCCGCGCACGACGAATCGTGGCAAGATGACGCTGCTGAGCCTTCTGCAATCAAAGAGAATACCGGATCGACCCGGTACGGCAGCGCGGCGTCATGCCTGGAAGGAGATTTTTCAAATCTCCGTTCCGCCGTGAAATACGTCCAATCTTTATGGTTAATTCCTTGCCCGAAAGTTAAGAACCAATACATAAACCAACAAATACTAAAATTTGCTGTATAATTCGGCCTTGCCACGTTTTTTCCTTACAGCGACCAGTCTCAGACGTCACATTTTTTTGGAAGGATATCCTTATTTTAGGCTTTCCACGCTGGACAATGGCGATACCATTCCCCTAAAAACACAGTGGATATCCACTTTTCTGGTGATGTTTTAACAAAACGCTGACGACGATTGAGGAGACACGATTTTGCCATGGATGGGGAAAAACCGCTGGACCCCGCGTTATTCCAAAAGGCTGATCGGTGTTTTTGCAGCTGGCATGCTTGTCTTCATCGGAATTCAGGCGAGCGTCAGCGTTGCCCTTACAGCAAAACTCCATCGACTTGAATCGTCTCAACGACCTCAGGCAGCCACATCGCTGGCGCACAACGCAACCAGTGCACAGCGCCATGATTCAGCACTCTGGACGTCTTACGCTCGGTCAGTGGATCACGATTTTGTTGATCCATTTTTACCGAACATAGCACTGGTATCAGGCGACATGAACGACCAGATCGGTGCAGAAGACATGCAATTCGGTGGGCATGGTCTTCGTCTCACCGGGACGGTCTCACCCCGCGGGCCACCCCGAGGAATTTCATAACCGTCGTGGCCAGTTATCTCCGTACTTGACGGAGTTGGCGAAGTTGACGGGCACAGAAACTGTCACATCTTAACGCCAGAAAATTGCCATTGTACATGAGTCTTGAAGCCCTCCTTCCCATTCTGATTGCCCTCCCCTTCATCGGCAGCATTGTGACTGCGATGATGCCGAGAGATGGCGCTGCCCGTGCGCCTGTGCTGGTTGCCGGCGGCATCGCCCTCTTCAGCCTCGTGACGACCATCCTGCTCTACAGCAGCGTCAAGGGCGGTGCAGTTCTCAAATACGATGTAGAGTGGCTTCCACAGCTTGGTCTGAATTTTACGCTCCGGCTGGACGCATTTGCGTGGATGTTCACGGTACTGGTCACCGGCATCGGTTTTCTGGTGGTGCTCTACGCACGCTATTACATGTCTTCGGACGACCCTATTCCACGCTTTTTCGCGTTCTTCCTGTCCTTCATGGGCTCGATGCTGGGAATTGTTCTATCCGGAAACGTGATTTTACTGTCAATCTTCTGGGAAATGACAAGCATCTTCTCATTTTTGCTGATCGGATACTGGCACCACAATGCCACAGCCCGCGATGGCGCACGTATGGCGCTCACCGTCACCGGTATCGGCGGCTTCTGCCTTCTGGCAGGGCTTTTGATCCTCGGTCATATGGCGGGCAGCTACGATCTGGATGACATCATCGCCAAGGGAGGCGATATCAGAGCGCACTCGCTCTATGTTCCCGCACTTGTCCTCATCCTCATCGGCGCACTGACGAAGAGCGCGCAATTCCCGTTCCACTTCTGGCTCCCCAATGCCATGGCGGCGCCGACACCGGTGTCCGCCTATCTGCACTCCGCCACTATGGTGAAAGCTGGCGTGTTTCTACTGGCGAGGCTGTGGCCGGTTCTGGCGGGAACACCGGAATGGTTCTGGCTGCTCGGTTTCTGCGGTATCATCACCCTGCTGCTCGGTGCTTACTTCGCCATGTTCCAGCAGGATCTGAAGGGACTTCTCGCATACTCCACCATCAGCCATCTGGGCCTGATCACTACGCTTCTCAGCCTCGGCAGTCCACTCGCTGCTGTTGCCGCCATCTTCCACATGATGAACCATGCCACCTTCAAGGCATCGCTTTTCATGGCAGCCGGCATCATCGACCATGAAACCGGCACACGGGATATGCGGCGCTTGAGCGGCCTCTATCCGTTTTTACCAGCAACTGCCACGCTCGCAATGGCGGCGAGCGCGGCCATGGCCGGTGTTCCGCTCTTCAACGGCTTTCTGTCAAAGGAGATGTTCTTTGCCGAATCCGTGGAAACCCATGCAGATTCCCTGCTGGACAAGGCACTTCCCTATGTCGCGACCTTATCGGGCGCCTTTGCCGTGGCCTATTCGCTGCGCTTCATCCACACGGTGTTCTTCGGACCGCCGCCACATGATATTCCCAACCCCAAGCCCCATGAACCGCCGCGCTGGATGCGATTTCCCATCGAGTTTCTGGTGCTGGCCTGCCTGATCGTCGGCGTCGTGCCGAGCCTGTCCATCGGTCCCTTCCTGCATTCGGCGGTCCTGTCGGTGCTTGGACCTCAGACCCCGGTCTATAGCCTGTCGATCTGGCACGGTTTTAACCTTCCACTGATCATGAGCTTGATGGCATTCGTGGGTGGCGTTGCAATCTACGCTTTGCTGGGTGGTTATTTCGCGCGCTGCGATGATGGTCCACCGTTCTTCCGGCATCTGCGCGGGCAACGTATTTTCGAGCGGGTCATGGTGACCGTTTCCTGGAAATGGGCGCGCTGGGCTGAAAGCAGGCTGGGGACACGCCGTTTGCAACCGCAACTGCGCATGCTGATATTGGTGGCGCTGGTTGCCGGTTTTTCACCGCTCGCATCGTCCAATTTCTCGTTGACACTTCCCGCTGTGACAACTTTTGATCCGATTTTCGCCATTCTATGGGGCATCGGGATGATTGCCGCCATGGGTGCCGCATGGCAGGCGAAATATCACCGCCTGGCTGCCCTCGTCATGCTGGGCGTATCAGGTCTTGTCACCTGCCTCACCTTCGTGTGGCTTTCAGCACCCGATCTGGCCATCACGCAGTTGCTGGTCGAAATCGTGACGCTCGTTCTCATTCTGCTGGGCCTGCGCTGGCTACCCAAACGTATGGTCAAGGTCGACAACAACAACGAACTGCCGTCCCAGCTTCGTCGCGGGCGCGATTTTCTGCTTGCCGTCTTTTGCGGTATCGGCATGAGCATCATCGCTTTTGCCGTCATGACGCTGCCCGTGCCCAACACCATCGCCAACTACTTCCTCGATAAAGCCTATAGCGAGGGTGGCGGAAGGAATGTTGTCAACGTCATTCTGGTCGATTTCCGTGGATTCGATACCATGGGTGAGATCGCGGTTCTCGCGATCGTCGGTCTCACTGTGTTCTCGCTGCTGCGTCGTTTCCGTCCTGCTCAGGAAAGCATCGGTCTGCCGGAACAACAGCTTATTCAAAATGCGTTCGATGCCGACAGCCCGGAACGCAGCAAAGGTGACACGGTTCGCGATTATCTGCTGGTCCCTTCTGTTATCATGCAGTGGATGTTCCCTGTCATCGTGACCTTCTCGATCTACCTGTTCATAAGGGGCCATGATCTTCCGGGCGGTGGCTTCTCGGCAGGGATCACCATGGCTGTTGCGTTTCTTCTGCAATATCTGGCCGGTGGGACCCGCTGGGCGGAAGACCGCATCCGCATTCTGCCGTTGCGCTGGATGGGGTTCGGTCTGTTGATGTCGGCAGCAACGGGCATGGGGTCTTGGCTCCTCGGATACCCGTTCCTCACATCCTATTTTCAATACACTGACATTCCCTACATCGGCAAAATGCCGACAGCGACCGCGCTGCTGTTCGACCTTGGCGTTTTCGCCCTCGTCGTCGGTGCGACGGTCCTTATTCTGATAGCATTGGCGCACCAATCGCTGCGTAACTATAAAATACGTGTGCCTGACGCCTCAAAAGCGGAGGAGGCGTAATGGAACTCATTCTTGCCCTGGGGATCGGTGTGATGACCGGATCTGGTGTCTGGCTCATCCTGCGTCCCCGCACCTATCAGGTCATCATCGGTCTTTCGCTTCTGTCCTACGCCGTCAACCTCTTCATCTTCGGCGTTGGCGGCATCAAAACGAATGCACCGCCCTTGCTGCTTGAGGGTGTCATCACGTCGACCTTGGCGGATCCCGTTCCGCAAGCACTCGTGCTGACAGCCATCGTCATCGGCTTTGCAACGACCGCACTCTTTCTCGTCGTCCTCCTGGCAGCACGCGGACTGACCGGCACTGACCATGTCGACGGGAGGGAAACGAAGTGAATTCCTTTCCCGCTCACATCGTCGTTGCGCCGATATTGGTGCCGCTGATGACTGGCGCCATCCTGCTGTTCATCGACGAGCGCAAGCGCTCCACGAAAGCCGCCGTCAGCCTCATCTCGACCTTCATTCTGCTGGCGGTTGCCGTCACCCTGTTCATCGAGGTCAATTCGACGATCAACACGGAAGTTGCTGCCGTCATTTCGACCGGCGTCTATCTTCTCGGCAACTGGCCTGCGCCCTTCGGTATCGTGCTGGTCGCGGACCGGCTTTCCGGCCTTATGGTACTGCTGATGGCGCTGCTCGCCATTCCCTCACTCATCTACTCGCTGGCGAAGTGGCACAAAGCAGGTGCGCATTTCCATTCACTTTTTCATCTGATGCTGATGGGCGTGAACGGCGCATTCCTGACCGGCGATCTGTTCAACCTGTTTGTCTTCTTCGAGGTCATGCTGGCAGCCTCCTATGGCCTCCTATTGCACGGCTCCGGGCCGTTGCGCGTCAAGGCCGGCCTGCATTACATCGCCATAAATCTTGTTGCGGCCCTGTTTTTCCTGATCGGCGTCAGCCTCATCTATGGCGTCACCGGCACCCTCAACATGGGTGATCTGGCACAGCGCATTGCAGGTCTCAACCCGGATCAGCGCATGCTGCTGGAAACCGGCGCGGCCGTGCTTGGCGTAGCCTTCCTGGTCAAGGCCGGCATGTGGCCTTTGAATTTCTGGCTACCCACGGCCTACACCGCCGCATCGGCACCTGTAGCCGCCATTTTCGCCATCATGAGCAAGGTTGGAATCTACATCATCGCGCGCCTGTCCTTCCTCCTGTTCGGAGAGACGGCGGGCGCTTCGGCGGGTTTCGGTCATGATGCGCTTCTGGTCGGCGGCATCGCCACCATCGTGTTCGGCACCATCGGGGTGCTAGCCTCACAGGCGCTTGGCCGCCTTGCCGGCTTTTCTGTTCTCGTGTCCTCGGGAACGCTTCTGGCTGCGATGGGAACGGGCAATCCCCTTGTTGCCTCCGGTGCGCTGTATTACCTCATCAGTTCGACACTGACGACCAGCGCCTTTTTCATGCTGATCGAACTCGTCGAGCGCGGGCAGGACGCCGGTGCCAACGTTTTGGCTGTGACGATGGAAGCTTACGGCGAAGGTGAAGAGGACGAAGAAGAAGACGAGGTCGGCGTTACCATGCCCGGCACCATGGCGGTGCTCGGCGTCTGTTTCGCAGCCTGTGGTATTCTTCTGGCTGGCCTGCCACCATTATCCGGCTTCATCGCCAAGTTCTCGATGCTATCTGCCATCCTCAATCCATCAGGATTGGGCGCCAACGATACGGTCTCGACGCTCTCGTGGTGGCTCGTCTTCCTCATCGTCTTCTCGGGCTTGGCCGCGCTGATTTCCATGACGCGCGCCGGTATTCGTACCTTCTGGGGGTCACTTGAAGGGACTGTACCGCGTGTTCTCGTCATTGAAATCGCGCCTGTCCTGATGCTGTTGGCCTTAACGTTGGCAATGACCATCGCAGCCGGTCCCGTCATGAGGTACCTGCAGGAAACGGCACGTATCGGCAGTCTTCCCGAAAGCTATATTCAAGGCGTGATGTCTGCTCCGAGGGCCGATAACGGTCAGGGGTCAGCGCCATGATCACCCGTATCCTGCCCTATCCGCTGCTGACACTTTCGCTCATCTTCTTCTGGCTGACGATCAATGGCTTCTCGACTGGTCATCTGTTGCTGGGTACCATCGTCGCCATCTTGGCGTCCTGGGCCATGGCGTCCCTGCGCCCACCGAAACCGCGCATTCGAAACTGGCATCTGCTGGTGAAGCTGACGTTCATCGTCCTTTACGATATCATCCGCTCCAACATCACGGTTGCAGCGATCATCCTGTTCCGGCGCGATCGAAAGATACGCTCGGGCTTCCTGACGCTGCCTCTTGAACTCCGAGACCCGATGGGGCTTTCGATTCTGGCCGTGGTGCTCACAGCAGCACCCGGAAGCGCCTGGCTTGAGTATAATTCGTCTCAAGGCACGCTTTTGATCCACGTATTGGACGAAATGAATGAGGCCTATTGGCATAACCTCATCAAAGGCCGTTATGAAAAATTGCTGATGGAGATATTCGAATGAGTTCGGTTATCCTTTTCTGGTCGTTCTCGATCGCCCAGTTGTTTCTTGCAATCGCCATGGCGCTATCCGTCTATCGCATCGCCATCGGCCCGCGCGCGCAGGACCGGGTCCTCGGCGTCGATACGCTTTATGTCAGCGCCATGCTGTTGGTTCTGCTGTTTGGGCTTCGCACCGGCAACGACGTCTATTTCACCGCCGCCCTGCTGATCGCTATTCTAGGATTCGTATCGACCGTGGCACTTTCAAAATTCATGATGCGTGGAGAGGTGATCGAATGAACAGCGCCGCCGAATTCCCCCTCTGGGCCGCCATCCTCGTCGCCTTTTTCGTTCTGCTTGGTTCATCCCTCACGCTCATCGGAACGATCGGCTTTGCCAAGTTGCAGAGCTTCTATGAACGCCTGCACGCCCCAACTCTTGGCACCAGCTGGGGAACAGGCGGCATCGTCATCGCATCGGTCATCTATTTTTCGGTGTCAGGCGAACGCCCGGTGTTTCAGGAAATCTTCATCGGTATTTTCATGACCGTCACCACGCCTGTTTCTTTAATGCTATTGGGCCGTGCCGCCCTTTACCGCGACCGTGCCGAGCAGGATCCGAACAGTCGTCAAAGCCTTTGAGGCGAATTCAAAATAACACCTTTACTCTGCACTGACAGGAAGCAGCATCTGTTCCTGACTGATCAAAATGTCAGCCTTAAAGAAGCAAGAATACAATTATTTCAATATTTAGTACCAATAAGTCAATTTCACCGCGAAATCACACAAAATATTGACGCACAAACACGTTCCGTGAATTTTAACTTTTTTTCTGCATTGTGGCAAAATTCAGTATTTCTCGGGGACATAGTATGACGAGTTTCTTTTCGAGATCGATAGTTGTTCAGATGGTTTGTCTGACTATCGCGCTTATTTTTCTTGGCATTTTTGCCGTTGGTACTTCGACCTACATCCGTCTGAAGCAAGACGTGATGGAGAGCGCACTCATGGACACGCGTCGTGCTGTCAGAAGCATGGCTATTCTCTATGAGATGAAAGTCGGTGGTGCGACGGTTGCTATCGAAAATGGCGATTTGAAATCTGTCAGCAGACCCAGCATCGGAACGCTGCTTGATTTCGACCTCGTGGATCGTACAGGTACCGCCAATGGTGGTGTTGCCACCGTCTTCCAGACCCAGGGCACCGATTACACGCGTATCTCGACCAACGTAAAAAACGAGAAGGGCGAACGCGCTGTCGGCACCAAACTTGCGCTTGATCATCCTGCCTATGCCAAAATGGCAAAGGGCGAGTCCTACTTTGGACAAGCGAGGCTTTTTGGCACGGACTACATGACGGGCTATCTTCCCGTCCTCAACAAGTCCGGCAACACGGTCGGGATTCTCTTCGTTGGCGTTCCGATGGCCGTTTACCAGTCTCATATCGACGGATTGCGTAACATCGTGCTGTGTTGCGGCGTTGGCGTCATGGTCGTGTTCGGTCTGCTCGGCTACTTCGCCATCAACCGGTCGCTCCGCCCCCTCGGCCTGCTGACGAATGCGGTCAAGTCGTTGTCGGAAGGCAAGCTTGACACCGATATTCCCTACACCGAACGTAAAAATGAGTTTGGTAACATCGCACGTGCACTGGAAGTCTTCCGCGACAACGCGCACGAAAAGCTGGTCATGGAAGGCCGCAGCGTCGAGGAACGGGCCGAGGCTGAGGCTGAACGTAACCGCAACGACGCTGAAAAGCGGGAAACGGACCGCCAGATCGATTATGCGGTCAACCAGCTTGCTGGTGGTCTTGCCCGTCTTTCTCAGGGTGACCTGACGCAGACGATCGATACGCCGTTCTCCGGTCGCCTGGAACAGTTGCGCTCGGACTTCAACAACTCGCTTGCCAATCTGAAAGACGTTCTGGCGCAAATCCGCGATAGAACGCTTGTGATCCAGACCAATGGCATGGAGATGCGCGAATCTTCCAACGACTTGTCGCGGCGCACGGAATCACAGGCTGCCTCACTGGAACAGACCGCAGCCGCTGTTGAGGAAATCACTGTTACCGTAAAATCCTCTGCCGAACGTGCCCGTGAAGCAAATCAGGCGGTTCGCATCACGCAAAAGAGTGCCGATAGCTCTGGCTCAGTGGTCAAGAACGCCATCGACGCGATGGGCCGTATCGAAGATGCTTCCAAGAAGATCGAGCAGATCATCGAGGTCATCGACGACATCGCCTTCCAGACCAACCTTCTGGCGTTGAATGCCGGTATCGAGGCTGCGCGTGCCGGTGAAGCTGGCAAGGGCTTTGCCGTTGTGGCGCAGGAAGTTCGCGAGCTTGCCCAGCGTTCGGCCGATGCCGCCCGCGAAATCAAAACGCTGATCAACCAGTCCACCAACGAAGTCGGCACAGGCGCTCATCTGGTACAGGAAGCAGGACAGGTTCTGTCGGACATCAGCCAGCAGATCGTCGTCGTCAGCAAGCACGTTGAAACCATCGCAACGGCAACGGCCGACCAGTCGTCCGCGCTTCAGGAAGTCAATGGCTCCGTCAATCAGATGGACCAGATGACCCAGCAGAACGCCGCTATGGCGGAAGAGTCCAGCGCGGCGACCCAGATGCTATCGGAAGAGGTCGAAGCTCTGCTTGGACTGGTCCAACGCTTCCAGATCGGCCAGCCAAACCAGCAGCAGGCCCGCTACGACCGCGCTGCATAAGCCTCTCACTGATTGCTCAATAGACTTGAAAGGCCGCCCGATGACGGGCGGCCTTTTTCGCTTTACTCTGCCGCTGCCCGCGTCACGCTGAACACCTGGTTGATGTAGGCGCGAAGAGCTGCCGGCCGGACAGGCTTATGCTGCACGGCAATCCCCTCTTTTTCCGCCTGCATCCGGACGTCCGGCGTGCGGTCGGCGGTGATGAGCAGCGCAGGAATATCTCTCTGATACATGCGTCGGAGCCGAAGCACCGCATTTACGCCATCGCCATCGTCAAGATGATAATCGGCGATGATCATATCTGGAGGCTCGGTGTGGCGCGCCGCTCTCTCATCGATCGAGGCAAGCGAGGCTGCCTGTTGCACCTCACACCCCCAACCGGACATCAACAGGGCCATGCCTTCCAATATCTTCGGTTCATTGTCGATGCACAGGATACGAAAGCCCCTCATTTGCTGCGCAATCGCTCGCGGGGCATTGCGCTCCAAGATCTTTGATTGACGACCATGGATAAGCTCGCGCGGCAGGTGAACGCGAAACGTCGTGCCTTTGCCCTGAACGGACGACAGGTGGACGGGGTGATGCAGAATGCGTGACAGGCGGTCCACAATCGACAGGCCCAAGCCAAGCCCTGCCGCCGTCTTTGCCCCTTCGTCAAGCCGCGCAAACTCCTTGAAGATGGTGCGGAACTTGGAGGACGGAATACCGATGCCGGAATCCGACACCTGAATGACCGCCTCCTTCCCACGGCGACGGACGCCGACAACGACCTTACCGGTCACCGTATATTTGATGGCATTGGATACGAGGTTCTGAACGAGCCGTCGCAGCAGATTGATATCGGATTTTACCGTCAGAGATGTGGGCATGACGATGAGTTCGAGGTTCCTTTCCCGCGCCATCGGCGCAAAATCCGTCTCGATGCGTTTGAACAGATCAGTCAGCGCTACGGACGCCACACGTGGCTTCATCGAGCCGGTATCGAGACGGGATATGTCGAGAACCGCGCCGAGAATGGTTTCCACCGATTCCAGTGCGGAGTCGATATTCTGGACGAGAGAGCCGTTTTCAGACGCCCCGACCCGCTCGACAAGCGCCGACGAGTACAGCCGGGCAGCATTCAGGGGCTGAAGAATATCGTGACCCGCTGCGGCAAAAAAACGGGTCTTGCCGATATTGGCATCATCAGCTGCCGCACGCGCTTCGGCCAACTCACGGTTTACACGTGTCAATTCGCCGGTCCGTTCCTCCACACGTTGCTCCAGCGTTTCATTGGCCTGCTTGAGCGCTTGGTCGCTGGCCACACGCTGGGTGATATCGGTGAAGGTGGCGACAATACCCTTGTCCGGCATGGCGTTGGAGCGCACTTCGATAATGCGTGCACCACCCGCCAACACAAGCGAAAACGGCATGTCCATCGTCAGAAACAGATCTATGGTGTGCGCCTGCTGGCCCGCCGCGATATCACCACGCTCCTCCAGCATGGCCACGATCTCGTTGAGCGGCAGTCCTACCCTCCCGAACTGCTCCGGCAGATCGAGCAGGGTGCGGAAGCGCCGGTTCCAGATGGTCAGTTGCTGGGAGCTGTCGAATACGGCGATGCCCTGGTCCATTTGCGCCAGCGCGGTTTGAAGCATGTCCTGATTATATTGCAGCGCTTCGCTGGCCTGATCCAGCAGCCAGACAGTGTCGGCGCTGGTATCTTCTGCCTTTTGCAGGATCAGCGACAATACCAACCGCGCCGAGGACGAGCCGATGGCGCTGCCCAACAATTGTTCGGAAAAATGGATGAGCGCCATGTCCGCCGGTTGATCGTCCTCCAGCTTTCGGCCCGCCGTCTTTTCGTAAGCCGACAGCGAGCGCAACATCCTTTCTTCGCCGAGATAGCGCGCAACGGCCGTCTTCAGATCGCCCACACTGACACGCGTTTTCCAGCCACGGGTCGCAAATTGCGATTTGGAATGCCGTTTGACGAAAATGCCGGACTGGATGCGCTCCACCGGACGCGGATTACGCGACAGAGATCCAAGCACAAATGCGGCGCAATTGATCAGCAGACTGAGTGTGACGGCATTGACAAGCGGATCGGCGCCTGGACCGTTGAACAGTGTCGTTCCGGGGAACAGGAAGCTCAAGACAGTGGCCGCAATATGGGAGTTATCAGGCCCGCCAAGACTCGGGAGAAAGAGGAGATAGCCCCAGATGAGGAAGCCTGAACTCAAGCCTGCTATGGCACCACGCGCATTGGCACGACGCCATATGAGCCCGCCCAACAGTGACGGTGCCATTTGCGCAATGGCTGCAAAGGCCAGCAGGCCGATCGATGCGAGGCCAGACGCGCTGTCTGCCGCGCGATAATAGGCATAGCCAAGCAAAAGAACCGCAAAAATCGCAGTGCGGCGTATGTTGAGCAGGGTCTTGGCAAAATCATCGCGATGCGACGAGCGATGTAACAATTTCTGCCGCAGGAAAATCGGCATCAGAATGTCGTTCGACACCATGATGGACAAGGCGACAGAGGCAACGATGACCATGGCCGTCGCCGCCGAAAAGCCGCCAATAAAGGTGATAAGCGACACCACCGGCATCTGGTTGACCAAGGGTAATTGCAGCACATAAAGGTCGGCGTCGCCATTGCCACCCAGCGTCAGCAGACCGGCAATGGCAATCGGCAATACGAAGATGTTGATGGCAATGAGGTAGAGCGGAAACAGCAGCCCCGCCATGCGCAACTCGTTCGGCGTGCGGTTCTCCACCACTGTGACGTGGAACTGGCGCGGTAAAAGGATGATGGCGAAAGCCGAGAGCAGCGTCAGCACGATCCAACGGCTGATCGGCGTCTGGTAGGACATGGCCTGCATGACCTGGGTGTTCTGCGACGCCAGTCGCCAGAGCTGCGCTGGACCATCGAACAGGAAGAAGACAACATAGACGCCCGCCGTGCAGATCGCCACCAGCTTCACCACTGATTCCATGGATATGGCGAGGATCAGCCCGTCCTGATGCTCAGTCGCATCGGTATGGCGCGTTCCGAAAATGACCGCAAACCCGGCCATGACAACCGTCACCAGCAGGGGCAGATCAAGAAAATAGAGGTTACCGCTACCAATGCCGTAATCGCTCGGGTCCACCATGGCAGCGACCGAGTTGGACACGGATTTAAGCTGCAAGGCGATATAGGGGATGGCGCCCACCAGCGCGATGATCGATACCAGCGTCGCCACCGTTGGGTTCTTGCCGTACCGGGCGGCGATGAAGTCGGCAACGGATGTCAGCTTCTCGGCTTTCGCCAGTTCCACGATCCGCCGAAGGATGGGCATCCCGAGCGTGAAGGCAAGGATCGGGCCGGTGTAGATACCAAGAAACTCCAGCCCGCGTTCGGATGCCAGCCCAACGCCGCCAAAGTAAGTCCAGGAGGTGCAGTAGATCGCAAGGCTCAGCGCATAGACGACGGGCCTGCCCTTTTTAGTGGCTGACTTCTGACGGCTCTTGGCATCGCCATAGGTAGCTACCGCAAACAGCAGCAGAATATAGGCAAACGCCGATCCGAATATGACCCAGCCCGGAAGCACTTGACGGTTCTCTCCCTCATCCTCGCCCGCTTAAGCATAAGCCAGTTCCGGGAAAATGAGAATTGGCTTGGGAATAGGCATAAAGTTTATGGTAGCGGAACAAATTGTCTTTTTACGTCGTATATCTGCACATTCGAAAATTGGATGTTATTGTGTAATGGCCGTGCCGTACGCACCGGCTGAAAGAGGGCTTCAAAGAGGGGACGCCTGGAATGCTTAACGAGTTTAAAACGTTTATCGCCCGCGGCAATGTCATGGACCTGGCTGTGGGTGTCATCATTGGTGCTGCTTTCAGCAAGATCGTTGATTCGGTCGTCAAGGATCTGATCATGCCGTTGGTCGGCGCGATTTTTGGCGGGTTCGATTTTGCCAACTATTTCCTGCCGCTCAGCTCTGCGGTAACGGCACCGACGCTTGAGGCAGCCCGTGCGCAGGGCGCGGTCTTCGCCTATGGCAACTTCATCACCGTCGTCATCAACTTCCTCATCCTGGCATGGATCATTTTCCTCATGGTGAAGGGCGTGAACACGCTGCGCTCGTCGGTCGAGCGTCAGAAGGTCGAGGAAAAGAAAGAACCGGCGCCGCCACCGGAAGATGTCCGTCTTCTCACGGAAATTCGCGATCTGCTGAAAACTGCGGATACAACTCGCGTCTGATCCATCAGAAAAATCCGTGATATCTTCACCGAATATCATGCACAGCAGGCTTTTCATGCGCTAAGAAGGCACTCACACTGGAGTGCCTTTTTTCATGTCGATTCTGAAAAGTCTAAGTGCCCGCTCACTGGCTGCGCCTGAAAGTGGTATCGTTGAGGTCAAAAAATACGCTCAGGCGCGTGAAAATCTACTGCCGCTCTGGGTTGGCGAAGGAGACCTGCCAAC
The DNA here is from genome assembly GCF_014196515.1 of Rhizobium skierniewicense. Taxonomy (GTDB): domain Bacteria; phylum Pseudomonadota; class Alphaproteobacteria; order Rhizobiales; family Rhizobiaceae; genus Agrobacterium; species Agrobacterium skierniewicense. Next base: position 131,189 of record NZ_JACIDV010000002.1, on the reverse strand, counting down.
GCCCGCGTTCATCGCACAAGCCGCCGCAGATGCGTTGACAGGTGGCGAGACGTTTTATACGTGGCAGCGCGGCATTCCCGAATTGCGCGACGCTCTCAGCCGCTATTACAAACGCCATTTTGCAGTCAATCTCTCATCTGACCATTTTTATGTTACCGGCTCCGGCATGCAGGCCATCGTCCTTGCCGTGCAGGCATTGACCTCGCCGGGTGATGAAATGATCTATCTGACCCCGACATGGCCGAACATCGTCGCGGCAATCGGCGTGGCTGGTGCCAAAGCTGTTCCCGTCGGCATCGATTTCACCAATGGCAAATGGGATATCGATATCGGCAAGCTGGAACAGGCAATTACGCCAAAGACGAAGGCGCTGTTCATCAATACGCCATCGAACCCGACCGGCTGGACCGCCACACTCGACAATTTGCGCGACATTCTCACGCTCGCCCGCAAGCATGATCTCTGGATCATCGCCGACGAGATTTACGCGCTTTACCACTATGCCGGAGGTCGCGCGCCTTCGTTCCTGGATATCAAGGAAGAGGACGATCGCATCATCTTCGCCAATTCGTTTTCCAAGAACTGGTCGATGACAGGCTGGCGCGTCGGTTGGCTGGCGGCACCGACGGAAATCGGTCAGGTCATCGAAAATCTCATTCAGTACTCCACATCGGGTGTGGCGCAGTTCATGCAGCGCGGCGCTGTTGCCGCACTCGATCACGGCGACGAGTTCATCAAACAGAATTTTGCCCGCGCCGCCAGATCGCGTGACATCTTGTGCGATGCGCTGATTGCCACCAATCGCGTCGAGACCCTGAAACCCGATGGAGCGCTCTACGCGTTTCTGAAGATCGACGGCGTTACCGATAGCCGCGCCGCTGCCTTCGATATCGTCGACAAGGTCGGCGTGGGTCTGGCTCCCGGGACCGCCTTTGGCGCGGGTGGCGAGCTGTTCCTGCGCGCCTGCTTCCTGCGCAACCCGGCGCAGATCGAGGACGCGGCAGACCGCTTGTCGGGCTATATTTTGAGCAAGCCATTCTGATACTGAGAAACGCCCGTCACCGAGGACCGCTTGCGATCCTCGGTGACGGCGTATCGATCATCTCAGATGTGAAGGGTCGTCGCGCGCAACGCCTAATGCGTGATTGTAGCTGCGGGAGTGTCGGTCGTGCGGTAGAAGGTTGCGTGTCGCAGACTATCGGCCAGAAACGCCGTATTTTCGTTCGGGTCGTTTGACGGATTCTGGAAATTGATGTGATTGATATTCACACCAGCCTGGTCCTTTCCCAGCATCAACTGCGCATAGATGGTCACGCCTTTCGGCTTGATTTCCAGATCCAGCGTGATTTCGGGATAGGTGTCCCAATCGAGCGAATAATCGCCGCCAATTCCAAAATAGACGGTACCCGGGTGGAAATAAAGTTCCGCAGCCGAATCCACGAGATCGGACAGGCTGCTGTAATACTCAAACTTCAACAGGGAGATGAGATCTCCCGCATCGATCAAACGAAGCTCGGCGGCCACTGGGCTAATCGCGCGAGCCAAAATTTCTTCTCTCTCAGCCGAATATGAGCACTTTTTCATACTGATCAGTTTACCCGTCTTTTGCTTTGGCGTGTGGCGTAAACCTTATGGATAAGTTCCGCGACTGCCTTATAAAATACTGACGGTATGACACTATCCACCGAGACTTGCGCAAACATGGAGCGGGCAAGCGGCGGGTCCTCAAAAATCGGAATTCCGTTCTCGGTGGCGATCTCTCTGATCCTGAGAGCGATCAGATCCTGGCCCTTGGCGACGACAATGGGCGCGTCGCTTTCTTCCTTTACATAGCGCAGGGCAACCGCATAGTGAGTCGGGTTGGTGATAATGAGTGTCGCACGCGGGACACCATCCATCATGCGGCGGCGAGCCCTGTCACGCGCGATCGAACGCTGACGAGCTTTCACGACCGGATCACCCTGCGATTGCTTGTGCTCGTCCTTGATTTCCTGCTTGGTCATGCGCAGGTCGCTGTGCCACTTATAATTGGTCCAGAAATAGTCAACCACGGCCAGAATGCCCGTGGAAAACAGAACGACAATCACCATTTTCTTCAGGATTTCATAGCCCGTCGTCATGATGCTGTGCGGGTCTACCATCAGGGCATTGAGAAGATTGTAGTAATCGCTCTTCAAAACCATGACCATGATGATCGCAACGACGACCACCTTGAACAGCGACTTGCCGAAATTGACCATGCCATTGACGCTGTAGATGCGCTGAAAGCCTTTAACGACCGATATTCGTGACGCCTGAGGGGTGATCCGGTCCAGAACGAACTGCGGCAGGTTCTGTGCGAAAGACTGCCCCAGACCGAAAATGATCAGCATGATCGCGGCGGGCATGAGGAGCGCGCTGGCTTCCTTGGCAAGGTGCAGCCCCAGCGACACCATGTCGGCGGCGGTGTTCATGCGCCATTGTTCGGGTCGCTCTATGATGTCTTTGAGCGTTTCGCCCAGTCTCTTGATACCATCAGGAACGAAGAAAACGAGATAGATGTAGAAAGCGAGCGTCGAAGCGAAGAGAGACGCTTCGTGCGATGAGGGGACATTGCCCTTCTCCACCGCATCGGTCATCTTCTTTTCTGTGGGTTCTTCTGTTTTACTGTCTTTGTCTTCGCCGTCTGACAAGACACGTCCCCTGCACAAAAAAGGCCCGCCGGAATCGGCAGGCCGTTATCGACAGGTTACAGAGGCCAACCTTTGCCCGCAACCCACCCGTCGCTACCACACAGGGTTATCAACCGGCGAGAGATCACGCCGCTGCGGCTTGCTCTGCCGGGGCGGCTTCCTTGAGCAGGATCTGGCCTGAATTGGCCAGGCGAATGGCTTCCTGCGCAACGGCGCGGCGGGCAATCGCCACTTCGCGGGTGTTGAGAGACGCGGTTGGCACGGCCAGGTCCGATTCGATCATGCGACGCTGGCGCGGGCTGATGCACGACAAGACACATTCCTTGATTTCCATCGTGGCGCCGCGAAGCGCCATGGTGAGAATGTCGGCGGAGACGTCGTTGAGCAGAAGAACACGGCTGCGCTGCGGCATGTAGAGAAGGTCTTCGAACAGGAAGATCTTTGGCTTGACCTTGTTGGCAGCTTCCTTGCTGAGGGTCTCGAGCGAGCTGAGCAGGGTATCGACCTGCGGCTTGTCGAGTTCGTTCATGAGGTCGGCGACCTTCGTCGAACCGGCTGCGTTGCGCTCCGCGTCGAGTTCCACGATCAGGTTCAAGACACGCTTTTCGATAATCTGCGTAGCGGCCGGACTGACTTCCTTCATGTTGACCGTACGGTTCATGATGTCGGCGCGCTGCTCGTCGGGAATGGTCAGAAGAACCTTTGCACCGAAAGACGATGGCAACATGGACAGGATATAGGCAATGGTCTGCGGGTGCTCGCGCATCAGGAACTTGCCGATGATCAATGGGTCTGCATCCTGCAGCTGGTCCCAGATCGATGTTTCATAGGACTGGAATGCCGCACGGCGACCGAGAAGGCCGTCGACCTCTTCCGGTGTCAATCCTTCTTCGAGAATGCTCTCGATGGCCTTGGCATTGTCCATGAGGCCAGTGCCTTCGGTAAACAGGTCTTCGAATTCAGCCACGATCACTGCGAGTTCATCGGGAGGAATGACCCGCAGCGTCTGGGCTGAATTGATGATGGTCTGCAACTCGGCCTGCGTGAAAAACTTGAGGAGTTTCCCGGCCACGCCTTTTCCCATCGCCAGAAGTACGGCGGCGGCCTTATCGGCCTGAGACAACGGTTTCCCTGCTAAAGGGTTACCGAAATCTTCAAAGTCCATCATGGTCTTTCCTCTCCGTCCCCACAGGGATTAGGCTTTCTTCGTACTCAAAACTTCGATCAGCTTCACGCCAAACCGTGTATCATCGTCTTCCAGAACGGTGATCTCGCCACGCGCAATGCATCGGCCATTCACCATGATTTCAACAGGCTCACCGATTCGACGCTCAAGCGCGATGGTCGCACCTTCTTCAAGTCCCATCAATCCGGAAACCAGCATGCGGCTGGTGCCCAGAACGATCTGCACATCGATGGGGATATCCATGATCAGATCGAGATTATCCGAAAGACCGCTGCCCAACGGCGATGGCGATCCCATGACCGGTTCGGCAGAGCCGAACTCGGACATTCCGAATGTATCCATGCCACCGCCGAAAGCAGCAAGATCGTTGCTTTCCGGTTCGGCTGCTGTCGAGCCGAAGTCGCCAAAATCGCCGAAGTCGGACAGCGATCCTTCCGAATCGCTCTTCAGCACACCGCGCAGATCGCCGATCGCCTGGTCCAGATCGGCTGGATCATTCAGCGACGCCATCAAGTCGTCTTCGGGTTTTGGTGTCTTTTTCGTAGCCATGCGCTAATTATTCCCTTTGAAACTTGCGTCAAGCTGCCCATGCCTCTTGGGGAGGCGCGTTCAGGATTTAACCCATCAAATGTCTGAGAATTTCGTCATCCGTGGAGACGTTATTCTTGACCCGAACCGTGTATCGATCGCCTGCGCGACCGAATTCGCAATTGTACATGTTGGCGCCATTGGCGCTGACCTCGACGCAGATGTCGTCCTGGCGGATATCGCGAAACGGAATGACATCGCCTTCCACCAGCCGCGAGATCGTCTTCAGTGTCAGGCTCTGCAAGCGGATTTTGGCTTCCAACGTGACCTGCGAGCGTTTCACCTGCTCGGAAATCATCTCCACCCATTCTTCCTGCTTCTTCATCGCCTGCGCCGATGGTTTTGGCGCGACGATCGTCGTCTTCAATAGGGTGCGCTGAGGAATGACCAGCACGAACTCGCTGGCGACCTTGCCGATCTCCACCTTCAGCCGAACGAGCATGCCGAATTGTGCGGCCATGGCCTCTTCGAAAGCACTCTTGCCATTACCGTTGAAAGGCGCATTGACCGTCGTCTCGAATCCGCCTTGCGCGTTGACGCCGGAGCGCAGCACGTCACCGATGCGGCCCATGACAAGTGCGGCAAGATCAAGCTCGATCTGCGACAGCGCCCGCACTTCAGCCTCAATAACCGTATCAGGGGCGGCACCCAGCATCCGCTCCATCAATGCCATGATGAAGGACGTGCTGGTCGCTATCATGAAGTTGGGGCACCAGTTGCGCAACGAGCAGTCTGCCACGGCAAAATCCTTGCCCAGCTTGCGAACAAGATCGGTCATCAGGCCTGATTCGCAGCCGACATAGTCGACCTCTATGGTGATGCCCGTCTCGCTGTGAAAGATATCGGGCAGAAAATTGCTGTACAGCTGGCCCATATCAGCACCAATCTTGGCAACTTTCTTGCTGTCGCCAAGGCCACCCGTCAACTTCGCGAGAAGTGCCGGTTCCATGGTCGTGACAGTGGTCTGGGCAATATTTGCCATCATCAAGCCGCCTTCTGGTCGCCACCCGGGTTCATCATTTCCTGCTCCACGGCATCGATGGACGGACGCTCATAGTTGGAAATGGTCTTGCGTCCGTATTCCAGCGCGACCTGCGGGACCGAGCCATTCATGTAGGCAAGCAAGGTCTGTTTCACGATGATGTAAAGACGGTGCTGCTTGGTGCGCACGATCTTTATCTGCGCCGACAGAGGATTACAGATGGAGTAGGACAGGATGATACCAAGCATGGTGCCAACGAGTGCAGCACCGATGAGGCCGCCCAGAACCGCAGGCGATTCGTTGATCTTGCCCATCGCTTTGATAACGCCGAGAACCGCGGCCACGATACCGATGGCGGGGAATGAATCGCCCATCGCGGTAATGGCGTGATAGGGCTTCATCTTGTCGTGCAGAATGGTTTCGATTTCTTCGTCCATCAGCGCCTCGATCTCGTGGCTGCGCGCATTGCCGATGATGATGAGGCGAACATAATCGCAGATGAAAGACGTGAGCTCCTTGTTTTTCAGAACCGATGGTGCGGTCTGGAAAATCGAGGATTCCTCCGGATTGTCGATATGAGCTTCGATCTCGTTGCGCGATTTCGTACGCAGATCGCGCATCAGCGAATAAAGGACACCCAGAACGTCCAGATAGTTCCGCTCTTTGGGGACGGCAAACTTGAATGCTTCGCCAAGTGCCTTACCGCTGTCCTTCACCACTTTCATGGGGTTGGCCATGATGAAGCCACCGATACCAGCGCCGCCGATGATGACAAGCTCGAATGGCTGGAACAGCACGTCCAAATGACCGCCCATGGCCATGTAACCGCCGATAATACAGCCGAAGGTAATCACTAATCCGATAAGAATGTTCATCTGAAGCTCGCGTCTGATGCCAATTTCGCATTTCAGGGATAGGTGACATGCCTTGTGCGAGGCTGGCTATCAACGGCTGTTTCCAAGCCCGCATTCCAAGCAATACCAGCTCAGCCTAGACCCCTCGTCCCATGGTCGCGCTCAAAAGCTTCGCACAAGCCAGCGCTTCTAGTTTCGGGGCAGATACGAGGTTGCTGTGAAGCAGTGCGCCTTTTCTTCATTGTCCGAACAGGAGAGCACCATGCAATCAGGAATTTACGTCGGCATTTCCTCCCAGATTGCCTTGGAACGCCGCCTGACTACCATTGCCGACAATATCGCCAACATGAACACGGTCGGTTTTCGCGGTACGGAAGTAAAGTTCGACCAGGTCATGAGCCAGACGCGCAACGATCTGAAGGCCGACATTTCCTTCGTGACGCAGGGAAGCGATTATCTTTCGACACGCAACGGTGAAATGATCAAGACCGGCAACCCGCTTGATTTCGCGGTCAAGGGGGATGGATGGTTCGGCATCAACACGCCAGCCGGCCAGGTCATGACGCGCGATGGTCGCTTCTCCATGTCGGTAACGGGCGAGCTGGTCTCCACGCAAGGCTATCCAGTTATCGATGCTGGTGGCGCGCCTATACAGCTCAACCTCGCCGGTGGCACGCCGACCGTCGGTGCGGATGGCCGTATTGTTCAAAATGGCACCACAGTTGCGCAGCTCGGCCTTTTCTCCGCTGATGCGAAGAAGGGTTTTGTGCGCTATGAAAACAGTGGCGTCATCTTCTCCGAAGCGCCGCAGCCGGTGGTCGACAATTCGGCCGTTGGCGTCATGCAGGGCTATGCAGAACAATCCAATGTCAACGCCATCAGCCAGATGACCCAGCTTGTTCAGGTCAACCGCGCTTTCGAAGGCATCTCCTCGCTGATGAAGTCGACGGAAGATTCCTTCGCGCAGGCCATCCGCACCCTTGGTGGCGGACAGTAACGGCGGCTGACTGAGATGGAAGCCCAACCCGATATCGAGACAGTAACAGATACGGAAATGGATGGGGACATCCTGGTCGCGCCACTGGCACGGCCGAACATCTTTCCAAAACTGGAAGCACTTGCACAAATGATGGAGGCGCAGGTCGCCGCCGGCATGCCGATGTCGCGCGGCGGCAAGGTCAGAACCATCGCTGCAGGCCATTACACGGTCAGCGGTCTTTCGGAACATGTGCGGCTCGGCGAATTCGTCGTTCACAAGAGCGCCACGGGCCTGCATCTGGGTGAAGTGGTTCGTGTCGAACCGGACCTGATCTATGTGTGCCCCATCGAACCTGGTGACCCGATCGGCGTCAACGATGTGGTCTTGCGCGAAGGCGAATTCCGCGTTCAGCCTGATGACAGCTGGTGTGGGCGCACCATCAACTCGCTGTGCAAACCCATCGACAATAAAGGCCCCCTTCTGAAGGGACCTAGAAAACGTTCGGTCATGGCACTGCCGCCACCGTCGATGACGCGCAGCCGGGTCATTTCGGGCTTCCGCACCGGCGTCAAAGCCATCGACATCTTCACACCCCTCTGCTTCGGTCAGCGTCTGGGCATCTTTGCCGGCTCGGGCGTTGGTAAATCCACCCTGCTTTCCATGCTTGCCCGCGCCGATGCATTTGACAAGGTCGTCATTGCGCTCGTTGGCGAACGTGGTCGCGAAGTTCGTGAGTTCATCGAGGACACGCTCGGTGACAACATGCAGAAATCCATCGCCATCGTCGCAACCAGCGACGAGAGCCCTATGTTGCGCAAAATGGCGCCGCTGGTGGCCATGACGATTGCCGAACACTTTCGCGACAAAGGCGAAAATGTCCTCTTCATTGCAGACAGCATCACGCGGTTCGCCCACGCCATTCGCGAAGTGGCCATTGCCGCCGGAGAGCCGCCTATTGCGCGTGGCTATCCTGCCTCTGTCTTCACCGAATTGCCCCGTTTGCTGGAGCGCGCCGGACCCGGCCCGGAAGGCACGGGAACAGTAACCGCGATCATCTCCATTCTGGTTGATGGAGACAATCACAACGACCCCATCGCCGACTCGACCCGTGGCATTCTCGACGGACACATCGTGCTGGACCGCGCTCTGGCCGATGAGGGCCGCTATCCGCCGATCAACCCGCTCGCCTCCATTTCGCGCCTGTCGCACAAGGCCTGGACGCCCGACCAGCAAAAGCTGGTCTCGCGGTTGAAATCGCTCATTCACAATTACGAAGAAACCAAGGATTTGCGTCTGATCGGCGGCTATCGACCCGGCGTGGATGCCGAACTCGATATGGCCGTCAAACAAGTTCCGTTCGTCTACGATGTACTCAAGCAATCGCCGGGCGACCGGACCGTTATCGACGCCTATGCCGAGCTTGCAAATGCGTTGCGCAACGCACCCGTCAACAATCAGCCAGCGCCTTTACAGCGGCGGGGATGACCATGAATCTGATCCATTCGAAAATTAACGAAAATCTGGCCCGCGATGCACGCCAAAGACGGTCTATCCGGGATTTTGACCGTTACCTGACCGGCGGCCTCCTCGTCATTGCAGCCACAGCTGCTGCGCTGCCATGGTATGTGTTCTTCAACCCGGAGAAATTCGGCATCAGCGGCAATGGTTGGGAAGCGCTCAAGCACGTACCGCAACGCCAAGGCGGTGGTGTGACCGCTGTTGCGCCGCACTTCGATAAAGACACGCCGCCCGACAACAAAGCCGACACGGTAGCATTGCAACTCGATCCCCTGACCACCGCAACCCTTCCGACGGGCGGGACTGGCGAAAGCCAAACCGACAGCGGACCCTCTCAGCCCTTCCCCGGCGGTACACGCTTCAAACTCCTGCACGTCTCGAACGGCCGCGCACTCATCGAAGACAAATCCGGCATGTTCCTCGTCCAGATCGGCTCTGCCCTCCCCGACGACAGCCGCCTGGTATCAATGAACAGCGTGGATGGCAAATGGCAGATCATCACTTCATCGGGTGAAGTTTATTCCGAGTAGGCACACTCAGCAATCGATTCGGAAATTATAGCACCACACTTTTCGCGCATATCCCGCTGGCACGGCCGCGACGACATACGTTGATGCCAGAAAAAGGGTGTAGACCCGAATTCGGATAGGCCCCCTATCTACCTCTCACGTAGACGGAGTCACTGTCGCTGGATCCGCTGTTAGCCCAGTCCCTACCGTTCTCACGACGCCAGTCGCAACGACCAGCGTAGGGGTGAGACACGTCATCTTGGCCCATGCCGCATGACTGGTCGCGGGCTGCTGGGCTGCCACGGTAGCCGGGGCCGTCTACGCATCCGCTCAGGATTCCCAACGATACGAGGCAAAGCGATGCTGTGAGAAGTTTCATTTGATCTCTCCTGATTGCAGTAGGAACGTTTGCCAAGACCGGCAGTTCCACACCAACACCACCGCCCCCCACCACGCGCCCATCCGGCGCGTGCTTTCGCGTTGGCGTTTCACATGGAAAACAACATGACTACACAACCCTTTGCACTTGTCGAGGCCAACTTCGCCGACGGCACCTACAAGTTCGGCCTAATGTGGCCTCTTGCCACAGAATGGAGCGGTCGATCGATCGCAGCCTGTATGGCAAGCCTTGCACCGTTTCAGGCCTCAGGGCGTCATGGCGTCCTGTACGGGTAAAACCTGAGGAGGCTGGATACGTAAAGCCTGGCCTGACGCTGAAAGGACTGCGGCACACTGTTGCGGCCATGGCGAGGCACTATTCAAGGCGTGCCGATATGTTGGAAAAGATGACAGAAACAATCGCTAATTTTGAGGTGGAGGTGAACAGGAGGAAAACACCAAACGTCTAGGGAAAACCGAAAGTATGTCTAGACGCGAGAAAACTAACTTATAGTACAATTACAAAACACCAAACAATATCAAGGAGATAGAATGGTGCCCGAAGGCGGATTTGAACCACCGACACGCGGATTTTCAATCCCGTGTTGTTCAGCCTCATTCAATCACTTGCGCCGATAATTCTGTCAAACTCGATGCTGGAAATCAGTACGTTACTAGAGATTTGTCAAACTCCTTAGAGGCCTTTCAGCCTCGGGTTCGCGAAGCTGCGATGTGGCTTTACCTGAACCGTTCGCAGGTATCAGGAAGCGTCCTCGTCTTCCTACGCCGCAAGTTCATCCTGACCACAATGGAAGCCACGGACGCCGCGAAAGCAGCGCATCAACTGACCTATCGATGAGCGATAAGCCAGACCTTCCCGGCAAAAACGACCTTCCCATTGCCTACCGTGCCATCTGTCTGGCTGACGGATTGTCGGGCGATGCCAAGAAGATCGCGGCCATTATCATCGGACATTTCAACGTCAGAACGGGGCAGTGTGACCCCGGCACGGAACGCCTGATGAGCAAATCTGGTGCAAGCCGAAGGTCTGTCGTGAACGCCACGAATGAGCTTCACAGGCTCGGCTTGGTTGTAAAGGTAAGGCACGGCGGGAACGGTTTCCGGTCCCGATATCAGCCAAAATGGGAGGCCTTTAACGCACTCATTCGACAGTTCGAAGGCGATGAAACGGAGACTGAGATAGTGCAAGAACCTGCACATACTAAGTGCAAAAGCTTGCACATACATAGTGCAAGTTCTTGCACCCTAACTCAATCAAGGAACTCAACCAAGAAACTCAATGATGCTGACGGAGCAAGTGGAAGGGGTGACGATCATCCATCCTCAAAGCCTGTTCGAACTGTATCAGCCGAGACGGTTCAAGGGCTCTTGAGAGACAGCTTGAGGCATCGACCTGCGATCAAGCGTCAACTACCTTCGGTTGTGGCTGCGCAGGAGGCGGCGAGACATCGCATCGAATGCGAGATCGGCAAGCTGGGTGAGACCATCCGTTCAGTCATCGACCAGCGCATGACGCCTGAGATCGAGAGCGCGGCGATTGTCGCGGAACTCAAGACGCAAGGATCTGGCGTCCACATGGTTATCGAGCGCGTGTCGCAGATGCCTGGGAAGGCTGGTGGCGCATGATGGATACGAACCAGCGACACCCAAACGCGCAGACCGGGGGGCGGGCTAAAAGTCTGAAAAGCCTCACTTTCACAGACCCGCCTCCCCCTCATTCAGAGATTTTTTTTCGGCGCGATTATTTTTACCGTCAACCGATGAAAAAGACGGTTTACGAGCGCAGCGAAAAATTAAGCCATTGTAATTGCTTCTTTTTATCGCGCGACGAGGTGCCGAATGACTGAAAAAGAGGTATTTTTTACCGATGGCCCTCGCGTCGGAATTTGCGTGATCTGCAACGCCGAATTTGAAAATGGAGATCGGCCTCGGCAGGTTTGCTCGGAAGCATGCAAGCGTGAACGGGCGCTGCGATACGGGGCGACTTACCGCCAAGATAACCGCGATCTGCGGGCAAAAATTCACGCAATGTTTGGCGGCCGGGCTCCCACACAGGGGGAGCTCCTCGCGCTCATCAAGTCCAGAAAGGGAAAGCCATGAAGCCCACCAAAGTTACCATCGAGAGCGAAGCGGCAGAGCGCCAGAAGCAATTCTGCGACCTGGTAATTTCCCGCGCCGCAGAACTCGCCGCGTCGGAAGCCGGCGCGCCGGTCCCGATGATCCTCGATCGAATGCTGACATACGCGACCGCACAGGCCGCTGTGAACGATGGTTCCGCCAAGACCGCCGCCGCGTTGCGAGAGGTCGCGGACAAGATCGAGGCCGGACTTTTCCACAGCCTCACTGGCGAGGGGAGAAACCCCAATTGACAAATCAGCAGACTCAGCGCAATTCTTGCCACGGTTCGATTGAAAGCGTCACTGGCTGGTCTAGGGCGCACGGCGACGAACCACCTTCGACAGGACCGGCGACCATACCGGACGCGAAGCACAAGAAAACGGGCAAACAGCCCGAGTGTTTTGACGTTTCCGAAGGTGAAGCCGTGTTTCTGCAAAAAAACTCCCCAAACTTTAAGTTTTCGAACGCCTTGGCGTTGGAAATCAAGGCCGATAGTTCGGGCCGCATCTCTGGCTACGGCTCGATTTTCGGCAATGTCGATAGCTACGGCGAACGTGTTCTGCCTGGTGCGTTCAAGGCTAGTCTCGCTCAGCACTCCCAGCGTGGTTCACGCATAAAAATGCTCTGGCAGCATCGGGCCGATATGCCGATTGGCATATGGTCACGGGCTACAGAGGATGGAAAAGGCCTCTTTGTCGAGGGCCAGATCAACCTCAAAACGGATGCAGGCCGAAACGCTTACGAGCATATTTCGGCTGGTGACGTGGACAGCCTGTCGATCGGCTATCACGAAAAAAATGCGCAACGCGACCGCGACGGCGTCCTCGATCTGATCGAACTGGACGTTTACGAGGTGTCGCCTGTCACGTTCCCGGCAAACCGAGATGCCAGCATCACAGGGCATAAATCACAAGACGAAATCGAAAATATTCTCCGCGCTGGTGGCCTGTCGAAACAGGCCGCACGCCTCGTCATGTCTGGTGGCTGGAAAGCCCTCTCCAAGCATGAAGAAATCGACAATGAGCAAGTGTCCCGCCTCTTGGCGCAGATCAGCGAAGCAACTCAGAAACTCAAGGAAATCTGACATGAACATGCATACGAAACGCACCCTCACCGAAAGCGCCGCCCTCCATCTGTTCGACAGTGCGAAAATGCGGACAAAGAGCGAAGGCTCCGACGCGCCGCTAGAACTCCTCGCAAAGCAGTTTGGCGAACACACCGCTGAGGTGATGAAAAAGCTTGGCATTCAGGACGAAAAACTGAAGAAGCTTCACGAAGGGATGAATGAATCGATTGCTACGCTTGAGCAGAAAGCGGCGCGCGCCAATTACGCTGGTGGCGGAAACCATTCTGGCAAGTCAGTTGGCGCAAGCTTCGTCGAGAGCGACGGTTTCGCAAACTTCCTCGACGTGAAAGACCAGAAGAATGCGCGCCCCGGCGAGATGCGCGTGAAGGCATCTATCACCACAGCAACAACGAATGCGGCCGGATCGGCGGGCGCGATGGCTTCCCCGTACAGAGACAGCGTCAATCAATTGCCTCGCACCCGCCTCACCGTCCGCGACCTTCTTACCTCGATCAAGATTGAAGTGGGTTCTGTCGAATACCCGAACATGCTCAATCGCAATTTGAACGCGGGCATGGTCGCAGAAACGGCGACGAAGCCCGAAAGCGATCTCCAGTTCGAACTCAAGACAACGGCCGCGAAGGTAATCGCTCACTGGATGAAGGCGTCACGGCAGGTTCTCGATGATGTCCCGCAGCTTTCCAGCATCATCGACAGCGAACTTCTTTACGGCCTCGCTCTCAAAGAAGAGACTCAGCTCCTGAGCGGTGACGGCACGGGCCAAAATCTGCTCGGAATGATCCCTCAGGCGACGGCTTATGCCGCTCCCATCGTTGTTGCCGGAGCAACGGCGATCGACAATGTTGCCCTCGCCGCGCTGCAAACCTCTCTTGCCCTCTATGAGCCTGATGGCGTCATCGTCAATCCTGCTGACTGGTGGGCCATGCGCCTGACGAAAGACAGTCAGGGCCGTTACATCATGGGAGATCCGCAGTCCGTTGTTCAGCCCGTTCTTTTCGGCCTGCCTGTTGTTTCAACGCCCGCGATCTCCGTGGATAAATTCCTCGTCGGTGCCTTCCGTCAGGCCGCGACCATCTACGACCGCTGGGAAGCGCGCATCGAGGTTGGTTACGTCGATAAGGACTTCATCAACAACATGGTCACCGTTCTTGCCGAAGAACGTCTCGCCTTTGCCGTGAAGAACCCGAAGGCACTGACCTACGGTGATTTCGGTAACGTGACCTGATCGGGCCAATCCCATCCGGTCAGTAAGCGGCTCCCTTTTCTCCTGGGGGAGCCGCCGTTCTTTCACTCAACCTTCAAAGGATCTATCCATGACGCCGCCAAAATCTCTCGGCGAAGTAACTCTGCCATTCGGAGACGGTGAATACACCTTCAATCTCACATGGGAGCTCGCATGCAGTTGGGAGCGTGACAACGGCCGCTCCCTTTTTTCTACCTTCAATCAGATGGTTCAGGCCAGAGCCGCCATGCTAATCGACATTCGGTCTATTTTACACCTCGGCCTTGTTGGTGGCGGCATGACGCCGATCGAGGCGACCAGCAAGGTTAAGACCTGGGTGGAAAACAGGCCGATTGCCGAGAGTATGCCGACCGTTCTCACGGTCGTTGAGTCTTTCCTTTTCGGCACTGACAAAGACGTAGACACAGCCGATGGCTAACAACGGGATGGCCGAATTCAAGCGGCGGCTCCGAAGGCTTCCTAAAACGGTCCTGAAGGAAGTCAACAAAGCGATTGAGAAGGATGCTCAGGAATGGGTTAATCTGTCTCAACGCTTTGTCCCCAAAGATCCGGAGGACGGAACGCCGCTTCATGACAGCATCAGGCACCATGAAACCGAGACGGGTGGACAGGTGGTGCGCGCAGGTGGTGCGACGACGACCAGGCCAAGTGCTGGCGGTAAGTATGATTACGCCTTGGCGGCCGAGTTCGGGACCGTCAAACAAAACGCTCAACCATTTTACTGGCCTGCCTATCGATTGCTGAAAAAGAAGTTCCGAAGCCGTCGCAGCCGTGCGCTCAACAAAGCCGTAAAGGAGTTTAACGATGGCAAATGATGCCGTTCTGTACACGCGCATGGAGGTGCGCCTCGCTGACGCTGAAAAGAAGCTAAAGCGCTTCGAAAGTGGCGTAGACAAGAATATGTCAAATATCGAACGCCGCAGCCGCAGCGCAGCGCGAACCATGGAAACATCGTTCGCTTCCAGCGCGGCAAAGATCGGCGGTGTGTTCAAGAGCTTTGGCGCCGGACTGTTCGCAGGTGTCGCAGCGGGCGGGATAGCCGGGTTAACCTCCGGATTTGTGGCTGCAACGAAAGCCGTGGCCGAGCTGGGGGATCAAGCCAAGATCGCAGGTGTGTCGGTCGAAGCATTTCAAGAGTGGCGTTATGTGGCCGAACAAGCCCGTATTCCGATTGACGCCATCACGGATGGCCTCAAAGAGCTGTCGCTGCGAGCCGACGAGTTTGCCGTGACTGGCAAGGGCAGCGCTGCCGAGGCTTTCCAGCGGCTTGGATTGACACCTCAGGAGGTACAGGAGCGGCTGAAAAATCCGTCTGAGTTCCTCCTGCTACTCGTCGAGAGAACCCGCCAGTTGAAAGACACGGCGGCAGGCGTCCGCATATTTGATGAGCTATTCGGTGGTCAAGGCGGCGAACGAATGGTTGCGCTCATCGAGCAAGGCGAAGCGGGGATTCGGTCGCAGATCACGGCAGCAAATGACCTGGGCATCGTGATTGAGGAAAAGCTCGTAAAGCGCGCCGCTGATCTGGACGCAAAGTTCAACACCATCGTTAACACAGTGGGCCAGAACCTGAAGGGCGCAATTGTTTCCGCTGCAGACTCGCTTGTGGATTTCATCGACGCTTGGCGCTCGGTAGAAAACCAAAATAACACAACGCTCGACAGACGCGCCGCCGAACTGGGGCTTGAACGGCTAGAAATCGAGAACAAGATACTGGCCTCGAAGGAAAGCCAGCGGGAGATTGAACGTGCAGGGATGAGCAATCCCCTGTCTCAGGCAGTCAACAACACCGACTTGCGAGAGCATCAGCAGCGCCTCGAAGATATCGCCAAGGAAGAGCAGAAGATTGTCGAAATCCGAAACTCTCGGCTTCCGGAAGTCTCGAAGCCAACAGACCGGACCTTCACTCCCATCAAGCCGACAGACCCCGGCGAAGAGCGCGGGCGTGAAAGAGCTGCCAATCTAGCCGACAGGGAACGCAAGGCCGTAACCGACCTGATAGCGCAGCTTGATTTCGAATATTCGCTGATCGGCAAGACTGCGGTCCAACAAGAGAAGATGAACGCGCTGAGACAGGCAGGCGCGGCAGCGACCAGCGACGAGCAGCTTTCCATCGCCAACAAGATCGACGCAATCCAGCGGGAGCAGGACGCCACAGACAGGCTTGCAGAAGCCGCACAAGAGGCGCGAGAAGCTGCGAAGGACTTTGCAGGCACGATGGTTGATGGCTTCCTCAACGGCGCTTCGGCAGCGGAATCGTTGGGCAACGCCTTGAAGAGCCTTGCCAGTCGGCTACTCGACAGCGGCTTGAACCAGCTTTTCAGCGGCGGGGGCGGGGGCGGGCTCGGTAGCATATTCAGCATGCTTGGCGGCGGCGGCGGCAAATTTCCCTCCGCGCCTGGCGGTCTGTTTGCAGAGGGGGGCTACACTGGTGACGGTGGTAAATATCAGCCTGCCGGCGTCGTTCATAAGGGCGAATACGTTTTCGACAAGGCGGCTGTCGCGGCCGCTGGCGGTCCCGCCGCAATGGAGGCCATGCGGCGCGGCCTCAAAGGTTACGCCAACGGCGGCGCGGTCGGTGTTTCGGTGCCGTCACTGCCGAGCATGAAGCCACAAGGGCAACAGCCTGTTCAAGTCAGCTTTGCCCCCGTCTACAACGTGCGAGGTAGCGGGCCGGAAATCGAGCAACTCAAGGCGCAGATGGCTAAGGATAGGGCTCAGTTCCCTGGCATCGCAGTCAAGTCGGTTCGTGAAGCTGCGAGACGATCATCGTCACTTTAACTGGTTGTTGGGAGCCTGTTCTATGGTCTATTCTGAACTTGAAAACCGCGCCCTGGTGGCGATCTACACCGAAATCAGCCGCCGTAATTGCTGTGAGCTATCACATGTCGAGGTCGCAGCGCGGGCCGGCGTCAGTCGATCTACCGTTAGAATAGCCGTCAAGAAGGCAGAAAAAGCGGGGGATCTGCTGGTTTTTAGGCGGGTGGGTGAAGGCGACACAAACCATATGCGCCTTCCAAAGGCTCATGTGGCAAAGTTTGCCACTTGAACGTTGCCATGTCGCCAAGTTGGCGACTTGCTGCTGGCCGTTGAAAGAGTCGCCAGATTGGCAACTCTAACCCTCGTCGCCAACTTGGCGATGAGCATGGTGGGGAAATTCCCCAGTTACGTCACGGACAATTTGTCCACCACGTAAGCAACGGACAAATTGTCCAAGGTGAGGGTTCGCCAATTTTGCGAACCCTTTTTCAGTTCACCTAATACATTTTTGGGCCTGTCATCCGATAGAGAGTCTCGCTGTAAGGAAGGCGTAGAATAATCTTTCCCTCATTTGCCACACGCGCGGCCGCCGCACCACGGCAGAACAGGTTCGGTTGTCCCAATCGAGCGCATACCGCGTCAGGACTATCGACAAAGTTCAGGCCGTGTATTCCGATCACTACAGCCGTCACGCCTTTCGGAATAGCGCCTATAGGCTGGATTACGAAGATGCGGACGCCTCCCAGCCATACAGCTAGGCCGATCAGAACGACTATCAGGCCCAAGGGCAACCATATTGATTTCATGAGAATAGCGTCTGCTTGTTTTTAGATGAAGTGACAGAAGGGTGCTGAGTTCCGATAAGTCAGAGGTTATCGGCACTTAGGAATGGGGCTATTTCTTAGGCTTTTGTTTTCTTGGTCGGTTGCCGAGTCTATTCAGTTCGACATCTCCGTCGCGAGCCACAAACATCTTTGCCTCGTTGAGGTTCTTCTTATCCTCGTCCGAAAGGGAATCTTCCCAGTCCGCCGGAACGTCATCGCTGTCGCCGAGCTCTCGATCCAACATCTCCTGCAGGGCATCCATATCGGTAACCGTGTCTGGATTGATGGCAGCGGACAACACAAAATCTGCTGTCTCTTTCAGTCGGCCTTCTGCATCAGAATCCAAAATCGCATGGCAGAGAGCAGCTACAGTATTACTTTGAGAAATCCGGAGGGCGGTCTCGTACTCAAGATTATTTTTCAAAGCTCTCATTTCCGCAATATTGCGAAAGAGCATGTGGCCTGCTTTTTCGAGCATGTGCTGCTTAAAATTGAGCGTATCGATAAATTTCTGGCGCTCCCATATCGTCTCTTCCAAGGTCAGCGTGAGACGCGCAACGATCTCAGCATTCATAGAGCGATTATTCTCAGAGGCCGCTTTGGCAATTTTGTCCTTTAACTCCGGAAGCAAGCGCAATCCAAAGGGTGGAACATTAGAAACTTTTTCGTCGGCGGGCTTTTTGATGCTCATGACTTCACGTTGTAGTTAAAATTTGATTGACGACAATAGCTACAATGTGTAGCGATTACACTGTGTAGTCACCTAAGGAACTTTCAATGAGTGCAATTCCTCCGCTTG
Source organism: Rhizobium skierniewicense (assembly GCF_014196515.1). Lineage (GTDB taxonomy): Bacteria > Pseudomonadota > Alphaproteobacteria > Rhizobiales > Rhizobiaceae > Agrobacterium > Agrobacterium skierniewicense. The sequence goes on along the minus strand of NZ_JACIDV010000002.1, from coordinate 112,671 downwards.
GGGTTCGCTTGCCCCAAGACGTCAAAGAAAAAATCAAGGCGTCAGCCCTGCAAAATCGGCGATCGATGAATGCTGAGATCATAGTGGCACTTGAGAGCATATATTCGAGCACAAAAATTCACGAAACGAAAAAAGCCGACGCTACGGCCTGAGAACCAGCGTCGGCTTTTCCTAACCCCTTGGAAAGGTCAATCTATGCCCGCGATACATACAACGAGAATTGCCAGTGGCGCAAGTGCTGCTGAAAAAATTCATGAATGCAGCAAGTTAATGGAAGCGCTCAAGGAACAGCTTCACAGCTTGTATTGCTTCGGAATCATCAACCAAAACCTGATTGATGACGTTCTTTTTAAGTCGTGTGAAATCAACGATCGTCCTGGCTTCTACTATTGCGGGGATGATCAACGCAAAGTTCTAGGCTTCGCCTCCGCCGAGATCTGGGACGCCGCGTTTGAATTGGAAAAGCTCTCAGACGCCTTGCAGGTCAAGCTTATCGATCTGCGGGACTGCTGCCCGGAAGGCGGTTCAGCATGAGCTCCACTGGTCGAAGCGATTTTATGGAAGCTCTCGCAAAAGCTGACCCATTCATTGACATCACAGAGGATCTTTACCGGGTCGACTCATTGCTGCGCGTCGTTTGGTTGGCCCTACAAAGCAAAGATTGGCTTGATGACAGTCACATCGAAAAATGCGCTGAGTGCCTTGATCGAGCCCTTACTGATCTCGCTATTCCCCGCGCGGCCGTCAGCGCCATGGTGGATGATATTCAGGGCAAAGCGAGGGCGGATTTTAATGTCTAATATTGGTGCCGATACGCACAGAAAGGCTCCGTGAAATGGCTGCATCCGCAACATTGAACATTCGGGTTGCGCCTCGGCGTATGCTGACGCTCAGGGAGGCCGCAGACTATTGCGGCCTTCCAGTGAAGCGCTTCCCTGTGGATTGCCACGTGACGCCGATCGCGATGCCTTCCGGTGGCAAGGTCTACGATATGCGCGACCTCGACGACTTCCTCGATGCGCTGAAAGGCGGCGAGGCAGCGGGCGATGACGCTATTATCGCGAGGCTCGGTTGATGGCAGATCGTAAACGCCCAAAGGGCTTCCAGATTTTTCAGGATAAGAAGCCGCCTTTCAAATGGCGCTGCTACCATCGCAAGACTGGCAGCACCATCGACATCGATCAATTCCCACTCTGGACGATGGAGTTTTATGGCGAGTGCTACCGCATCAGCCAGCTCCACGAAAAAAGCAACGCCGTGAAGGCTGGCACCCTCGGCGCTCTCATCACCAAGTACCGCGCCAGTCCAGCATTTCAAACCGAGATCTCGGCCCGCACTCGCTCCGATTATCAGAAATGCTTTGATTACCTCAAAAGCATTGAGAACACGCCGCTTACAGCGTTCAAGCCGCCGCTGATCGTGAAGATCCGCGACAAGGCAGGCGAGAGCAAGGGCCGTAAGTTTGGATCTTATGTCCGGACGGTGCTTTCCCTCTTGTTCGCCTGGGGGAAAGAGCGGGGTGAGGTGAAAGAGAACCCGGCCGCTGGCATCAAGGCCATTAAGCGCCCGAAGAACGCGCCGGAAGCCAACAGGCCATGGATGGACAGCGAACGGGACGCCGTGCTTGCGGCCCTGCCCTCTCACATGCTGCCAGCAGTCACGCTGATGATGTTCTACGGCCTCGATCCGCAGGACGCCATATCCCTGCCCCGCACGGCTATTCGGAAAGGGATGATCGACACCAAGCGTGGCAAGACAGGCGAAGCGGTTCTGTTGCCTCTCCTAGACCCTGTCTCGGCCGCGCTGGACGCTGCGCCGGAACATTCCGCGATGACACTCTGTGCAAACAGCCATGGCAAGCCGTGGACTGTCTCAGGGTTTAGGGCGTCGTGGCGACCTGTTCGGATGGCACTGGAGGAGCAAGGCAGCGTCCAGCCGGGGCTGACCTTGAAGGGTCTGAGGCACACTGTGGCGACCATTCTCCGAGAAATGAACATGGACTACGGGACCATTGCCAACGTCCTTGGCCAGAAGACGGAAGCCATGGCGAAACACTATTCGAGACGAGCGGATATGTCGAAACAGACCAACGCCGCCGTGAAGGATTTCGCCGCCGAAGTGAACAGACGGAAAACGAATTCTGTCAAACCATCTTGAAAATTCTGTCAAACCCGAATTTATAAGGAATAGCTTGAATATGGAAAAAGACAGCAACACCAAGGGGTTAGAATGGTGCCCGAAGGCGGATTTGAACCACCGACACGCGGATTTTCAATCCGCTGCTCTACCAACTGAGCTATTCGGGCACTACAGGCTCTATGAGAACCCTCACTTTTGGTCAGTACCGGAGAAGCAATCTGCCCCGGAAGTGAGCGGGGTTATAGCATCTTGTTCGGCCATGGCAAGCGCTTGACGAAACTTTTTTGACAGTTTTTTCGTCGTTTCTGGCCATGCCCAGATCAACGCAAAAGATAAAACTCTTCGACGAAACACACAATTGGCTTGCGCCCCGTTTTTCGTTGAACAAGAAATGAGGATGGCCTCCGATCGCCCACACGGAACGGCCGTTATTAATTATGACACAGCACAAGGGGAACACATTAATGAAGAAAACTTCATTGCTCGTACTCATCATTGCAACCTTTATGACCACAGCCTCTGCTCATGCGGACGACAGCGCCCTTGCCCTTATCAAGAAGGCAGGTGTTTTGAAAATTGGGACGACCGGCGATTACAAACCCTTCAGTTACAAAAGCCCGAACGGTGAACTGACGGGTGCAGATATCTCCATGGCACAGGAACTGGCGGCATCTCTTAGTGTCGAGCCGGAGTTCGTGCCAACCACATGGAAGACGCTGCTGGAAGACTTCAAGGCCAAAAAATTCGATGTTTTGGTAGGCGGCATAACCGTCGACGCGGCGCGTGCGGAGGTCGGCGATTTTTCGGTGCCAAACGTCAAGGACGGCAAGCGGCCGATCGCCCGGTGCGAAGATCAGACCAAGTATTCAAGCATCGATGCCATCAACCAGCCGTCCACACGCGTCATCGTCAATCCGGGCGGTACGAACGACAAATTTGCCCATGAGCATTTCACCGATGCGAAGATCGCGGTCTTTCCGGACAACCGTGTGATTTTCGATGAAATTGCTGCCAACAGAGCAGATGTGATGGTGACCGACGGCGTAGAAGTCGATCTTCAATCCAAGCTTCATCCCGGTGTACTGTGCCCCACGAAAGTCACGGAGCCTTTCACACACTTCGAAAACGCATATCTCGTGCGAAAAGACCCCGCTTTGAAGGCAGCCGTCGATGATTTCGTCCGAAAGCAACTGGACGATGGCGGCTGGAAAGCGAAACTGGATGCTGCAATGAAATAGGACAAAGGCCCTGCCGGAAGCCGGCAGGGCCTTTGTTTTCCAAACCATGTCTGCCGTTATTTCGAACCGGCAGATAGCCCCAAGGCGAAAGGCACTGCAGCGACGAGCAGCGCCATGATGGGCGAGGACGCAAAGATGCGGCCAGCGATTGATGTGATCGCAACCGAGCGGACGACAGGAAGCCAGTTTGCCACATCGGCCCGGTGGCCGGACGACTGCTTTTGGTGCGCGCGCGCCGATTGAAGTGTCTCGACCTGTTTGCGGAGGGCATCCACGTCACGGCGCAGCGCGGTCAATTCCTCTCTCAAATCAACAGCGCCCGGTTCCTTCCCAGGTGGCTTGGCTCTCATGGCAGGCTTTCTGGGTGTTGTGCTCACATCATCGTCCAGTTCAGAAAGTTCGTCTTCAAGGTCTGATGGTTTGTCGAAACCATGGGAACGTACCGGTGCCCTCATTCACTTCTCCTCTCGCAATTTCGCTTTGCGCCGTCGCGACGTCTCGGCCGGACAGCAGATAGTTAGCAAACGCGGAAATTAGAAAAAGGATGCAGCGTTTCATCCAATCGCCAAAGCAGTTTCAAACGCCAGTCGAGACGGTGGTATCGGCGTGGCACGTGCCGAAGCACAGGGCGGCTTACTTGACGGGTTTAAGCGACTGCAAGATGCCGACCAGTTCCGCGTGATGCGCATCCTGCGTGGCCTTTGTACCCCAATAGGTCACGACCAGCATCTTGCCTTCGCGCGGCGATGCAAAGCCCAAGGACACGTCGACCGGGCCATCCTCATCCTTGCCATCGAACTCGATGCTGCCGAACTGCATGCCGTTGATCTCGACGTCGCCGGAATCAGACTTGGTGCTGGCATCGATCTCCACGCCATTGTCGGTCAGGAACTTGATGGCGTCATCGATGACCTTGTCCATGGTCTTGTCGCTGGCGACATCGATGGAGAAGTAGATCGCGGCATCGGGCGATGTGGCGTCTACGCCGGTTTCGGTTTCCTTCGGCTCCCAGTCATCGGGAATTATGACCGATGCGATAGGCGCTTCGCCGGGAAACTTGAGTGTTTCGGCTTGGGCAAAAAAAGGCGCCAGTACAAAGGCGGCGGCCAACATGGTTCTTTTCATGGAAAAACCCTCTGGAATTGAGGCGCGCAATATCAGTGAGCAATGGTGCCCCAGCCGTTGCTAAAATGGATATAAAGGAAATGTCGTTATTAAGTCATCAGAATAATATCAAGTAATACAGAATGTTGTGGCCAGAGTTAACGCGTCGCGGGCTGGGCACTCCCTGTAACGATCCTCTATAATTTTCAAGTTATACACCGGCACGCAATTACAGATTGGTCTCGAGAGATACCGGCAAAGAAACAGGCCCCGGAGGGCCTGCTGTTGGTTGAGTGATTTTGATCTCAAGCCGCTTTTGCAGCAGAGCCATAGGGATCGAACCGGCCGTAGAAGGTTTCGCCCTTGGTGGCCATGTCTTTCAGCAACGGGGTCGGCTGGAAATGCGGGCCGTAGCTCTGCGCCAGCTTTTCCGCAAGCTCCACGAACGCCTTCACACCCATGCCGTCGATGTAGGACAGTGCTCCGCCGGTGTAGGGCGCAAAGCCAAAGCCGAGGATGGAGCCGACGTCTGCCTCGCGGGGATCGGTGACGATGCCTTCTTCTACCGTGCGGGCCGCTTCCAGGGCGATGGTAACGAGGAAGCGCTGTTTCAGCACCTCCATGTCCACCTCCTCAGGCTTCTTCTGTGCATTGAGGTCCTTGAGGCCACGCCATAGGGACTTCTTGGCAGGCTTTGCCGGGTAGTCGTAGAAGCCCTTGGCGTTCTTGCGGCCAAAGCGGCCCTCGCCTTCCACCATCTTCTTGACCAGTTCCATATGGCGCGGATCGACAGCCTTTTCGCCAAGATCGGCGACGGTGGCTTTGAGGATCTTGTAGGAAAGGTCGATGGCGACTTCATCGTTCAGCGCCAACGGGCCGACCGGCATGCCAGCGAATTTCGCGGCATTTTCGATCATGGCGGCGGGGACACCTTCGATCAGCATGTCGTAGCTTTCGGCCATGTAGCGCAGCACGCAGCGGTTGACGAAGAAGCCACGTGTGTCGTTGACGACGATCGGCGTCTTCTTGATTTTCGCCACATAATCCAGCGCGACCGCCAGTGCCTTATCGCCCGTTTCCTCGCCCATGATAACTTCGGTCAGCATCATCTTTTCGACTGGCGAGAAGAAGTGGATGCCAATGAAATCAATCGGACGCTTGGCGTTTTTCGCCAGGCCGGTGATGGGCAGAGTGGAGGTGTTGGATGCGAAGATCGCGCCTTCCGGCAGTACGGCCTCGACAGCTTCTATCACGGCCTTCTTCACGTCACGATCCTCAAACACGGCTTCGATGACGAGATTTGCGGTCGTGAGCGAGGCGTGATCGGCGCTTGGGGTGATGCGGGCGAGGATGGCGGCACCCTCTTCCTGTGTCATGCGGCCCTTGCCGACGCTATCCTTCACCAACGTTTCGCAGGTGGTCTTGCCCTTCGCGGCGGCCTCGTCGTCACGGTCGATCAGGGTGACATCAAGACCGGCAACGGCGGTGACATAAGCAATCGACGCGCCCATGAAGCCCGCGCCTACGACGCCGACATGTTTGAGATCGCTCTTCGGCTGCCCAACGGGACGGCGCGCGCCTTTGCCCAGTTCCTGCATGGAAATGAACAGCGAGCGGATCATCGCAAACGCTTCTTTCGAGCGCAGGATTTCCGTGAAATAGCGCTGCTCGACCTTCAAGGCCGTGTCGAAGGGCAATTGCAGACCTTCGTAAACGCATTTGAGGATGGCGAGGGCTGCCGGGTAGTTGCCAGCACTTTCGCGGCGCAGAATGGCGGGAGCCGCTGGCCAAAGCTGGGCGGCAGCTGGCGTCCAGATGCCGCCACCGGGGGCCTTGAAGCCTTTTTCATCCCATGGGGCGACGGGCTTCAGGCCATCCTTGATCATCTGTTTGGCGGCAGGGATCAGTTGATCCGGCTCCACCACCTGATGGACGAGGTTCATGGATTTGGCGCGGCTTGCCGTCAGCGACTGGCCTGTTGTCATCATCTGAAGTGCGGATTGCGCATCGGTCAGGCGCGAAACGCGCTGCGTGCCACCAGCACCGGGGAAAATGCCGACCTTGATTTCCGGCAGCGCCAGCTTGACGCTTTTGGCATTGGAGGCAACACGGCCGTGGCAGGCCAGCGACAATTCAAACGCGCCGCCCATGCAGGTGCCGTTGATGGCAGATACCCACGGCCTGCCATTGGTTTCGATCTTGCGAAACAGGCCGTTCATCTTGCCAACCAGATCGAACAGCTTCTTGGATGCCTCCTCCGGGTTCTTCGCTTTTTCCTCGTGGTAGAACGAGAACATGGATTTGATCATCGACAGATCAGCGCCGCCGGAAAAGGTGGCTTTGCCGGATGTAAAGACCACGCCCTTGACGGCACCATCCGCCACCGTTGCGTCAACGATTGCGTTCAGTTCTTCCATGACGTCCGCCGTAAAGACGTTCATGGATTTGTCCGGCATATCCCAGGTCACGAGGGCGATGCCGTCTGCGTCTGTTTCGAGGGTGAAATTTTTATAAGTGCTCATATTGGGATTCCTCTTCCCTGAATTTCTTTACGACAGCCACCGCTCCAAGCAGGTGCGATCTGGCGGGGTTAAGCCCCTCCCCCTTGTGGGGAGGGGTTGGGGAGGGGAATTTGCGGCAAAGACCCCTCCCGCCTGCCGGCCACCCTCCCCACAAGGGGGAGGGTTAAGACCAAATCAAACCCGCTCGATAACCGTTGCCGTGCCCATGCCTGCGCCGATGCACAGCGTGACCAGTGCGGTGTTGAGATCGCGGCGTTCCAGTTCGTCCAGAACCGTGCCGAGGATCATCGCGCCGGTGGCACCCAGCGGGTGGCCCATGGCGATTGCGCCGCCGTTGACGTTCATCTTGTCATGGCTGATGTCGAAGGCCTGGAGATAGCGCAGCACAACGGCGGCGAAGGCTTCGTTAAGTTCGAACAGATCGATATCTGCAATCGACATGCCGGTCTTCGCCAGTAGTTTTTCGGTGACATCGACGGGGCCGGTCAGCATCAGCGCCGGGTCGGAGCCGATATTGGCGAAGGAGCGGATGCGGGCGCGGGGTTTCAGCCCCATGCTCTCGCCGCCCGCCTTGGAACCGACAAGAACGGCGGCAGCGCCATCGACGATACCGGACGAATTGCCCGCATGGTGGACGTAATTGATGCGCTCCACTTCAGGATGCGCCATGATGCCGACAGCTTCGAAACCGCCCATTTCGCCCGGCATCTGGAAGGATGCGTTGAGCGAGGCCAGCGCCTGCATATCGGTGCCGGGGCGCATATGCTCATCGCGGTCGAGGATGGTGATGCCGTTCTGGTCCTTCACCGGAATGACGGAGTTCTTGAAGTAGCCGTTTTCCCAGGCGTGGGCGGCGCGCTTCTGGCTCTCGACAGCGAAAGCATCGACGTCATCGCGGGTGAAGCCGTATTTGGTGGCGATGAGATCGGCCGATACGCCCTGCGGCATGAAATAGGCCGGGAAGCTGACGGACGGGTCCATGTACCAGGCACCGCCGGACATGCCCATGCCGACACGCGACATGCTTTCGACACCGCCTGCGATGACAATCTCATCGGCACCCGCCGCAATCTTACCAGCCGCAAAGTTGATGGCATCCAGACCCGATGCGCAGAAGCGGGAAATCTGCATGCCCGGTGCCTTGGTGGAGTATCCAGCCTCGAAGGCAGCACCCTTGGCGATGACGGCACCCGCATCCATGACCGGATCGACACAGCCCATGATGATGTCATCGACGGTCGCCGTATCAAGCCCGTTGCGGTCGCGGATCGCTTCCAGCGTCTTGGCGGCCAGACGAACGGACGGCACTTCGTGCAGCGAACCATCCTTCTTGCCGCGCCCGCGCGGGGTGCGGACGTGGTCATAAATGTATACGTCAGTCATTTGTTAATCTCCCTGTCGGCGTTTTGGCGCCTTGAAACTTTCGGGTGGCGCAAGGCTACCCCTCACTTGCGATTTCTGAAACTTAGCCGCTGGCTAAGATTTCGAAATCGCTTTTTCTCCCACAAGGGGAGAGATAAGGGTGCCGCGCCCGCTCCGGGTTACCTCTCCCCTTGTGGGAGAGGACACAAAATCAAAGTCTTAGCAAAGCTAAGTCTTAGATTTTGTTGGTGAGGGGTCTTGCCCCTCGCTCACTATCAAAACGCTTCCGCAGCCAGTTCCATCATCGTGTCGGCACCGGCCTCGATGCGGGTCTTGCGCAGCGCCGTCTCCGGCAGAATACGTTCCATGAAGAACTTGGCCGTGACGAGCTTGGTCTTGAGATATTGCTCGTCCGCTGCAGAACCTGAAGACAGTGCGACCTGCGCAGCCTTCGCCATGCGGGCCTGCATGTAACCCAGCACGACGAGGCCGAAGAGGTGCATGTAGTCGGTAGAACCGGCACCGGCATTATCCGGCTTCGCCATGGCATGCTGCATGAACCACATGGTGGCCGCTTGCAGGTCGTTCAGACCTTTCTTGAGGCCCTTGGTGTAGAGCGTAAGGCTCTCGTCTGCGCGGTTTTCCTCGCAGAAATCACCGATTTCCTTAAACAGCGCCATGACGGCACGGCCGCCATTGAGGCCGAGCTTGCGGCCCACCAAATCAAGCGCCTGAATGCCGTTGGCACCTTCATAGATCATGGTGATGCGGGCATCGCGCACATACTGGCTCATGCCGTGTTCTTCGATGTAGCCGTGACCGCCGAAGACCTGTTGTGCCATCACGGCATGGTCAAAGCCCTTGTCGGTCAGCACACCCTTGAGGATCGGCGTGACGAGGCCGAGAATGTCGTCGGCCGCCTGACGTTCCTTCTCATCGGTGGCGCGGTGGGCGATATCCGATTGCAGCGCTGTCCACAAAAGGAACGCACGGCTGGCTTCGTTATAAGCCTTGATGGTCATCAACGTGCGGCGGATATCCGGGTGAACGATGATCGGATCGGCTTTCTTTTCGGGCGCTTTCGCACCGGAGAGAGAGCGGCCCTGAATACGCTCGCGGGCATATTCCACGGCGTTCTGGTAGGCGATCTCGCCGACCGAAAGACCTTGGAGACCAACGCCGAGGCGCGCTTCGTTCATCATCACGAACATGGCCGAAAGGCCCTTGTTCTCGGCGCCGATGAGATAACCGGTCGCATCGTCGTAATTCATGACGCAGGTCGCGTTGCCGTGGATACCCATCTTGTGTTCGAGCGCGCCACAGACGACACCGTTACGTGCACCGACCGAGCCATCGTCGTTGACAAGGAACTTCGGCACGATGAACAACGAAATACCCTTGGTGCCTTCAGGCGCCCCCTCGATCCGGGCAAGAACCAGATGGATGATGTTGCTGGTCATGGAATGTTCGCCAGCGGAGATGAAAATCTTCTGACCGGACAGTTTATATGAGCCATCGCCCTGCGGCACGGCCTTGGTGCGCAGAAGACCCAGATCGGTGCCGCAATGGGGTTCCGTCAGGTTCATGGTGCCAGACCATGTGCCCTCGACCATTTTCGGCAGGTAGGTCTGCTTCTGTTCCTCGGAGCCATGCGCCAGAACCGCCGCAATCGCCCCCTGCGTCAGGCCAGGATACATCATCAGCGACAGGTTGGCCGACGACATATATTCGCCGATGGCCGCATGCAACGTGTAAGGAAGCCCCTGCCCACCATATTCAGGCGGAACGGCCAAGCCGGTCCAACCACCTTCACAATAGGCGTCGTAGGCCTCCTTGAAGCCGTCAGGTACGGTAACCGAACCATCGGCGCTTCGCTGACAGCCCTGCTGGTCACCAGACAGGTTCAGCGGGAAGAGCTGCTCTTCGGCCACTTTTGCAGCCTCACCCGTGATCGCTTCGATCATGTCAGGCGTTGCGTCCTCAAAACCGGGCAGATTGTTGTAGCGCTCGATGCCGAGCACGTCATTGAGAATGAAAAGCGTATCTTGAACAGGGGCCTTGTAAACAGGCATTACCGATGATCCTCCGCATCGTTTACCGGACCACTCCGGCGTCAACATGATGGTCACAATATTTGACGTGCGCGTAAACGTCAAATGACATTCGTGAGAAATCTGGCAGCGATTTCAAGCTTGCGCGAAGCTTGCGTGACTGCGGTTAATCAGTGGTTTCGTTCACCTTCATGAAGAAAGCGTTAAAACAGTAATTGCTAATTCATTATTTGTTAACCATATTCCGGCCATTGTAGCTTTCGGCGGAACTGCTTCGCGTCCTGAAGAACCCTCCGTCACCCGACTATTTAAAAAAACCTCCGTTCCACACCCCATTTTGTGGCCGGGATAGAAAAAAACAGGGCAACGAAGCGAGCAGGAAGATGAACGGATTGCGATCGAATTCCCCTCAGCACAGCGACAGATCGTCTCTGGATGCGCTCAATCGCACCATCGAGGGGCTGGAAGCCCGGATTGACGATCTTCTTGGCGCAACCGCGACCCGCCCTTCATATGATAATCAAACGACGCGCATCGAAAACGAACGGCCGATCCCTCAGTCCCGCCCGACCAGAGAACCGACCTCCAGTCGTTTCGATCCCGTCCATGAAATCCGCCAGCGCCAACAGGCGCTCGATGCCCGTTGGGAGCGCCAGAAAACCGAATCGCCACGCGCGGAGACCGTGCTCGAGCGCGATCTGGACCGCCGTTATGTCGAGCGTGACTACCGCACCTCGACCGCTATTCCTCCGGCACGTCCGCGCCCCACTGCCCGCTTCGAACGCACCGCTCCTGCCCCGCAACCCCCTGCCCCCCAACAAGGCGACGCGGCGCTGCGCGAGGTCGCAGAAGCGCTGGTCAGCCTGCGCCAGGAATTGAAGCACGAGATCACCGAAGGTGTCGCCCGCGAAATGCAGGGCGTGCGCTCTGAACTGCGCAACATCCGGTCGTTTGCCGAAGATCAGCATTTCGCCGAAGACATTCGCGAGGACGTCGCACGTCTGGCTGCCAGCATCGAGCGCATGGGCGCAAGCGCATCGCCAGACGCCGAAGCGCTGCGCAGCGAATTCGAAGAACTGCGTGTCCTGATGGACCAGGTCGCCCGTGAAGACAGCGTGCACCGGATCGAGCGTCGCTGGGAAACGGTCGAGGACACGTTGCGTGGCTTTGATCCTGCGCCGCTCCAGGAAGAAGTCATCGGACTGGCCTATCGTCTGGACGACATCAAGACACAGCTCGCCTCCATGAACGGCAGCGCGCCGGTCCGCGCGCTGGAAGAAAAGCTTCTGACGATTGCCAGCGCTGTCGAGCATCTGGGCAAGCACATCCAGCCCAACGACCGCATGTTCTCCGAGCATTTCTCTGGCCTCGACCAGCGTCTGGACGAAATCAGCCGCGCCATCGCTGCTGCCGGAAACAGACCAGCCCCTGCTTTCGACCCTGCAGTTGCAGAGCGGCTGGAAAACCGTTTGAGCGCACTGTCGTCGCAAATCGATACGCTGAAGGATGTTTCCGAGGCGCAGAACAAGCCATCGGACGCGTTGGGTGCGCGTCTCGATGCGCTGACGACCCGCATTGAAGAGCTTTCGACCGAACGCAGCGTTTCTGAACTTGGTGAGCGGCTGGATCAGCTTTCCAAGATGATGGAGCGCTCGCAACGCCCATCCAGCCAGCCGGAACTGACATCTGCCCTCACAGATATTTCCCGCAAGATCGACGAGCTTGGCGAAGGCGCCGTCAACGACAAGCTGGCTGAACGGCTGGAGAAAATCGCACGCCGGATCGAGGAAATCGAAGCCAGGCCTGCACAGGCGAAGGCTGCGTCTTACGAGACCGCATTCAAGCGTCTGGAAGACCGCCTGAGCGATATTGCCGCCAAACTGGATGAGACGAAAACGCCGGTTGCGAGCGAAGCCGCTGGCATGTCGCCGGAACTCGATCAGCGCATGTCGGCGATCGAAGAGTACATGGCGTCCAGCGATGAGTACATCATCGAAGCGGCCCGCCAAGCGGCCGAAGCCGTTCTGGAAGCGCACACGCGCAACAATCTGGCCCAGACAGCCAGCAGTTCCGACATCGCCATTCTCACCGAACTTGCCAATGATTTGCGCAAGCTTGAAGGCTTGAGCCGCAACACTGAAGAGCGCACGCACCGCACCTTCGAGGCACTGCATGAAACGCTGGTGCAGATTGCCGGTCGTCTCGATAATCTCGACAATCGCAATGCACCGCGCGCTGTCGTTTCTGCCAATGGCGAGAATGACTGGGCGGACTACGATGGTGCGCGCATGCCTGCCGCCAGTTTTCCCGAAGACGGGTTGATCGGCAAGCAGGACCGGGCATCGTTCGAAACCGAAATCTCTCGCCAACTCGACGCCGATATGGCGACGGATACGCTGGTTCCGCCTGAGGCCGCGAAGCCCGTGGCACAGGAAAAGCGCGGCCTGCTGTCCAGCCTGACCAGTCGTTTCAAATCCAGCGCTGCCAAGAGCGACGAGGCTCCACAAGCGCAGGCTCCCGCCCGCACGCAGATTGATCCCACACCCGCGCTGGATCCGGTCGAAACCTTGCAGTCGGACATCGAGACAGAATTGCTGGAGCCAGGCTCCGGTGCGCCTGATATCAAGAAGATTCTCGAACGCGTCCGTGCCAGCCAGACGGCTGCTGCACGCGCAGGCGCAGGCGACACAGACAACCGAGCCGACTTCATTGCCGCCGCCCGTCGTGCAGCCCAGGCCGCTGCGCAGGAAAGCGTTCCCGATAAGGGCCTGTCTTCGCGGGCTCAGCGTGCGACGACCGGTGAAGAGCAGGGCTCTGCCCTGTCACGCTATCGTCGTCCGCTGTTGCTCGGCATTGGTGCCATTCTTCTTGCGATGATGGCAATGCCCGCCATCAAATCGCTGATTGGAAACGAGCCCGCTTCCATCTCAGTGGAACCGACGTCGGTCACGCCCAAAGCCACAGAGCCTACCATTTCTGCCGTACCGGCTGCTCCTGCCGACGTTCGCCCAGCTGTCACCATTCCATCCGACGCCATGATCGATGAGAATGTAAAGGCGGCCGCTGAGCGCATGCAGGTCGGCGCCGACGCCAAGACGGACCAGATCGACCCGCGCCCGATTGGCGGCTCGCCTCTTCCCGAGGAAGCGCCAGCGGTGCAAGCGCCCGCACCAGAACCCGGCGCTGAAATTGCACAGCAAGCCCCTGCCGCGGCGCCGGTTGACGAGGTTCAACAGCAAATCCTGGCAGCAGCCGATACGATTGCAGTGCCATCGGACATCAAACCTGCGTCGCTTTCCGAAGCGGCTGCCAAGGGTGATCGTCAGGCCCTGTTTGAAGTCGGTGCGCGTTACACAGACGGTCGCGGCGTTGCCGCCGATCGTTCTGAAGCTGCAAAGTGGTACAAGCTTTCCGCCGACCGTGGTTTTGCGCCCGCGCAATACCGCCTTGGCAATATGTATGAGAAGGCGAACGGCGTAGAGCGTAACCTTCCTGAGGCGAAGCGCTACTATCAGATGGCGGCAGATCAGGGCAACGCTGGCGCCATGCACAATCTGGCCGTTCTGCTTGCCTCCGATGCTGCCGGTGCTCCGGACTTCAAGGCCGCGGGCGACTGGTTCATCAAGGCATCCAATCTCGGTGTCCGCGATAGCCAGTTCAACCTGGCCATTCTTTACGCACGCGGCAGCGGCGTTCCGCAGAGCCTGGAAGAATCCTACAAGTGGTTTGCTATTGCCGCTCGTGATGGTGATGCCGATGCCGGACAGAAGCGCGACGACGTAGCCAAGGCCATGCGACCGGAACAACTGGCCAGCGCCAAGGCGAAAGTCGAAACCTGGCAGGCAACGCCCATGGACGATGACGCCAACTCGGTGAACCTGCCAGCCGAATGGACAGGCGGCGAAGAGGTCAAGACATCGTCTGTCGATATGCAAAAGGCGATCCGCAACATTCAGGCCATTCTCAACAACAATGGCTTCAAGGCGGGTGAACCGGACGGCAAGCTGGGTCGCGCCACCGTGGCGGCCATCAAGAACTTCCAGAAGTCCGTCGGACAGACGCCGGATGGCCGCATCACCGATGAACTGGTGACCGCGTTGCTGGCCCGCAACAAGTAATTCCGGCCTGTGCCAATCTTTTCAAATTATCAACGTATTTGCCGTTGAATAATTGACAGTCATGCCCTCCACGGGCATGACCGGTAAAGGTCGCAGGTTTTGCTGCCTCCGCCACCCAGACAGATACCGCCTTTCGTGGCAAAGCCCGCCTTCCGGCGGCTTTGTCGTTTTACACGGAACCATGCCCGAGGTCCTGATGTGACTGTCTACCTGCCCATCGCAGAATTATCGGTGAATATCTTCATCATTCTTGGCATGGGCGCCGCTGTGGGTTTTCTGTCCGGCATGTTCGGCGTCGGCGGTGGCTTTCTCATCACTCCGCTTCTCATCTTCTATAACATTCCCCCTGTCGTCGCCGTGGCAACCGGTGCCAACCAGGTGGTCGCCTCTTCCGTTTCAGGCTCCATCAGCCACTTCCGGCGCGGCACTTTGGATATGAAGCTCGGCGGCATGCTGCTGATCGGAGGCCTTTGCGGGGCGACGGTGGGTGTCTGGCTGTTTACGCTTTTGCGCAGCATCGGTCAGCTCGATCTCATCATCTCGCTTCTCTACGTCATTTTGCTGAGTACCGTCGGTGCGCTGATGCTAAAAGAAAGCATCTCGGCCATCCGCCGGTCTGCCCGCAACGAGACAGTGACATTGCGCCGCCCCGGTCACCACAACTGGGTCCATCGCCTGCCGTTGAAGATGCGTTTCAAGAAATCGAAACTCTATCTCAGCGTCATTCCCATCATCGTCCTGGGTTTCGGCATCGGTGTGCTGACATCGGTCATGGGTGTCGGCGGCGGCTTCATCATGGTACCGGCCATGATCTACCTCCTGCGCGTGCCCACCAACGTCGTTGTCGGCACCTCGCTGTTCCAGATCATTTTTGTCACTGCCTACACCACCATCGTCCAGGCGGCGACGAATTTTTCCGTCGATATCGTGCTGGCTTTCATCCTCATGCTGGCCGGCGTGGTCGGGGCGCAATACGGGGTTCGGGTCGGCCAGAAACTGCGTGGCGAGCAGTTGCGTGCATTGCTGGCACTGCTGGTGCTGGCCGTTGGCGTGAGACTTGCGATTTCGCTGGTGTTGAAACCTGAAGATCTGTTTTCCGTGGCTGTCGGAGGGCTGGGCTATTGATCCGCGCCGCCCTTCTTGCTGCCGCCTTCAGCGCGCTGTGCACGCCTGCCTTTGCGCAGACACCGCCGCTGCCGATTTCACCCGATGCCACTGGCCAGGCCCGAACCTTGCAGGAAAACATCGAGATCGGTGCGTCGACGACCGAAATTTCCATCGCCTCTGATTTTCGTGGCGCCGATTTCACCATGTTCGGTGCGCTGAACAATGCCGATCAGCTTTTGCTGGCAATCGGGCAGTATGACATCGTCGTGACGCTGGAAGGCCCCAACGAATATTCCACCGTACGCAAGAAAAGCCGTGTCGCTGGCATCTGGATCAACACCAGCGCGATCACCTTTGCGCCACTGCCGGAATCCTACTCCATGGCCAGTACCCGCAGCATCGACAATATCGCAACGGCGGGAACGCTGAAGGCCATGGGTCTGGGCGTAGACCATCTGCCATTGCGCAGTGCTGTCTTTTCCGGCGTGCCCGACAATGTCTATGATTTCCAGGAAGCCTATCGCCGCCTGAAACTGTCGAGCGGCATCTACCGCAACGATACGACCGGCGTGCGGCTTGAACGAACGGGATTGTTCTGGGCCACGCTTCGTCTACCTGCAAACGTGCCGAACGGCGTCCATACGGCCCGCGCCTATCTCTTCAAGAGCGGTATGCCTGTGGCGCAAAAGGAACTGCGACTGCGCGTGGTGAAGACCGGCATGGAGCAGGCCATCACAGATGCCGCGCATCAGACACCGGTGGTTTATGGCTTTCTGTGCGTGCTGCTGGCAATCGTGACGGGTTGGGGCGCAAGCATCCTGTTCCGCAGGGACTGAATACGGTCACAAAAGGTTCACAAAGCGATCCTATCTGTGGTGTCTCCTTTCACAGGCGCAGGACGA
This sequence comes from Rhizobium skierniewicense, assembly GCF_014196515.1. Taxonomy (GTDB): domain Bacteria; phylum Pseudomonadota; class Alphaproteobacteria; order Rhizobiales; family Rhizobiaceae; genus Agrobacterium; species Agrobacterium skierniewicense. Next base: position 96,128 of record NZ_JACIDV010000002.1, on the reverse strand, counting down.
CGACATGGACATCAAACGGACTTTGTCTGCCACGTTTCTAATCTGCCTGATGTCTGGCCCTGCGGTTTGCGAGACGCTTGTCAGTGACAAATTTGTCGCCGTGATGCGACACGGGGTGCGCCCGCAGACCAGTAGCAAAGAACTTGCCCGCATGTCGGCAAAGCAGTGGCCGGTGTGGAACACGCCAGATGGGGCGCTGACGTCGCACGGAGCCACAGCAGCGGCGCAACTGGCGAGGTGGGAGCATGGCATGCTGGCCGCCAAGGGGCTAGTCCCAGAGACGGGCTGCCCTGCAAAGGAGAGCGTTTTCTCGTGGGGTAACAGCACCGTCCAGCGCACCATCGACACCGGCAATGTCATTCTTTCGACCATGTTTCCGGGCTGTGGCCTGACGGTTGGCCATGCATCCGGCGATGGCCCGGACCCGCTATATGATGCGTCCGAGACGGCACTCGGTGCCATCGATACAGACACAGCGGAAGCCGCCATTCTGGAAGCGGCGGGCGACAGTCTTGATGCGGCCAAGCAAAAGGCAGCACCGCTGATGAGGGAGATGGATGCGATCCTCGGATGCGATGCAGCCGGTAGCGACTGCTCGTTACAGAACCGGCCGTGGTCCATCGAGGTCAAAAAGGACAAGGGCGACAAGCCAGCAAGCGTCAGCCTGAAAGGACCGCTAGCCGAGGCGGGCACCCTTGCTCAGGTCTTTCTGCTGCAATATGCCAACGGTTTTCCGGCTGATGAGGTGGCCTTCGGCAAAGCATCCGCAGCAGCCGATATCATCCGATTGTCGCAACTGCGGCAGATCAAATATGATCTCAGCAACCGCGTGCCCTATATCGCGCAACGCGATGGTTCGAATTTTCTCAATCAGCTTCTTCTCGCACTGGACAAGACCCCCCCAGCGGGTGGCCCGCCGGACGCGAAGTTCCTGTTGCTTATGGGCAGCGACACCCAGCAGGCCGAGTTGGCAACGCTGCTTGGCATCCACTGGAAAATCCCACCCTATCTCGATGATGAGACGCCGCCGACAGGCGCTCTGACCTTCGAGCGCCTTCACGACGCAGACGGGAAACCCTATGTCCGAATGGGTTTCGTTGCGCCCTCGCTCGACCAGATCCGCAATGCCTCGGTGATTGACGACAAATCGCCCCCGCTTCAGGCTGCGGTAGCCATGCCTGGGTGCGAAGGAGAAGTTAAAGACGGAGCCTGTCCGCTCGATCGTTTCCTGACATTGGCAAAGGTGAAGATCGACAAAAGCGCCGTCGCGCCATACGTCTATCACTGAGACGCTATTATCCCAGAAGATTGGCGAAACGCACCGAGTAAATCCGCTCCCGACCGAGCAGATGCGCAACGAGAGACGTGTGATCGAACAGGCCCTGCATCGCCCTATGCCGCAAATCCAGACCGCCGCTCAAAACGCCGAAGGCAGGCATGAGCATACGCGCGCCATCGGTTGCGAAACACGGACGGCGAACGGATTTGTCGCGGCGACGCACCGTCGCGGCTGGGTGAAGGTGGCCGGCGATTTCACCCACGCAGACACCGGATTTCGGCTCATGCCGGAAGACAAGGTTGCCGTAGACCATCTCGTCGGTCGAGGCGCCCGGCAAATCCACGGTACCATCGGGATCGTGGTTGCCATTGATCCAGATCCACTCGCGACCCTTGGCCATCTCCTTGATGAGATCACGAAGCGGCAACGGCAAATGCGTTGAGCCGATGCGGTCATGGAAATTATCGCCGAGGCTGACGACGATTTTCGGATCGTAGCGGGAGACAAGAGAGGCAAGGATCTTGAGGGTTGCGATCGTGTCGTAGGGCGGTAAAAGCCGTCCACGGCGGGCAAAAGCCGCACCCTTTTCCAAGTGCAGATCAGACACGACCAGCAGGGACAGGTCCGGCAGATAAAGACCTCCCAGCGGATCGCACCAGCCGGCGACACCATTGATGTCCGTTTCAGAGCCCAGGCATTCAAAGCCTGTGGCAAATTTATCGCTCAAGGCAAGTCTGCTCAGCACGTTTCGGTTTTGTCCTTCATCTTCTAAAGCGTGCCTCTGTGAATAGGATTCACTGCGACACGCTTTAGCTCTTGTTTTGTCGCATGTACGTTATCGTTTCATTGAGGACAATGAAACGCGACATGCTTTAGTGGCCGATGCATCATGACATTGCATCCGCAATCAGCTCATCGGCGGCCTCTGCCAGCACGTCATCCATGGCCTGGCCCGGTACCGTCTCACGCCCGATTTCCATCATGACCGGAACGGCCAGCGGCGAGACATGCTCCAAAGCGCAATGGGTAGTGTGTCCCTTGATTCGCCTTAGCATATCGCCAAGACGGCCAATGTCCAAAAGTCCCGATGCGGCATCGCGACGCGTGGCCTCCAGCAGGATGTGGTCGGGCTCATGGCTGCGAAGAACGTCATAAATAAGATCTGCGGACACCGTGACCTGTCGCCCGGTCTTTTCCTTGCCGGGATGACGTCGCTCGATAAGTCCCGCAATGACGGCGCAGTTGCGGAAGGTGCGCTTGAGCATGAAGGATTCGTCCAGCCATGCTTCCAGATCATCACCCAGCATATCCTCGTCCAACAGGTCGGGCAGCGACAGACGGTTCGATTGCAGACGCGAGCCGATATCTTCCAGCGCCCAGATGGCCAGAGAATAATCGGTGGCGACAAAGCCCATGGGTTTCGCCCCTGCCCGCTCCAGCCGCCGTGTCAAAAGCATGCCGAGCGTCTGGTGCGCTAGCCGCCCTTCGAACGGATACATGACCATGAAGAAACGTTTGCGGAACGGGAAGGTCTCGACCAGCAACTCATCGCGTTTGGGTATGATCGACTTCTCTTTCTGGATGGCCAGCCAGTCGCGCACCTGATCCGGCAGGGCGTTCCAACGCGCAGGGTCCGCCAGCATGGAGCGCACTTGGTCTGCCAGATAGGTGGAGAGCGGAAACTTGCCGCCCGCATAGGACGGGATTTTAGGGTCCATGGAAAAGGCCTGGCTGACGAGGCATTCGTTTTCGCGGATGCCTTCAAAGCGCAGCACCTTGCCCGCGAACAGAAATGTATCCCCCTGCACCAATTGTTCGAGAAAATGCTCCTCCACCTTGCCCAGCGACATGCCGCCGCGCCCGACCGTGCCCTTGGCATTACGCTTGACCATGCGGACATTGAGTTCCGCCGCCTCGACGATGGTGCCGAGGTTGAGACGGTACTGCATGGCGACCTGCTGGTTGGAAACGCGCCACAGACCATCCTTCGTCTGGCGAATGCGGGCATAACGCTCATAGGTGCGCAGCGCATAACCGCCGGTCGCCGTAAAATCTACGACGCGGTCGAAGGTTTCGCGGGGCAAGCTGGCATAGGGAGAGGCACTGGTGACTTCGCGGTAAAGCTCATCGGCGTCGAAGGGCTCGGCGCAGGCCATCCCGAGGACGTGTTGCGCCAGAACATCCAGCGCGCCCTCAGCTATCGGTGGCGTATCCTGCGCGCCGACATAGTTCGCATCCAGCGCTGCGCGGCACTCCATGACCTCGAAACGGTTCGCGGGCACCAGAATGGCCTTGGAAGGCTCATCCATACGGTGATTGGACCGGCCTATGCGCTGGGCCAGACGGCTTGCGCCCTTCGGCGCGCCCACATGCACCACGAGATCAACGTCACCCCAGTCGATACCGAGATCGAGTGTTGAGGTGGCGACAACCGCCCGCAGCTTGTTGTCCGCCATGGCCGCTTCGACCTTGCGGCGCTGTCCCGCATCCAGTGAGCCGTGATGCAACGCAATCGGCAGATTGTCGTCGTTGATGGTCCAGAGCTCCTGAAAGATGCGCTCCGCCTGCGAGCGGGTGTTGACGAATATCAGTGTCGTCTTGTGCGATTTTAATGCCGGATAGAGATCCTGCATGGCATATCGCGCCGAATGTCCGGACCATGGAATACGCTCTTCGGTGCCCAAAATGGCGATATCGGGTTTTGCGCCACCATCGACCGTGATGAGACCGGCCGGCGGCTCACCCTTCACCTGCGGACTAAGATAGCGTTGCAAATCCATGGGATCGGCCACCGTGGCGGAAAGACCGATGGTGCGCATGCCGGGTGCATGTTTGCGAATACGGGCGATGGCCAGCGACAGGAGATGGCCGCGCTTGGAGGTGACGAGCGAGTGTAACTCGTCCAGCACCACATATTTCAGGTCCTTGAAAAAGCGCTCGGCTTCCTTGTTGGCAAGTAGCAGCGAGACCTGTTCCGGCGTCGTCAGCAGAATATCCGGTGGTTTCAGCTTCTGGCGCTGGCGTTTGGATTGCGGCGTGTCGCCCGTGCGGGTTTCGACCGAAATGGGCAGACCCATCTCCGTCACCGGCTTCATGAGATTGCGCTCGATATCCACGGCTAGCGCCTTCAGCGGCGAGATATAAAGCGTGTGGACGCCAACGAAGGCAGAGCCCGGTGGCACCTTGCCGCGCCGCGTAAGGTCTGTCAGCGAAGCCATGAAACCGCCCAGCGTCTTTCCCGCTCCAGTCGGTGCAATCAGCAGCATATTTTCGCCAGCTTGGGCGCGGGCCGATAACTCTAACTGGTGGGCGCGCGGGCTCCAGCCCTTCTCGTCGAACCATGTCTGGAACGAGAGAGGCAAGGTTCCGACATTCTGGCCGGTCATGGGAGGCTCTGTGTGTTTCACTCCCCTAAAGTAGGGAAAGCGGACTGAAAAAGAAGGGCCTTACATCGCGATATAGCGGTCGTTTCGGTGATTAACGGCGATGACGAGGTTCATGATCAACGCGCCGAGGATGGAACACAGGATGATGAACGGCGTTGCGACGAAGAACGCGCAGAAGAGCACCGTACAATCGAATGCCATCTGCGCCAGCCCGGCACGAATGCCAAACCGATCCTGCAGATAGAGCGCCAGAATTCCAAAGCCTCCGAGGCTGGCACGGTGGCGAAACAGCGCCAGCATGCCTGCCGCCACGGTCAAGCCGCCAAACAGAGCCGCGATGACGGGGTTGACGTTTTGTAGCACGATCAGATGCGGAAGATATTCCGACAGGACCGATGTCAGCGCCACGGCACAGAAGGTCTTTATGGTGAAGGCAAGGCCAAGGCGACGAAACGCGATATAGTAAAATGGTAGATTGACAAGGAAGAAGAGAAGACCGAAGCTGACGCCCGTTGCATAATGCAACAGGAAAGCCACACCCACCACACCGCCGGTCAAAAGGCCACCGCCGGATAAGAGTACGACGCCGAGCGAGACGAGCATGCTGCCAGCAATGACGGCCTGCGCGTCTTCGACGACAGAGTGCTTATCCGAGGTGGATGCCCAAAACCGGTTGCGCTTGCGCTCTGCTACATCGCTCATCATCGTTCCCACATTGCGTCTCTCCTCCTTGCGCCGCATGGAGAGAAATTTCAAGCGTTCAGCGCACGACGATGTAACGATCCGAGCGATGGTTGATCGCAAGGAAGAGGTTGAGCACAAAAGCACCGACGATGGAGTACAGCACCGTCTCAGGGTTGATGACCGCAAAAGCGGCAATCATCACGCAGCTGTCGAAGGCAAGCTGAATGAGACCTGCGCGGATGCCGAAACGATCCTGAATGTAAATCGCCAGAATGCCGATGCCGCCAAGACTGGCGCGGTGGCGGTACAGTGCCAGAAGCCCGTAACCCAGGAGAAGCCCGCCAAGCAAAGCGGCCCAGAGCGGATTGATGCTTTCCACCACCATCCAGCGGCTTTCCAGTTCCGTCAGTACCGACACGAGGCCGATGGCGATGAAGGTCTTGAGTGAAAAGGCGAGGCCAAGACGGCGGAAGGACAGATAATAGAACGGCAGATTGACGAGGAAGAACAGCAGGCCGAAGCTGATGCCGAAGGCATAGTGAATGAGAAATGCGACGCCTGCCGTTCCGCCGGTGAGCAGGCCGACCCTGGCAAGAAGATAGAAGCCAAGCGCCGATACGATGCTGCCTGTGACGATCCCTTGGATGTCTTCCAGCGGCGCATGCTTTGCGGGATCGGCGCTCCACATGCCATAAACGCTTCTCGTGAATGCCATGCGCGTTACCCCGGAATGAAACTGTCTGTGCTGTCTGAAACTGCTTTGCCGTGTCACCTTATTGCAGGTGAGACCAGCCGGATATGCTGCATTTTGCACCGCAACAGGCTGCGTTTCAATGTGGATATGTAAGCAGGGCTGACCTATCGATAAAAAGGCAAGAAACGAAAAGATCAGGCGGCTTTTCTGGCAAGAAACAGAATGCCGGAAAGGGGTTTTCCGGCGTCCTTGCGAATGGTGGTTTTTCGGGATTCCAGCATTTGAAAACCGGATACGCTCAACAAACTTGTGATGTAGCGCTCAGAATGGGCATAGCGCAGCGAAGGCTGGAGAACGAAGCCCTCGTCGTTGCCCGCGTCCTCCACTGAAAAGGCGAATGTTCCGCCCGGTGCCAAGAGCGCGAGAACCAGTGGCATAACCGTTTCCAGACTGCCGAGATACATCATCACATCCGCCGCCGCGACCAGATCGGCGCGGTGACGGGCAAGATCGCCGGCAAACAGGCCGGACGCTTCGGCGGAAAGGGAAAGATCAGTCTGTGCCAAATGGTGGTAAATCGCTTTTTCTTCGGCTTTTGCCAGCATGTTCGTGGAAATGTCGAAGCCCTCGAGGCGGTGCGTCCAATCGACGATTTCCAGACCGAGCAGGCCGGTACCACACCCGATGTCGACAACGCAGTTAAAACCCGCCGAAGGTTTTGCCATTTCGATCAGCGCGGCCAGTTTTTGCGGGACGCTATAGTCCAGCTTTTTCACGAGTGAGGTTTCGAAACGGTCGGCGTAATCATCAAACAGACCCTCGATATAGGCGCTCGGCGGCTGTTCGGGCGTCTCGGCGGCTCCCAGCACGGCCAGTTTCAGGGGAGCTGCGAAAATTCCCTCGACGTCCAATGTGTCGACGGTTTCATAGGCCGCGATAGCCTTTTCGGTCAGTCCTGCCTTCTCGCAATAGTCTCCCAGCTGCACCCAACCGGCGGCCCATGACGGGGTAAGCTCCAGCGCCTGCTCCATCAATTCTGCAGCGGCGGCGTGATCTGCGCTTTCCGCCAGCATGCGGGCATAATCGGCGCGCCGGTCTGCAATCGCATCACCGGACGAAAACTGGTGTGGGGCCATCCGCACTTTCCTGAAAGAGGTAGGTTGTCTTTCATCAAGCCATAAAAAAACTCAAGTCCTATTTCATGGCAGCGACAAACGGCGCGCCCAGAACGCGTCATAACTTGCATCGACGCGCCTGGCTTCATATGTCCTGGCTGAAATTGAGGAGATTTGCTGATGGCCGGTGGGGTCGATAAGGTGCTGGGTGATAGCGTGGCGCGGACAATCGTCAAATTGCTCGTCGTGTCCCTGATCGTTGGGTTCGTCATGGCTGTGTTTGGCCTGACACCTTGGAACATCATTTATGGCGTTCGGGATTTCATACTCGATATCTGGCACAGCGGCTTCCGCGCCTTGGGCAGTATTGGAGACTACCTGCTGGCGGGTGCCATCATCGTCGTGCCAGTCTTCATCATCCTTCGCCTTTTGAGCTTCCGCCGCTGATGACCCAACAGTCCTTGTTCACCTTTTCACGGCGCGGCTTCGTGCTGGCTTCGGCTGGTGCCGCCCTTTCCGCCTGCGTCTCGGCGCCCACCAACAAAGGCATCGCCTCCGGTACGCGAGACGAGACTGCTTCAGCGCTTCCCATGGTCAACGAGCTTCGTCGTTCCAGAGGGCTTTCCACGCTCTCAGCCAACAGCGCCGCGCAACAGGCCGCCGCCTACCAGGCAAACCGCATGGTCAAAGCCCAGAAGATGGCGCATCTCATCGGCCTGACGGACAGCTTTCTCATTCGCATGAAGGACGGAGGCGTTCCCCTCCCCGCCGCCGAAAATGTAGCTGCAGGACAGGATACGGTCGAGCGCGTGGTGAAGGCCTGGATCAGCTCTCCGCACCATCTGGAAAACATGCTGGGCAACTATGGCGGCCTGGGAGTGGCGGTTGCCTATGATGCGAGCGCGAAGAACAGGCCGTATTGGGCCATGGTGCTGTGTCGGTAATTGCTTCGCCGTGGCGCGGACTAAAGCGTCCGCTCCGCCCATTTTTCCATTGTGGTATCGCGCAGGTCGCGGATATTGCCGACCTGCTCTTTCGCCACGAGCGTTGACAGGCCGCGCACGATTTTACCCGGCAGAGCTGGCCCCTCATACACCATGCAGGAATATAGCTGCACAAGGTCTGCACCTGCGCGGATTTTTTCCAGTGCGGTTTCAGCCGATGAAACGCCGCCAACGCCGATGATGGGCATGGCGGGGCCCACGCGCCTGCGCATCTTGGCCAGAACCGTGGTGGACAGATCAAACAGCGGCTTACCGGAAAGACCACCGGTTTCACCGTTGTTCTGGCCGGGTGTGAGGCCTGTACGGGAGAGCGTTGTATTCGAGACGATCAGACCATCGAGATTATGCGCCAAGGCTTCCGCGGCGATATCGTCAAGCCCTTCCTCGGTCAGATCAGGCGCAATTTTCAGGAAGACCGGGATGGACCTGTTGAGCTTTTGCGCCTCGGTATCGCGTGTTTCCAGTACCGCTTTCAAAAGAGCCGACAGACCTTCACGGGCCTGTAAATCACGCAGGCCCGGCGTGTTGGGCGAGGAAATGTTGGCGGTGAAGTAGGACGCGACAGACGCGAAGGTCTCGATGCCCTTCACATAATCTGAAATCCGATCTTCGCTGTCCTTATTGGCTCCGATATTGACACCGACGATGCCGCGAAGCCCCGCTGCGATGAGACGCGCAAGTGCCGCGGCATGCCCCTCATTGTTGAAACCCAGACGGTTGATGACGGCATCGTTTTCCACCAGACGGAAAATCCGCGGCTTGGGATTGCCCGATTGAGCTCGTGGGGTCACGGTCCCGATTTCGGTAAAACCAAACCCCAGCTTCAAGAGGGGACCCGGCACTTCCGCGTTCTTGTCATAGCCCGCCGCCATGCCGAGCGGGTTGGGAAACACAAGGCCCGCGACGGTCTGCTGCAGGCGCGGATCATGCGGGACGTGGCAGGTGGGAATAAAGCCTGAGCGCAACGCGGTAATCGACATGCCATGCGCCACTTCCGGGTCCATCAGGAAGAGGCCGCGCCGACCAATCGAGGAAAAAATTCCGCTCATCATGCAATCTCCGGAAACTGGTGTGCACCGTCATCATCCAGCGTCAGCGGCGTTTCCCACAAAACCGCACTCAATGGCAATGAAGCGTAAAGATGCGGAAAAAGGTCGCCGCCACGAGAGGTTTCAAACACCAGCTTCTCGCCCAAGGCGGTACCGTCCACGGCGACCAGCAGAAGATCATTCTGACCGGTGAAATGCTTCAGCGCAGTTTCCTTGACCTGGGCTGCGGTGGAAAAATGGATGTAACCATCCTGGAGATCAATCTCGGCACCTTCGAAAACACCCTTTTCTTGCGCCTCTCGCCACAGGGCGCTCGGTACGATCTTGTAAAGGACGGGGGGCGTTTCACTCATGTGGCGTCTCCTTCATATATGGGCGGTTTGCCGCAAATGCTCTTTGTTGTCCACCGCCTCACGCAGATTTTTGCGCATACACAGGGTGGCGCGAGCCTTTGCTAGCATCAAGCGCTTGTGTTGTGGCGACATTTACGCAATCCTCGGTTTGTGGGACTTGACGCTTGATCGCGCTCCTCAAGAATGATGCGCGCATGAAATGCTCTTGGGAGGGGGCGCGGCATGTTACAGATGACCATCATAATCGTGGACGACCATCCTCTGTTTCGCGGCGCGTTGCGCCAGGCGGTTTCGGGGCTGGATGGCGGCCACGCCATTATCGAGGCTGGCGATTTCGAAGCGGCAAAAATGGCCGCCGCAGATCAGCCGGATGCCGATCTCATGCTGCTCGACCTTGCCATGCCGGGCGTCAGCGGGTTTTCCGGGCTGATGGCGTTAAGGGCCGAGTTTTCCAGCCTGCCCATTGTCATCGTATCGGCTAGCGATGATCCAGCGACCATGCGCCGTGCCATAGAACTCGGGGCCTCCGGTTTCATTTCCAAATCCTCAGGCATTGAGGACCTGCGCGCAGGTATTCGGGCGGTGCTGGAGGGGGATGTCTGGATACCGGCGTCCTGTCAGGCCGGGCAGGATCACGACCCGGACATGGCCGACCTCATCAATCGGCTCCGCACTTTGACACCACAGCAAAATCGTGTGCTGGGCATGCTGGGCGAAGGCTTGCTCAACAAGCAAATTGCCTATGAGCTCAGCGTTTCGGAAGCCACGGTCAAGGCGCATGTCTCGGCGATATTGTTAAAACTGAAAGTCGATAGCCGCACACAGGCCGTGATTCAGCTTTCAAAGATCAATATGTCGACTTTGGTTGCATAAAGACAAGGATTTTATTCCTTTAATACTTTACTCCGAAGGCATAATTGGCTAGGTTTCGCGTTATATTGAAGCGAGCCGCGTGACGACGCCGCTCCACCCGGGCCCTGAACATGCTGTCACACGATGATATCTGGAGTGCAATCGATACGCTTGCCGATCGGAACCAGCTTTCGCCGTCCGGCTTGGCACGCAAAGCGGGGCTGGATCCGACGTCGTTCAACAAATCCAAGCGGGTCGGTCCAGACGGACGCCAGCGTTGGCCCTCCACTGAATCCATCTCAAAAGTTCTGGACGCCACCGGTGCGACGATCGATCAGTTCTTTGGCTATGCCATGGGGCACTCGAACAAAAATGCATTGCCGGATGGAAATCTTCCGTCCCAGACGGGCGCCATTCCCCTTATCGGTTTCGCACAGGCCGGCTCAGGCGGATTTTTCGATGACGGTGGCTTTCCCGCAGGCCAAGGCTGGGACGTGGTGGACTTTCCCGCCTCCCCCGCCAACAAGGCCGGAGCCTATGCCTTGGAAGTGCAAGGCGACAGCATGATGCCGCTGTACCGCGATGGCGATGTGCTGATCGTAGAACCGGGCGCGCAGATGCGGCGCGGCGACCGCGTGGTGGTGAAAAGCCGGGATGGCGAGGTCATGGCCAAAGTCCTAGCTCGTCAGACGGCCAAGACTATCGAGCTTTTGTCGCTCAATCCGGAACATCCCAATCGCAGCTTCGACCTCAAAGAGGTGGAATGGATGGCGCGGATCATCTGGGCCAGCCAGTAGCACCTGATCAAAACATGCCGTAAGGAAAATAGCGGCGATAGATTTCTTCCAGCCGCCCGTTGCGCGAGAGTGCAGCAAGGGCCTGATCGAAAGCGGGAACCAGTTTGTTTTCCGGATCGACCGTCATAATAGACAGGCCTTCGCCTAAAAAGCGGTCCGACATATAGGGACCATCGAACATGGTGCAGCACCCATTCGATGCCGTACCTGCAACCCAGAAAGGCAGCCGCAAACCGTCGGCAAAGACGCCGTCGATCTTGCCGGATTTCAGTGCCTCGTACATCGGCTCATAGCCATCGAAGCCGGTGACCTGAACGGCGGGAAAAAATGCCTTCAGCATGGCCTCATGCCGGGAATTACTGACGACGCCGACCTTTTTTCCTGAGAGTGCGTCGGCCGCTTGACCTTCGAGCCTAGCCGCCTTGTTAACCGCAAAGCGTGCGGGTAAAAGCGTGTAGGGCCTGGTAAAGCTGAAGCTTTTTCGTAGATCCGCGCTCGAGGCGATGCCCGACATCACGGCCTCCCCCTCGCCCATTTCGACCGCCGCTTCCAATTCATCGAACGGCAGCGCCTGTACCTGGCATTTATTTTCTATCTTAAGTTGCGCGCATATTTCGCGGGCCAGATCGACATGAAACCCCACCAGACGCCCGTCCTGATCCGTGAAATTGAAGGGTGGAAAATCCACCGACATCAAGAACCGAACACGCGAGACCGTCGATAAATCCGCGCCCGGCATGCGTTCCTGCGCATCGAACAGCACCGGCAGGCGCCCGGTTTGTACCAACTCCTGCGCTCTGGGCTGAGCAGGCAATGAAAAAATTACCACGCCGATCAATAAAGAAAAAATACTACTGAATTTCAGGGGTGCAACTGAAAGGCGCATGTATATCATCCAAACTGGCATTGTTGGGGCGCCACCGGTTACGGTGGCTGAATGTGTATGTCGCGTTTTGAAGAGTATACACAAGTCTCGCAAAACGCGATGCTGGTGCAGGGCGAAATTCTTGCCTTCGATCCCTTATATGATGATCCCTTCACGCTTCACGGCAAAGCCGCGCCAGAGCGCGACGATGTTGCCTTTCTCAAATCGCTTGGGCTCGGAAAACCCCATATTGACCGTTACACCGCAAAAGCCGCATGCAACGGGTCCACATTCGAGACGGAATTGCTGGCAGACGGACTGGTGACGGAAGACGCCTATTTCGGTGCCTTCGCCCGCTTTCTGCGGCTCCCTTTCCATGCCGACCTGGATGCCGCCATCGTTGTGGACACTCCGTCACTCGACATTCAGCTTATCGACACGCGCATGGTGCGCCTTTCGCCCGCTGACGCCAAACCCTATATCGCAGTTACGCCTGACCTGGAGAGCATTGAGCGACTGAAGACAGCGCTCGAAAACAACCCGACGGTCACTGCAGGTCTTGTCGTGACGACACCATCTGCCCTTCGAAAAGCGGTGTGGAGGGCGGGCGAGGAACGGCGAACCCGGCAGACCATAAACTCACTGTTCGAGACCGCGCCTCTCTATTCGGCGCGCATCACTCTGCACGGGAAACAGGGCTTTCTACTGGGTATCTGCGCGGCGCTTCTATTCGGATCGATGCTTTTGGCGCCAACACCGACATTTCAGCTTTTACACATCGTGACGGCCGGGCTCTACATGGCCGCCATACTCTTTCGCGCAACCCCCGCCGAGGAAACCTCTGGACGAAATCTTGCTCTTCTCGATCAGACAACCGATGAGCAGCTGCCAGTTTACACCATTCTCGTGGCACTTTACCGTGAAGAAGCGGTCGTAGAACAACTCATCAACGCGCTTGATCGGCTAGACTGGCCGAAATCCTGTCTCGACATCAAGCTCGTCTGCGAAGACGACGATGCCACGACCATTGATGCAATTACCCGACTAAGCCCCGGTTACCACATCGAAATTGTTCACGTACCGCCCTCATTGCCACGTACAAAACCAAAAGCGCTGACCTATGCCCTTGCTGGCGCGCGCGGAGAATTTATCGCCATTTATGATGCAGAAGATCGACCTCACCCCAAACAGTTGCGCGAAGCCTATACTCGCTTTCGCACTGGATCAGATCAGCTCGCATGCCTGCAGGCACCGCTCATTATCAGCAACGCCAGTGCCTCTTGGATCACCGCCTCTTTCTCGCTGGAATACTCCGCTCTGTTCCGGCGCATGTTGCCCATGTTAGCACGCATGAAGATGCCGCTTCCGCTTGGTGGAACATCAAATCATTTTCGCGCCTCGGTTCTTCGCAAGGTTGGCGCATGGGATCCATACAATGTTACTGAGGATGCCGATCTTGGGCTTCGGCTTCACCGATTGGGCTACCAGTCCGACGTCATCAAATACCAGACACTTGAAGACGCACCGACCGACATTTCCGTGTGGCTGAGCCAGCGCAGCCGGTGGTTCAAAGGGTGGCTGCAAAGCTGGCTTGTTATGATGCGATCGCCCTCGGCAATCTCTCGCGAAATGGGATGGAAGGCCTATCTGGTGTTCCACCTCCTGATCGGGGGCATGCTGTTGTCCTCATTGACCCATCCGATGTTCATTCTCTACATCTTCTACATCGCACGACTGGTCTGGGTTGACGGAATATCAGCGCTTGCGCCTTTGCAGATCTTTCTTTTCATCGTTGATATCGTCAACATCGCCGCCAGTTATACGGTGTTCATCCTCATGGGAACGAAGGCGATGATTGCCCATGAGCGTAAGCTGATTGGCAAACGCTGGCTTTACACTCCTGTGTACTGGCTTATGCTCTCTGTGGCGGCGTGGCGTGCTGTTTATGAATTGCGATACAAGCCCTTTGTCTGGAACAAGACACCGCACAAGCCCACTTCAAGAAAAAAATGAAAATATATACTTCAATGTATTATAAATTATTCTAAATTAATCAGTATGGCGACTGGCAAGCTACGCGAACACCGTTTTCGGCTTGGAATGTGTTGTCAGTTGCATGGTAAGACACGTAGGTTTTTGCGCACCATTTTACGTGGTTTATCTCATGCTCGGAAAGCATCAGGCCGGTGGAGCCCGCATTGCCAGCCGCACCACCTGTAAAGGCAATGGGAGAGTTGCCATAGACTGTTGCCTGAGATTCAGCCTGATTCTCATAGGCCGGCCCTATCAAGCTGAGCGCGCTGGCAGGTGAGACGAAGCCAGTCGCCAAACCCGAGCTTAATGCAAATGCAGAAATGATTTTTACCATCTTGACCATTGGTAATTCCTTTTCTTTTCAGGAAACCAACGTGGGTCTAATGGATTTTGTTCCAGCCAACGGAAGATTAGCAGAAGTAGATCGTGTAAAGGCGAAAGTGGCGACGTTAATTTTTAAACCGTCTGCCGACAAGATGCGGCCTCAAAGCAACAAAAATAACGACAGCAAGCTCGATATTGGAGCAACGGCCGCGCGTGAACAGTCGGTACCCGCATATCCAAAAATTCGGCAGGGTCGAAGGCTGGAGCGGGTGAAGGGAATCGAACCCTCGTATTCAGCTTGGGAAGCTTGATCTATCGCCTATAGATCAACGCCTTGAGTGTAAAACTCACTCAAATCGGCACGAAATTCCATAATGTTTTCAATAGCGCTGTAAAACTTTTGGGGGACGGTATCGGAAGACCGATCACTGCAATCCTCCCAGATAAATTACGGGCGATTTAGCGCGTAACTACGACGCGATTTCGGGACTCTGCGTCGCGACTACGTGTCATGTCGGGATGGCGAGTTGGCTGCTGTCGCCGGATTGCAACATGCCCCGCGCTCTGGCATTTTGTACTTTCAAGATCGGGGGGTACTTATGAAATTCAGGTCCATAATGGTAGCGACGATCGTTGTCGCTCTTTCCGCATGCGTTCAGTCCGTTACGGTGAAAACGCCATTCAATCCTTCAGAGCATGAGTTTGCTGCAAAGCCTGGCAAGGCGACTGTAAGCGCGCAGGCTTTCATGCGGCGCAATGATGGAATGGTCGTCTACGCTGCCGGAAGTCAGGCCTTGCTGCTACCTGCCTCAAGCTATGTGCGCGAATTGTATGACACCAGTCAGAAGGTTTACGGCGCTCCGCCCGTGACAAATCTTGACGTAAGGCTGAAAAATTACACGAAAGTTGCCCAGGCTAACGGTGAAGGGCGTTTCTCCTTTCAAGGGGTTCCGGATGGCGAATATCTTCTCGTTACGAACGTCAACTGGCGCGCCGGAGACAGCACGCAAGGCGGTGACCTGACAAAGTTTGTTACTGTCAGCAACGGGCAGAACCTCGATGTGATCCTAACGCGATAAGAACAGAAATAGAGGTAGCTGCAACAAGCCTCAGAAATGACGAAGGCGGGTAGCTTCAAAGAAAGCGCGGCAAACCAAAATGGCTGATTTATGCAAATTATGTGGTGAAGAAAAAAAACTAATCAAATCGCACGTGATACCCAAAGCCTTCTTTCCAAACTCTGCAACCACCAAATTATTGTCGTCGGACAAGTTCCAATTTCCGAGGAAGGCTCCAATTGGCGTTTACGATGAAGGAATACTGTGTGCAGCCTGCGATTCGAACCTAGGCATCTTCGATCAAGCAGCAGCTGAGCAGCTTCTGACAAAGGTAGGGCACGTACCACCTGAAACGGATGGCTTAGCACGCGTTTACCATGTGACAGATACGGAGTTGATCCGGCGATTTGTTATTTCTGTTGCTTGGCGCGCGCATCATAGCACCCACGCTATGTTCCGCTCCGTCCACTTGGGTCCATACGAGACACTTTTTAAACACGAAGTTTTAGAGCCAACCACCCAACGCACTTCAGTTTGCGTTACCGAGTTCGACAACCGCAATGTTCCATTCTTATCTCCTGCAGTTGACCGCTTCGAGAATGTGCGATTTCTACGGATATACGCAGCCAGATTCTTATTTCTTGTCAAAGTAGACAAGCAGCGCATGCCGTCTGATTTCGAGAACCTTGATATAGCGCACCGTGATAGAGACTTTATTGGATCCGTCGTCCAGTCATGGAGGGGCTCTGGTGAGGAGTTAGCGATGCGCGAAATGGTTACGTTAACACCACAGAATATTTCTCAAGTGCATAAATGGCGCAAAACTTTCGCCGGCGCGAAGGATCCAGTTTCGGTTTTTCGGATAGCAGCAATGAGCTGATCAAACTCTCGAAGCACCCATTTTAGCAGGCGCAGCGTCCGACTGGGCAATCGTAATTATCAGCAAGAAAAGGTGCGGACGGCGGGACTTGGACCAACTCCAAGAAGTGCTGGAAACCAGCGTTCTTGAGGGTTATTTCCGCTTCAAGTGGCACTCTGTGTATCGCTCTATGTGGCACACAGCGCCTTCGACCCTCATCATGATCAGCATCAAATACCAGTTCATATCACGCAAGTCTTGACTCAAGCAGCGATGAGAACATAAATAGAACATCGCTGGCACGGGTGCGCGTGCTTTCCGAAAATACATTGCGGCATTGGGCTCTGAAATATGGAGAGTGAGAACGTGCGTCCTGAATTTGAAAAAGCCCCGGTCGATGTGGCGGATTACATTTTGCAATGCCACGAGGGGGATGCGAAAGCCGCTATCGAGGCGATGCAGGAAGAGATCGAACACCTGCAACACCAGTTGAGCTTGGCTGTGGTGGCAATGGGACGGGGCTTTACGCGGGGGTGGGTACCGAGCGAGGGGCGTGATGGCCTATGACCATCTGCCGAAGCTATCGTCTAAAAAGGACGATCTGATTTACGTCATGTGCATCGATTGCGAGCTATTGCGTAAAATGGATTATGCCGCATTGATGGAGGTCTACGGCGATGTCGAGTTGATGTCCCTCAGAGCGCCGATCGCAAAAGACATCATCAAATGCTGCAGGGAAACAGAAGGCTACAGCAACAGGTGTCGGCTCAACTATTATGAGGGACACGAGACTTATAAGATCAAGTCTGAGCCACCGCCCTCCCCCAGGCTCGAATATCTTTCCAGTTGGGAAATCGTCGTCGGCAAATGCCGCTATTGCGGACACGTTTCTAATTTGGAACGTTGGCGCGTCAGCAAGGTTACAAAGCCTGGAATGACTTTAGACGACCTGAAAAAGCTTCTTCGGTGCAAAAAGTGCAATCGCAAGGGTGATGTCGAATTGACCCTCGCCAAACTTCCGAGGTGACGCATGTGTAATCTGTACCAGGTCCGCACCAATCAGGAGGCGATGCGCGACATCGCCGGCATGATGAATGAGCGGATCAACCTTCAACCTGACATCGAGGTCTATCCGGATCGCCCTGCCCCTGTTGTGCGAAACAAGGATGGCGCACGCGATCTGGCAGAGTTGACGTGGGGCATGCCGACGCCGCCCAACATTCTTGGTGACAAACCAGACACCGGCGTCACGAACATCCGCAACGTCACATCGCCACACTGGCGCCGGTGGCTGAAGGTGGAAAACCGCTGCATCGTGCCTTGGACGCGCTTCTGCGAATGGGAGGACACAAAGCCGCGCAAGACAAAGCGGTGGTTCGTGATTGATGATAGCGAGCCCTTGGCTTTCTTCGCCGGCGTCTGGACGGATTGGACTGGCACCAGAGGCTCGATGAAAAACCCACGCCATGGGCAACACGAGTTGTTCGCCTTCCTCACCACAGACCCAAACGAAGTGGTGAAGCCAATCCACCCAAAAGCCATGCCGGTCGTGTTGACAACGAAGGAGGAAGTCGAGGTGTGGATGAGTGCGCCATGGGACGAGGCGAAAGAGCTTCAACGCCCTCTTGCCGATGACAAGCTGATTGTGGTGTCGGCGGAAGAACCCGAGCCACAAGGATCGCTGCTGTGAGCGACACAAGCGTAACCGGCGATGGCGTCCATGAGAACCACTACTGCTGTTTGCCGAACTGCAAGAAGTGGGGTGGGTTTGGTTTCGCCCGCAGCAAGGCAGAGCGGGTGCAGTGGTGGTGCTGGGAGCATTACCCACACAAGACGCCTTCACAGCCCGTCTCGCGCGGCCAAGCTAGATGAAGTCATCGTCTGGGCTGACCGATAGCCCTACTTCATGCGCCGCATCCACAAACGCCGCTCTGGCGTCTTCTGCCGTATCCTCATCGCCGCCAGTCAAGACAGCGGCACAAACCATCAGGGCTGTTACGTAGGCATCAGTTGTGCAATCTGCAGGCCATTGGTCAATCAAGCAGCGCGCCAATCCCTCTACTGTGGATAGGGTTTCGAATGACCCCCACTCGATTTTCAGCGGGGCAATGGCATGGTTTGCTTCTGCGATCATTAGAACGATGATCAATCGCAATCCGGGAGTTAAGTCAATCGGATGGGAGCGTGAGAATGCGGGCAGGCAACACGCTGAACCGGATCGGTGGCGATGTGACGACGATGGGGCCCAAGAAGTTTTGAAGCGGATTACATCGGTACTCCAATGTCACGCGGTATTCAGCAGGCCCAGGAGCCGCAGCCACGGGAACGGTGATCGACCGGCGATAAGTTTCCCTACCTGCCAGCAACTTAAGCCCTGTGGTAAACTGGGGGATGCTGTGACGTTCCTTGGCAGAATCAGTCAGCCAGCGCTTTGTGATCAGCGGGCAAATGCGGGTACGGAATACCGAGAACTCAATCTCGATAGTATCGCCCTGCTCTACCGTTGGCGCCAGCGCCTTGGCATCCTCATAAATAATCGGCGGTTCACGGTCGGCAACCCAGATGCCCAAATTTACCGAGCCCAGCCCGGCCAGCGCAAACACGCCGATGCCTACCACTTTCCAAAGGTAACGCTTCATGGTGTCGGCCCTCCTTTGAGATAACCGATTGCTTTTTGAATGTTCTCGTAGAGCATGATGGAGCCGACGAAGAGCGCAATCATGGACAGCAGCAGCCAGCGCATAAACTTTCCGACAGCCCGCATGTCCCGGACCATTCGGAAGCCCTCACGGACATCTTCGGCAGGCATCTCGATAATAGCCTCGAGCGTCTTCAATTCGTCAGGACGGAGACCGGCAAGGAAGGCTCTCGTCTTCTCTGGCAGTTCCACCATTTTCTCTGGTAGTTCTTCGCTCATTTGGTAGATCCCTGCCATGTCGCAGCCTTATGCCCATTATCATTTCGCACCGAAGCGTGTTTTCACGCCGTCATAGAACCCGGCACATCGGCCCGTCCTTGCGTCCACTGCGTCGGCAGAGAACTCCCATCGCAGCTGGGTATTCCGGGGCTTTTCGGCCCCATACTTCGGCACGACGCGCGCCATCTTCTGCCGGCACTCATCCGGCAGATCAGGCAGGTTCACGCCGGCCGCTGTTTTGCCCTGGGTGTTAGCCGCCGCAATCAGCCGCGCCTCTTTGCCGGCACAGCCAGAGACGATCTGCATCGCTCCAGCGGTAATCGCCATCATAAACATTCTGATTGTCATCTTTGATCGCCTGTTCAAGTTGGGCTTCGAGCTTCTGTTGCGTCAGCGCGTCGGCCATGGCGCGCTTCCGGTATTCTTCGACAGCCTGGGCAGCAGCATTGCGCTGTCGCTCGA
This sequence comes from Rhizobium skierniewicense, assembly GCF_014196515.1. Taxonomy (GTDB): domain Bacteria; phylum Pseudomonadota; class Alphaproteobacteria; order Rhizobiales; family Rhizobiaceae; genus Agrobacterium; species Agrobacterium skierniewicense. Next base: position 76,396 of record NZ_JACIDV010000002.1, on the reverse strand, counting down.
GCTCAGTGATCTTCGCTTCAGCGGCTGTCTTTTCTGAAAGCAGCACGTAACCACTCAGCAGCGCGTCGTCGTGCGCGGCCAGCCAGATCCGGAAGCCGACAAAAGCAATGAGGAGAAGAATGACGGCAGAGATCACCCGCCCGATCGTGCTGGTCAGGAAGGAGCTCATAGTCCGCTCACGCAAAGCTCGGCTTCACCGATCCGCTGTGCGTCCCCCATCTCACGCCGATTGACCAGTCCCCGCACGATCTGCCCGCCGGCGCGATTGAACGCCGTCTGGGCTTCACATGCCGCGCGCCACTGCCCAGCTTCGATCCGGGCCTTGGCAGTGGATCTGCACCAGGCACCCACGCCGAAATTGTAAGATCCGGAGATCATCGAGGCGCGAACACTGATGGGGGATTTGGAAAGGTTGGGAGAGCACTGCACGATGACCTGGTAATAGTCATCATGAACACGACGAAGCAGCATATCCTTGCACTCTGCTCTCGTCTTCGTCATGCCGGGGCCAATCCCCTTGGTCTCCCCGTAGCAAATGTCCCAGATCTTGGCGAACGGGTCCCAGTGAGATTTCAGGACCAGCCCCTCCCACGGAATAATTGCTTTTTCGACGGAAACAATGACAGCGGGGTCCATCTTGCCATAGGTGGCGTAGCGATCGTAAGCAGCATAGCTGCCGGCAGCGATCCCCGCGAGCACAGTGGCGATCGCCGCTTTACCGCGCTTCGTCGGAGCGATCTTGTTTATCGGCATTAGGAATTCCTTTCTGAACGAGAAGGCGCGCCGTGAAAGCCCCGGCCACCGTAAGGCCGGAGAGTGCAGCAAAGACGCCAGGGGGGATTTCGACAAAGCCATCGATCAGCGGAAGCGCGACTTCCAGACCCGACAAGACGGCAGCAATGATCATGAGGCGGACAGACCAGGCGCGTTTCAGCACCTGCCGCCAATTCTGGACGAGCATAAAAATGTCCTCTGATGTAGGTTTAGCTCAGCACGATCGAGTGCCGTTGGGAGGCATGCGGATGCCGCTGTACGTCGCGTACAGTCGCCATGGTGGTCTCCTGATTTTGTGGTGGGGTTAGTTGCCTAACGGATTAAGGCCAGACGACTTGCGCGGCGATCTGAACCGCCTCGACCGTTTCAGAGGCATTCACCGCCTCTTTTGCTGTCTGCCGAGCGCGCTCGATAGCACTGCCGATGATGGCCCACTGCGCGTCCATAGCCAGAACCAGCAGGGCGATATCCTTGATGGCGTCGCCATCTATGCCAAGTGACGCCGCAAGCATCGGGTAATCTGCGGACTGCGGATCATTTTCAAGAACGGCCAGCTTTGCCTCATCAACCTTGCGCTGGTAGGTCATTGCCTGACCAGCGCCGGGCGTGATGTACTGACAACGTGCCGCCTCAGCATCGTCATCGATCTGGATTTTGAGATTGCGCTTTACCTCTTCAAGATCCGGAGCAGGTGTATGCGGGGGTGTGAACTGGCCGTCCGTAAAACTCCATCCTATTTGCGCATCTTGTTGCGCAATCCAAGACTTGTGATCTGGAAAATCATCCGGTACGGGACCGTCAAATATAGCTCTATCCGTTACGATACCATCTGCGACTTTCACATAAATAGTCATGCGCATAATCCTCAAGCCGTGCAATATTCGGTTATGAACACAAGACCCGGAGCACCGGGACCTCCGTTTACAGTGGCAGTTGATTGGAAGACGCCACCGGGACCTCCACCAGAGCCATACCCCTGCCCAGCTTGGCCCACTGAACCAACATTGTGCCGCCCACCCGATCCAAATCTTCCACTTCCACCTGATCCGCTGTTGACACGCGTCACAGCGCCCCCGGAGCCAACGACAGTGTTTCCACCTGTTCCCGATTGGCCGGGGACCCGCAAATCTCCGACTCCGCCTGTTCCGCCAAATGCCCCCGGGCCGGTACTGCCTGCACCAGTTGCGGCTCCACCACCGTTACCACCTATTGCCACGACCAGGCTTCCTAGAGACGTATTACCCCCATTTGCTCCGGCCAACCCTCCCGCGCCAATCGTCACAGGTTGGCTTGGTGATAAATCAGCTTTGGATTTGACGGCAATCGAGTATTCGCTAGCCCCGCCGCCCGCTCCGATTGTGAGGTCGGATGAATTACTTACACCTGCGCCACCGCCACCACCACCGCCGACAGCCTCAATAACAGCGTAAACGAGGTTTGCATCGGGTACATATGTTCCAGACGCGGTAATGAGTCGGAACTTAACAACCTGAATAGCACCAGATAGACCGAGCACCCCCTTCATGGTGCTAGTGTCGGCGCTCGCAAGAAGCTCTCTTGCCCTCGCCGTCAGATCAGTGGTCGCGTAGGTGTTGGCCGCATCCTGATAGGGCAGCTTGTTTGCAGCCCCACCTAGAGCCAACAGCGACCGAGCCAAGGCAGGGAAGTCAACAAGAGAATACCCATTTGCGCCATTCATGTAAGGAAGCTTGTTTGCTGCTCCAGTGAGGCCTAATAGCGACCGTGCCGAAGCCGGGAAGTCCGCCAAGGCACCAACCGCGTTAGTTCCGAAGTAAGGCAGCTTGTTCGCGGCGGGCGTGAGAGCAGCCAGAGCGGCGAGCGTCGGCTTGTCTAGGCGCGCAAGGTACTCGGCCAGGGTGACTGTGTTTTCGATGCTCTGCTGGCCAATGCTGGTGTCGTAGGTCAGCCAATAGGACTTGCCGCTGGCAGACGGTCCCGGCCACCCGACGGCGAGAGTAAGCTCGGTATCGCTGACGACGGTTGCCACTGGCGCAGATAGACCATCGACGCCGAGAATATACGGCACGATGCCGCCGGTCAGCCATCCCGTGCCATTCCCGGTCACGGTGGTGCTGCCAGCGGTCACGGATACCGTGCCCGTTGTGTAGGGTGTGGTCATGTTGGGTTTGCCTTAATTGTTGCGGAAAGCCATCGCGGATAGGACCATTGCAGTCCAGTTAATTGCGCTCTCTGATGGAAGCCTCAGTCGCAGGACCGTAGACGCTCTATTGGGGACTGTGAATGTTCTGAAAGCGGTGTAGTCTCTGAATGCATCGCCTGCGACCGCCGTGTTCGCATTTGATGTGTAGATGTTCGTTGACCCACCCCCCGTGACGTCATCAATAAGATGCGGACCGACAAGCACTGTCTGAGCTTGGTTCGCCTTGCCCGTCGCAGTGTATTCGACTCTGATCAAAATTGGGTTGCTTGGATTTGCACGAACACCATGATCAACAGTCAACGATATTTCCGCATAGCCCGGCGCATTATTGCTCGAGGTTGATGCTGACCTTATTCTGATCACTGAACCGGGAACTATTTGTTCGTCGCCAATGAAAAGGCTTATGATCTGCGCTTGGCTAACCTGAAGGTTTGGTATCTTTACGATGCCGTTCTCGATGGCGAAAACGGCTATGCTTTGGTCCCCGTTGATGACGACGAACTTGTCCGCGAGGAAGCCAACTTCGGATTTCAGGACACCATTTACGGTTCTCAGCTGAATGTACATTCCGCTTTCGACAAACCCTGAACCAGTATTTCCCCGAAGAAGAACAGCGAACCGAGCAGATACACCCGCAGGGGTGGCCGTAGCCTGAAACATCACCAGACCATCGGCAAACATGCCATTGAACGTGGCAGATACACCGATGATCTGTTGAGAAATAGCGCCGTCCGCATTGACGCGAGCCGTTGCCTCCGTCCCGATCGCCGCTGTGTTTTGGCCCACCGTTGCATTGAGCGAAGTGAGTTGGGTTGTAAACGCACTATCCGCCGTCGCCCTCACTTGCTGCTCTTCGATCAGCTTTGCCGAGGTGTCACCAACCACCGCCGAAAGCGTCGTTACCCGCTGGGCAACCGCCTCTGTCTCGGTGGCAGCAACTGTTCGGACGGTCTCAATCTCGGCATAGGTCCCTCCGACTTCGGCGCGCATGGTGTCGCGCTGGATCTGGGATAGTGCCGCCTCAAGAGAAACCGCCTGCCCGATCTGCTCGATACGGTTCAATAACTCCTGTCGCGCGCCCCCGATAAGAGCGATGGTGTCCCGGACATCCTGCCCGAGGTTTTCCAGATTGGTGATGAGATCGCCACCGGCCTGAAGCGTGCGAAAGTTCGTAATGCCAGACGCAGATACGGCGCGGCCATTATCGACCATCAAGGTCGTGCGAACCTGCCAGTCGGTTTCAGATGTCAGGCCTTCAACGATTTGGACAACACTGATGTCGGCGGTCACAGCCTTTGTGAAAACCTGAGTTGGGTTGGCGACAGGCCAATACTCAATCAGGACGCCGGAAACACTGATGTCTTCGATCTGGTCCCATGTCAGTCGAACGCCGGGGAGCTTACCGCCACCTTCTGCCTGCACGATATTGGGCGTGGCCGCAAAGTTCTGCACCTCGGCCAGATACTGCGGAGGCGGCACAACGATGATGACAGGCGGGTTGGTCGCATAAGCGGTCGGGTCAAACACGCCGTTGCTGATTTCCTGCAAGGCGACTGTGATATCCCGAACGCCATCGCTGTTGTGGGGTCCAAGCGTGCGCGTCAGCACCTGATACGTGCGCGTGCCATGTTTGGCGCTTGCCCACGTGATCCACCGGCCTTCCTTCACCACGTCCAGAAAACGCGGGTGAATGGTGATTTCAGCCGACGCCTGGAACCGAGCGCCACGGATGGCGATGTCAGCCAGACGGTCCACCTGCTTGACGTTCGTCACCGCGCCATAGGGAATGGCGCTGGCAAGCGTTTCGCGGTCTTCGGCTAGTGCTGACTGGTCAATACGTGTTGCCGCGTCCTTGGTCTCGTAGAAGTCGTCCGGCGAGACATACGAGGCTGCCACGGTGTTGATCAGATCCGTCCGCTTGCGCTTCACTGTGAACCGCTTTGGAGCGCCAATCTTGATATCGTCGTCTGTAATTGTTGCGACGACTGCCTGCGGTGCGCCTGCAATCGGGAACTCGCCATCAACACGCTCAACCCAGGAAGCACATGCGGCCATGAGCAAAGGCTGGAGGTTGGAATCGTGGTTCGCGCCGGGACCATCCTTGGCGATCATGTGCGAGCGATAGCGGTAATCGCCGTCTATGATTTCGTCAGCAATGTTGGCAGCCTGCGTCCACTCGGACAATGGCAGGCGAGAAGCGCGAACGCCCTTGCCGACCATAAGCTGGTTTCCATTGTAGAAACCACGCTCCAGATTGTAGGCCTGTACGAATGGATTGTCGCTGTATTCCCATGTGGACTGGTCATTCCAGCGATGCGGGCCGAAGCCACCGACAGAACTATCCTTGCGCCAATCGTAGAGCGGGGCGCCCTTGACCTCGAACAGAAGCTGGGCAGGAGCGGCAAGGCCGTTGCCTTGGCGCCGAAGGCCGGAATACACAACGGCATAGGCAACGCCAGCACCACGGTGCGCCGCCGTCCACCGGCCGGCAGGACGCGAATTGGCGATAAACGTCGGCTCTGCCTGCTGGTCCATTGAGCCGAAGTAAAACTTCACCCTCACATCGTCGTGGTTGTCGCCGCTCGTGCCTTCGTTCGGGACCAGCCAGAAACCTTCGGCGTTTTGTTCAGTCAGCGTGCGCCACTTACCGTTATAGCGAACGCGTGGAACGCCTGTGATGCGAAAGCTGGCGAGCTCGTAAACGTCCTGGAAGTTACGGCCGCCAGAACCGAAGTTGTTGCGATAGACATGCCGACCAGTAAGGCCACACGTGCCGAGAACGACGGTGCGTGGATTATTGGCGCCATACTCGGTCTGGAGCTGGGCAGAGGTGCTTGGCACTTTCTGCGCGAAAATCTTGTTGATGCCAAACGATGCGGCAACAGCGAAAGCGCTTTGCGCCAAGCCGGCAAGAATGGGGTAAGCAGCCGCCCACGCGGATATTGCCGTAACCGCGGCGGTAATAAACGAGATGAATGCCATTGAGCTATGCGCCTATCTTGTAAGCCTGCTCGATATCGGTGATCGAGAAAATCGAGACGCCATGAGGCATCCGCACGACAAAGCCTGCGCTGGACACGACGCCAGCGAGATAACGGCCTTCGAAGAAAAACACTCCCACGTCGCCGCGACGGGCAGCGAACCGGTTGACCGGTTCAAGTTTCAGGCTTTCAAGAAACTCTTTCCCATCCCTGCCTTTCGGCTTCACGGCAATGGAAAGCATGGCCTTGATGGCATCGCAGACAGCCGCTACGTCGCACAGTACGACGTCTGTCGGGAGACAGCTCGACATGAGGGACACAGCGTCCTCAAGGCGCCGATCCCACCCGTCTTTGCGGATAGCCTTTGCAAGCTTCTTCATTCGCTCACCAGCGCTTTCATGAAATGAGTTTCCACCGGCGCGTAACCACGGCGGGCGTAGATCCGAGACACATCGTTGATGGCGAGTGACGCCATGCAAACCACGGCACAGCCCTGCTCTTTCGCCCACGCCTCATAGGCGTCCAGCATCGTGAGAGAACCGCGCCCGCGAGCATGCTCAGCGATGAACCAGACCGTTTCGTTTGCGCACAGGCCAGCGCCAAAGGGATGATCGAACACGCCAGCCATCAGTATGCCCGACACGCCAATATCGCCATCCAGAACCAGCACGCATGACCTTGAGCTTTGCATGTGCTGGACGAACAGCGCGTGCGCCCGTGCCGGGTCGAAAGGAAACGACCATCTTGCCGCGGCGTGGCTTTTCCTCAGTAAGTCGACAACTGCGCCAGCATCAGAGTTTCGTGCTGGCCTCACATCACTTCGGGCTGAACTCGAAATTGAAGAACTCATTTTTCAGCCTCGCAGCGTGTTCGAAGAACATGTCGCCAGCCGAGACCAGTTGCTGGTCTTCGTGGCTGGCGTATCGGTAGCCTTCGCGGAAGTTGTCGATCGCTTCGGTTTCGATGTTGGCCTCAAGCCAGGCATCGCCGTTCTCTTCGCGGTGATCGATCGTATCGACGTAGCCGTAGAAGGTCGGCTCGGCGTGCAGGAAAGCGTTGTTGTCGGGATCGAAATAGAAGTCGTACAGCGTGACTGGACGGCCCTTGTATTCTTCGTTTTCGATCAGAAGCAGCTTGTCCGGCGTCAGGCCGAAATCGGATCGTGCGGGCAGCCGCATCGTGACCGGATTTGCCGTGGTGCCGAGCGCGAAAGCAGGCTCATCAATCTCGATGATCGAATTGCCCTTGTAGGTCAGCCCGTTGTAATCGAGCGTACCTTTACCTGAGAAGAACCCGTATGTGCCGGTTCCAAACTCAAACTTGACGCCAGACCCGATCTTCACCCTGCCCTCATTGAGCAGCTGCTGCAGTCGTGTTGGGAAAGCCATTAGCGCGGCACCTCGATCAGCGTGAAAGTTGCCGTCGGGCGGAAGTCGTCAGGGCAGTCGTAACTGTCCGGCACCAGGCGCATATTCATGACTGGGTTCTTGAAGACGACAGTCGCGCCAGCAGTGACGTAGGACGGCAGGAACGGCTCGGCCTTAATGGTTATTGCTCCACCAGTTGCGGTGGTGTCCTGCACCACGCGAACGATGGTGTTGTAGTCGCCCTGACTGAATCCGATCAGGTCGCCCTCCATCAGCTTCAGACCATTGGTGACGCTGGACACCGTTAGCTGATTGCCGGAGATTGCCGACAACACACCGGTATCGAGAATGGCTGGCGCGGTCGGGTTGCCCCAATAGGCTTGCGGCAGACACACATGCTTCGGCGTATAGAGCACTGTCACCATGCCATCGCGGCAGCGCGAAATGAATGCCTCAAGCTTCTGCCGGTCGGCATTGCTCAAGGCCACCACCCGCATAGACACCTGCCAGAACGGATCGCTGGTTTCCATGAAGGAAATGGCCCGCTTGCCGTATCTCGACACGCTGGTTGAGCGCATGAGTTTAGGATAGGTCGGCCCGTATCTCAGGCCGACCGGTAATGTTTCTGCCATGTGGTGTGGGCCTCACGAATCTATCAGAGTGACGATGATCGTCTTCCAGCTTCACGAACTGACTTGACTGCTATGCCTGGGAATTGAGCCCTGTCCTTCGCCATCTGAGCGCGAAGCTCCGCGATCTCCGGCCCGCTTCCCTGCACATTGTAGACAGGGGCGAAGCTGACTTGAACCGGTTGTTGCCCCTGTGGCTTTATGCTCGGCAACGAAGGCACCGAAACCCCGACCGCGCCGCCGTTGGCGTAGCCTTTCAGACCGCGCCGCATGGCTTCCATGGCGGCAGGACCGCCAGCAGCAGCAACCGCTGCCTTGTCGAAGACATACTCGCCCTTATGCACGACGCCGGCAGGCTGGTATTTGCCACCGTCGCCGGTGTAGCCTCCGTCTGAGAATGGTCGTGGGGTTGGTACCGGACCAGTCGTGGGCAGAGATGCGAATCCGCCGCCTCCGAATAGGCTAAACAGTCCGCTCAGAAATCCACCACCAGAGCCGGCATTATTGACCTTGAAGATGCTGTTCAGCACATCGTTCAACAGCGTGTCCGCGATCTTTTTCAGGCTGTCCTTAAGTAGGTCAGCCGCGCTCGCGCCTTCAATGAAACCATCGATCAGACCTCGCGTCACGTCTTTCGCTGTCGCCATCGCCTCTTCGGCTCGCTGACGAATTTCGTCCTGCTTTTCGGCAAGCTTTTCGGAGGCAACAACGGCGTTGGCATATCCAGATGCCAAGCTTTCGATGCTGGCGGTTAGTTCTGGCGTGATCTTGATGCCAGCCTCTTGGGCTGCGGTCAGCAAGTCCTGCTTGGCGCGCGCAAATTCAACCGCAAAACCGTATTCGTTGAGCAGCGGATTGAGGCCAGCCTGCGCCGCCGTCTCGGCCTTAAGGGCGTCGGTTCGCTTCGTGATCTGCTCGATCTCGCGCTGGTACTCGTTCTCGCGGGTCTTCTTTTTCTTGTCTGCTGGCGCAGCGCCCGACCCCTTACCGAATCCCGATGGCGATTTGCCCAGACCCTTATCGACCTGATCCAACTGCATCTGCAGAGCGGTGGCCGCATTTGCCGTTCGGACGACGGCCTTTTCAGCCTCGTTTGCAGCATATTCGAAAGGTTCAAACTTTGCCTCGACGCCGAGCATCCTCGAATATCTTGTGAATGCTATAGCTCTGTCCGTCGCTGCATCTGCATAATAAGACGCTGCGGCAGCCTCGGCCTTCGCCACCTCCAACTGCATCGCAATCTGGTTGCGAAGCGCTCTAGTGTACCCCTCAGACGAGGCTTTCGCCGCATCGAGCGCCGTAGCGTTGGTTTTGATCGCAGCCTCTGTGGCAATGGAAGCCCGCTCCGCCGAAGATAGACCGTCACCATATAGATAGATTGCGGCAGCTGCTGCGCCTGCTATGACGCCTATAGGGCCGAGGGCTGCAACAAGACTGCCCGTCACAAGCGCGCCCGTGCGGACGGCAGTGATGAATGCACCAAGTGCCACGACCGCATTGCCGAGGCCAGCGACAACAGCGACTAGAGCGCGTCCTGTCAACGCGCCGACGAGGATGGTAACAAACTCAATGACGACATTGCCGACCTCTTTGAAGTTATCAGCAAGGTAATTCAGCGCCTCGACAAGCTTGCCTGTCGCGCCAGCAGACGAATCTGCATTGCCGATATACGCAGTAAATTCGTTATTGATGCGCGTCATCGCATCTGAGATCGTGGAGTTCGTCGCTTTGAACTGTGCCTCAATCGGCTTTTGTGCATTCAGGATAGCTTTGAACACGCGTTCCGATGTGAGCTTCCCTTCAGCGCCGAGGTCTTTCAGTCCTGCGATTGTAACCTTGAATTCGTCGGCAATAGCCTGAGCCAAGATCGGCGCGTTCTCTCGCAAGGACCGGAGTTCATCGCCCTGGAGAACCCCAGAGCCCAGCGCCTGACCCAATTGCAGAATGCCTGCCGCTTGCTCTGATGCAGAAGCGCCGCCCGCCTTGAATGCCTTAGAGACAATGTCGGTTGCTGTGGCGATTTCCTGCTCCGACTGCGCCACACCTGATGCGGATCGGATCAATCTCGCATACAGGTCAACATAGTCACCGAACGCGGTTCTTGCCCCGTTCGCCCCATCTTTCAGTTGGTTCAGCGAGCGCGCCTGCACACTAGCCGACGCAGCAGCTGCGCCGATCTTGTTGCCTGCCTCAGTCCAGGCATCGGCATACTTGACGATTTCACTGACACCCAGCGCAGTACCAGCCAACGCGACAGTCGATCTCAGAGCGCTATCCAACGAAGACGAGATGCGGCTACCCATTCCGGCAAACGACTTTTCTACCTTGGAATTCATAGCGCCAAAACGTCGCTCAATCTCATTGGCCCGCTTCTGTGTGGTTCCGATCGCCTTGTTCATGGCGCGCTCGTATCCCTTAACGTCAGCCGAAAGCTGAACGACAAGGCGCTCTAGATCTGTTGCCATAGTTTCGAGATTCCTGTTATTCCATCATCAACCAGCGGTTGGAGGGAATTACTATGTTTTCGAAGATGATGATTTTTGTCTTTTGCGGCGCAACTCTATGCGGATGCCAATCAGACTACGACCGCACGGTAGAAGACATTAAGACGCGGCAATTTCAAAGCGAGATGGCCAAGCTGAACTCTGTCTCGACCGCTGAAATGGAAACCTCAGAAGCCAGAGGAACAAAAACCTGTCACGTTAAGCAGTACACAAGCGCGCATTTGGCAAAGAAGCGGATCGATCCCGCCACACAGAAAGTGAGCTCCTACGGCACAGATATGAGCGATGTTTTTGTGAGAATCTACAAGGATGGATCGGCTGGCATTGCCGTGACCGAAGATACATACCCTGGGACGAATGCTTATTTCCTCATAGAGGGGAAACGCTATGTGGCCGACGGCGATAACTACGCCTCGCTTGATCGCAAGGCTATCGACGCTCTGAAGAAAGACCCCGTCATCAAATTCTCTTGGACGAACTGGCCATATCGCAACGAAGTCGACAAAGACGACGTCATAGCCGGTTTTTCAAAGAGCTATCAGCAGTGCGTCGATTTTCTCAATGGGAAATCTTAAGCCTGCACAAAGTCCCAAAGCTCATCAACTTCTTTGGCCGTCAGGCTGCCGTCATCTGGTGAGTTGGCTTCGACATATCCGTCGACCATCGCCATGAACTGCCACACAGACATCTCGTTGACCTGCTGCGGTGTGAAGCCGATCACAGCGCCGGTCCCGTAGAGCGCAGCAAATCTCAGCTTTCCGTTTGGGAGTTCGTCAAGCTGCTTTCCGTTTGACTTGCTGCGTCGTCCTCCCCCACCTTCTCCTCCGGCGCACCCATCAGGGATGCCGAGAGAATGACCTGGGCAGGAATGAGGTTTTCCATAGGTGGATGGTCTTCAACATAGGCCCGAACGAGTTTCAACGCAGCAGCTGGCTGCAATCCAGCGCCGATCAGTCCGAGGCGTATAATGTTGGTGATATCCTCAATGCGCCAAGAGCCACTGTGCAGACGCTGCAGGACCACATACGGCCCCGCATCGCATTTCTCTTGAAGCTCTGCCAGCTGCCCCCAAGCAAGGCGGAACGAATACGTCCCGTCTGCCCAATCGAACTCGATACGTCCGTCCCGCATTATGGCGTGACCGGCGTCGTGACGCGGACCATCTCGCCATCGCTCTGAAGCGATACGTTGTTGGTTGCGCGCTGACCGTTGTTAGCGCCGACTTCCATGCTTTCGATATGCATGCGACCGGTCCAAGTGATCGTCTTCGCCGGAAACTCCCACTCGACCTTAACCGGAATGCTTTCGATGCTTTCAACGCCTTCCAGCCATGCATCAACGCTTTCAGAGGCGAGAACGCCTTCCCCAGAAATCGCCATGGATAGAGAAGTGGCATCACGCCCTACCCAATCGACCTTATCAGGATCTTCGCAGTCAGGAACGTTCACCTCTTCCAATGCCTTGGTGATCGTGATCGAACGTTGCGTGAAACCGCATGGCGCGGAATAGACGATGGGTTCAGCATCGTTGCCGAGGAGCACACGAATCTTGCCCCCCTTGATGGTGGTTGCCTGAGCCATTGCGGCCTCCTGTGTTGGCGGGTTTAGTGGTGTTCGATGCCAGCACGGAATGTGCTGACAATCTGGGTGGTCAAGCCGTCTGGTGCGCGCAGATCGCGCCGCCCGTCGAACTCGAAGTAGACAAGGGCGTTGTCGGCCAGAGGCAGGCTCTGATCGTCCAGCGCTCTCTTGATGGCCTTTGCGATCTTACGGCCTTCCATGAAGCCGGGATCACGGGACCAGGCATCTAACGGGATTATGAGCTCGGACGCTTCGATGCACTCAGCGTCTTCCGGCAAGTCCTGCACCGGCCCGAACGAGATGTAAGGGAAAGTGGCAGTAATCTTGCCGTCTTGCGTCGGCACGCGGTCATAGATGCGGTTGCCGACCAGAGCGACAATATCAGCGCTGGCTTTGAGCGCGTTGACGATCGCCACCTGTAATTCGTGTGCTGCATCTTGCGTCATGATCCGGCTGCCACTTTCTTAGCTGCGTCTCTGGTTGCCTTGGACACCGCACGAACAGCGCGACGCTTGTTGGCGCGCCACGACACATAGAAGAATGGTTGAGCGGTGGTGCCGGGGTGGATAGAGCCCGCGAAAAGCCCACCATTTTCATGGCGCGCCGTGCCGAACTCGACCCAACGGGCGTAGTATGCTTCGCTGTTGCCGGCATAGATCGTGAGCGTCAGACCATCCGCGCCGGTGGATTTCACCGAAGCCAAGGTGATCGAGCCCTTTGGAGCTTTACCCCACGTCCAACCGATGCTGTCCCGCAGCCTTCCATCATCGACAGCCACAAGGTTTTTCATCATCGTGACGATCTCTTCAGCGGTATTTTCCATCTGCTGACGGATCATCTGCTTTGCGACCTGTGGCAGCTTCGCCAGCTTGCGCTTCAGGCGATCGAGGTTCTGGATTTTCGTCATCCGGTTGCCACGCCACTCTGACAGAGGAAGTCCAGCCAGTGCCTGTCGTCAGTCGGGGTGATATCCCGAATGTTGTATTCGACGCCGGTGCGAACGTTCCTCACTCGCCAATCCGTATTGATCTGCCGCGTCTCCGGGGAAGAGCGAACAAATATGACCTGCGTATGCTGGCCTTGAAGGCGGTCAGCCAAGACGCTTTCGCCGCCGCGCAAATGAACAAACCCGGCTCTGACCTTGAATTTCTCAATCCACTGCCCCACGGTCACGCCATCGCCTCGGTCAATTCCTTCGCGCTGGTCAAAAGCAACGCTATGGAAGAGATCACCCGCTGATCTGGGTTTCGCCATCGCGCTGCGCCTCCGCGTCTTTACCGGCCCATTCAGCCTTGCCAGCGTCAATCGCCTGCTCTGCGCACTCTCGCTTCACAGTGCCTTCCCATCCTGCCAAGTAGGCCGTTGTGGATTGACTGGTGGGCTTGTAGTCAAAGTCTTGAGTGAATTTCACACGGGCCATAGCCGCCTCCTATATCGAGATCCTGCGCCATTTGGAGATGAGCGCGTCTTCCATCGTTTTCAGCGGCATGCTGGCATCCGTCGCGCCCTGCTCGTAGCCAATCTGAACGCGGGCTATAATCGCAGTCCAAAGATCCCGTGGGATGGTCGACTTGCCGTCAACGACTGGCCAACCCGCCTTATATGTGATGGACACAGCGCCGCTTTCAGCCAATCCCGAGGGGCGGGCAAAAGCATTCGCGAGCCGGACACAGGTTCGACCGCCGGCATCTGTTTCAAGAGTGTAACTAACTGGTGAAACCAGTGAGGGATTGCCGGCCGCGTCAATCCAGGAGACTTCCGAAACTGATCGGACAGGCCCGAGCGGCAGGAACATATGCTGGGCGAAACAATCAAAGCGTTGCCGCCACTCCTGCTCAACAAGGCAAATACCAAGTATGCCCGTCCAGCCCTCATAATGATCAACCGCACCCTGGACTAGATTCTCAAGCGTGGAATCATCATCGGAACTGTCGATCCGGAGCGCCTTCTTCACGTCTTCAACCGAAACCGGAAGAATGGCAGGCGCTGTCAAAAGGACTGGACGATGCATATTTATTCAGCCTTGTTTTTGAGCGGCTTCTCAGCCTTGTTTGCGAGCTCGGCCTCCGCCTTTTTCGCGGCAAGATCGGCATTGATCTTGGTGATTTCAGCCGTTGCAGCATCGCGAGCCGCTGAAACTTCACCGTTGATCCTGAGAATTTCGTTTTCGGCGGTGGTTCGAGCCTTGGTCAAGTCATCCTCCAGCGCCAGAATGGCGTCGCTGTTCTTGTTGCGAGCGTCGTTCAGGCGCGTTTCTTCATCAGCGAGCAGTTGATCGACCTCAATCCGTCGCTCGTCGAGGCTAGCGTCAATCTGTGCCAGCACGTTGCTCATACCGGCCTCATGCAAATCCGCGCTTTTGAAGCGTTCCGGATCATGATCGGCAAGAACACCCAATCCGACCAGGACGGCTGCGTCCGTCGGGGAAAGCTCGCGGGTATCGCCGGTTTTATAGAAACGGTCGCCTTCATGCTCCCGCATCACGTCGTATGTCTGGACATTGTTCGTCATCACACTCTCCTTCGGTTCATGAAGAGGGTGGACTAGCCACCCTCCGGTATGAGCCGAGCTTGACGCCTCAAGGTGCGGCGTTGACGTTTCCGTAGATGAAGGCCTCTGGACGATAGACTGCCAGTGCCAGTCGCTCTTCGCCAAGGATCGTGACCTTGTTGCGCACGAAGTCGTCACCCTGGAAACCAACCTCGATGCGGCTGGTCCACTGGTCGAAGATCTGGGCACCAAGCCGGAATGCTCCCGTGAGGAACTTCCCAACCGCAATCGACTGCGTGGCGACGACTGGCAGACCCCAGAGCGTTGGACGGACCGATCCTTGCGGATTGCCGATGATGTAGCGCCCTTCGCTGTCCTTCAGTGTTTCGATCGCAGCCCAGTCAATATCGTTCAAAACATGACCAGTAGCCGGGAACTCAGCAAGAGCCGCCTGCAGCTGGGCAATCCGGAGACGGTCGATCGATGTCACGGGTGTTGGAGCAACGTAGCCAGCCGGAATGGCGAACGCGGTTGCCTGGGGAATGATGCCCAGCAGGTTTTCCCCGATACCATCACCATTCAGAAGCTGCGCCTCTTCCTTCAGCGCCAGACCGTAGATCAAACGACCGTCGATCATGGAGCGGATCTGCGGGAAGTCGGACAGGATCTGCTTCGATGCACGGAACCAGTGAGCGATAACGCTGGTCGAAACATTCTTGTCTGTAAGCTTGATGTCAGACTGAGGCTTGAGGCCACCTTCCGCCACCATGGCAGCATTGTTGCTGAAGCCGGTTTCCTGAACATAAAGAATGTTCGGGCTGTCAGTGCTGCCAGGCGTGATCAGATCGCGCACAGTCAGACGGCGCTGCGGAAGCTCCAGGACGCCCGCAAGCCGGTTCGGCGCGATGCCTGCACCAGCCGAACCAGCAGCATCGGTCGTGGCCGTCGTCATATCAGCTTTGACCGACATATTCGCCGATGCACCGCTTTTTGGAGACGAAGCAAGCGACTTCAGTTCTTCAGTTTCGATGAACTGCTGACCGTAGCTCTTTTCACCAGCGCGACTGCCGGTGTCGTTCCGGGCGAGCTTCTGCTCCATCTCGGAAACCTGCTCAGTGAGCGCGTTCATTTTGACGAGAGCTTCGTCGGCTTTTTCCTTGATGGATTTGCCGAGATCCTCGCCAGCCTTCGCCTTGCCAAGAGCTTCCTCGGCAATCGCCTTCACATCATCAACGGCCTTCTGGTGATGGGCCTTGATTTCGTTGGCGAGCTGCGTTGTTTCATGATCGGGAGCGCGCATAAACCGCCCGGCAGCCCGCTCCATTGGTGTCATTGCGCCGAGCACAGATGCGCTCGACAATGCCGCAAAAACGGCAAGCCTACGTCCCGACATGGGATTCTCCTGATTGAATGGATTGAGGTTAGCCCCTGAGCGTTCGCAAAAACGCCAGTGTTTTATCCGCTTCGGCAGGTTCCCCCTGCCCCTTCAGATGGACGCGCGCGGCACGCTCCGCCTGCGAATTCGAAAAGCCCAATCCCTTGAGCCAAGTTTCGAACTCACGCTCTGTCAGCCGGTCCCCGGCTTTCAGTTTGTCTGATAGTTGATGCGCGGCCTTGAGAGCCTTGACGCTCCCGATCGTCGCATTGTCATTTGCGCCGATAGAAACGATGGACACTTCCTTGAGCTCGATCTTTTCGAGCGTCCAGACGCCGGTATCTGCATCGACCGAATGCTGTTTAATCCGATAGCCGATCGACAGACCGTCGATATCGCCTGCCTTGAGCAGCTCGTAAGCCTCGCGTGCACGCTGGACACCCATGTTGAGCTTGCCTTTCAACAGCAAACCCTTGGCGTCCTCAGATGCCTCAAGCCATTTCCCGATCGGCTGGCTGGCATCATGCTGCCAGAACATCTTCGGCATGGTGCCGGCCGCGCGATGCGCTGCTAACGAATCTGAATATGCACCAGGTGCGATGACATCCCCGTAACTGTCCGGTTCGCCGCCGAAGGTCGATCCATATCCCTCGAATTCGCCGGTGTCCTTCAGGGCCTTGATGTCGAGGCACGGCAAAGCCTGCGTAAGAGAAAGCGCTGCGCTGGACTTGTGCAGGATGGTGTTGTTCAGCTTCATTGCGATTGCTCCCGCTCCTGGGCGATTAACTGTCGCACCGCATCCTCGTCGATCTCGGTGATTGGTCGGTTCTGCATTTGCATACGTGGCACATCGCCGCCTTCAACAGGCGGCAGGTTTTCGAGCTCGCGGACCTCATTGATGGTCATTGCGCCGATAGATGTCATCTGCTGGTAGAACCGCGCGCGACCGGCAGTATCCCCACGCAACAGGCCTTCGAGGTTAAACTCGACGCTCACGCCAGCAGCCCTGTCGGCTGGAGTGAGGAGCTGCTTTTCTATCGCTTGCTCGATCCGCTTCAGGCGGCGACGCAAGGTGAATTTCTGGAAGCCGAGTGTCTGTTGCTCCAGACCCGAGCCCCAGCTCGTCGTTTTCTCGGTATGACCAATCATGAATGGCGGCACCCCGAAGAACCTGCATATTTCCTCAACCGAGAAGCCACGAGACTCAAGCATCTGAGCATCATCGGGAGCGATGGTGAGCTGCTCCCACTTCGTCCCACCCTCAAGGATCATCGGCTTGCCAGTGTCCGCAGCAGACTGAAACTTGTCGGCCATCTTGCTTTCGGCAAGTTGCCGCTGCTCTGGAGACAGCCATTTCTCGAACGTCAGAACACCTGACGGTCGCAAACCGTTTCTAAACGTAGCGCCGGCCGATTTGTCGATCGCGCGCGCCAAGCTGAATGTGTGGCGACCAACGTTCAAGGTAGACATTCCACCCAGAGGATTTCCACCAAACCCGCGAATATGCAGCATCGTCTTGTCGGTTTCGATGTAATGGCGACCCTCGTAGGACCAACGATACTCAAGTGTGCCGTTTTGCAAACGTTTCACACCGACGAGACCGGGATTAACAGGGGTCAGCGCAAGAACGCCACGGCTCCCGCGCTCGATCCGGGCGTAGGCGTTGCCTCTCAGCTCAAGCGACGCGGAGATGAATTCCCAGAAATCAACCGCCGTCTGGTCAAAGTTGGGACTGTCATGCAGCAGCCGGTACAGAGGATGATCGCGGTAAATTTCGCGATTTCCCTTACTATCCCGCCGGTAAACCATGAGCGGAAGGCTCGCGATCGTGCCGGAAAGCAGGTTTACGCAGGCCCAGGCGGCGGAAAGGGACAACACGCTGGAATCTGAAACATGCTCGCCAGCGTCGCCAACATTTCCATGCCAGCCATTTGTATTCTCGATCGACAGCATCCGCATTACAGATGTTGCCGCCTTGAAGGCAAGTTTTCGAAATGCGTTCACTGAGCACCTGCCATCTCACGGAAATAATCGTCCATACCTGCGTTACCCGAAGCCTCCGGGTTTCTGCCCATCAACTCACCAGCGTTGAAGGCCGCAACCAAGGGGTCGATCTTGGAGCTGGCCGTTTTCTTATCGATGTAGATGTTACTGCCGCGCTGTGTTGCGCAGGCATTCTGGACGCACCAGGTCAGCAGGCCAGAACCGCAATGCTTCATAGTGCCGTCAGCAAGCTTGCGCTCGATGCCGAAGATAGAGGCCGAGAGCTTGTAGCCCTGCGAAACCGCCTTCACCATCGGATCGACGATTTCATAACCTGCAAGCTCTTCAAGCAAGGCCGTCACGCCATTCGGATCAAGCCCGATCGCGCCGACCTCTGGCAGCTTTCCGGCATCGCGCAGACTGGCGATGATCGCAGCGGCCTCCTCGACGTCCTGCGTGACACGCTTGCATATGACCAGGTCACCGTCGCGCTCGAAATCGTTCAGCTTTTCGACGATCTCTGGATGGCGCGTGAGAACGGAAGGTTGCGCCCACGCTTTGGCCCAGAGCAGCCAGTGACGCGTTACCTTGTGGCGGCCGATCGCGGCCAGCCCCCAAAGATCGAGGAGGCCACCAACGTCGCCGCCCACCGCAATCACATCGCACTCGTCGATCAGGTATTGGAGCGTGATGCGTTTGTCAGCAGCAGCTTCCCAGTAGTCAGCGCCGATCCACCGATCGGAATGCAACGCAAGCCCGATTTCAACATTCAAATGCTGACTTGCCCAGCGCCGCTCTTCTTCTTCACCCTTTCTTTGAGCCTCTTCCCATTCCTCGATTAGTCGATCGAGAGTGATGGAAAGACCCAAATTCGGCAGAACCATGTGCCAGTTTTTCGGGTCTTTCCAAGGCTTCTGTTTACTGATCTGCATCGCTTCCGGGAACTCATAGAGAACCGGAAGAGTGTTGCCGCCTGTGATCGTGCCATCACGCACGCCACGCGCATATTGAAGATCTGATTTGAACACGCCCGAGGGCGGCTCATCGCTCTGGGTCGTGATGATGATCAGGAACGACTCTTTGTTCGGGATCAAACCACCGCTAATCTGCCCCAGAACACGCGACGCGTAGGAGTACGACGACATCACGTGCAGCTCGTCGAGGAGAACGCCGGCAGGCTTTGAGCCTGTCAGCACCTTCATGTCGAAAGTCTTGATCCTCAGCTTCGCCTTGTTCAGGCGATCGACAATCGTTTTCTTGTGCTCGATGGCATGGAAACGCTTGGCGAGGTACGGATCCGCTTCGATCATGCCGGCAGCTTGCTGATAAGCCGTGTCGGCAACGTCCTGCGTCGGCCCGATCAACAAAAACTCGGCGCGAGGCCGCCTGTTCATCAGCAGCGCCGTGACCATGATGCCAGCGCCGCCCGTTGTCTTTGAATTCTTCTTCGGTACCAGGCCGAAGACTTTGCGCACATGCCGCTCGCCCTGCTCGTCGATCGAGCCGAAAATTGCCCGGACGATATCGCGGAACCAGTCACCGGCAGCATCGGCCATGTAAGGCTGGTCTGGTACGTCCGGCAGACGAAGGTTATCGAAGATGCCAACCGCTCTGTTGCCCTCGTCGAGATCAAGCGGAAGATCCGGAACGATGGGGCGACCGTCCCGCAAGCGCTCTGCCCAATCAGGGCAAGAGAACTTCCAGTCGGCCTTTATTGCAGAAGCGAAGCCCATGGAGTGCCTTCATGCGCCGTATGGGCGTCTCTGTCGGCGGCCTCCTTCTTGCCAAGCTTTTCATCCGGGGTCTTTTCCGGAGATCTCGGTATCGGCACAGCAGGCGCGCCTTGTTTTTCGATGATGTCGAAGATCCGCGAGATGGCGACCGAGTTGCCGGACTTCATTTTCTTGAGCGTGACTTCCAGCGCCATGCCTTCGATCTGGTCAGCGCCCTCTTGGAGCTCTCGGGAAAAATTCTTCCGTAAAGTCTTCTCGTCGCACTGGAGATACCCGGCTATCCGGGCTTGCGTCCAACCCGCTGCGCGAAGAAGACAGACAAGCTCCTGATTTTCCTTGCTCTTTCCGAACGAAGGCCTACCGCGTCGATCTTTGATGGGCTCAATCGGCTTGCCGAAGAGATCAAGCTCGACATCCTTGCCGGTAAAATCATCAGACACGGTAAAAAAAATCTCCGGATGTGGGGGACGCGGGTGCGGGAGGAAGGGGCCTTCCAGACTTTTGACCCGCCCCCCCTGCCGGTCACTCTGGGGTCTTGCCAACATCGACCATCACCGGTGGGTGAGCGTCGCCGAGGATGCGAAGATGAACAGGTGCGCCCGCATTGAGGCGCGCAAGCTCGTTAGGCGTTGGGAACCATGCGGTTGTCATCGACGGCGTCTGCTCACCACCGACCGTGCAGTTGATCAGCTCATCACGAAGAGGAAGCCCGAGATAACCTTGGCTCTTGCCGATGATGCGCGTTGCACCTTCAATCATACCGATCTGCATGGCTTCACCAACGGCCTCGCGACCGCTCCTCTCGTTGCTTCAATGTGTCGTGGCATGGCTTGCACAGCGTCTGAAGGTTTGTCTCATCGAAGAACAGCACCTCGTCACCCTTGTGAGGCTTGACGTGGTCGCAGATGAGTTTCGATGTGTTGCCTTCGATCTTTCCGCAGCCTGCCATCTGGCACGTGAACAGATCACGCGTGAATGTCTGGATGCGCAGCCGCTTCCATCTGACCAGCTGGTACCACTTGCGCCATGGCTCTGCTGTCTGACGATGCTTGTTGCGATCCTGCTCATCACCAGGTGCTGGACCCAAGCGAGGTGGCAGCGTGCCGAGCGTCGGCTTCAGTGTCGTAAGTCTGGCCATATCTCTAGAAAGCAGAAAGGCGACCGTTAGGCCGCCTCATCATTCCGTCGATCATAGCTGTAGCACTGACCCTGAATCGGTGTCTCGCTTCGGGAGACTGTCAGGGTTGGGTCTGGGCGCGAGCGTAACCGCCACTAAGAACCAGATCGACCATGCGCATTTTTACTCACACTTTTTCCAGCATGGCAAGTGGCATGTTGAAGGGTGTAGGTCTGCCAAAGATGTTGATGCTGACGATGGCATCGCCGTGGCCCTTGCTCGCGAAGCCCTCGATAACGACCTCGAACCCAACGAATGGACCGGTCGTAATCCGAACCTTTTGATCCTTAATGAATGTCGGTGCGGGGCGCTCCCAATCATATTCGCCACGCGCAGCCAAGTCACGGAAGTTGTTGACCGTTTCAGTTGAGATACGGGCAGCAGCTTCACCGTTCATGATGACGTTTTTAACGTGGATAAAGCTGCGAATACCTCGCAAAGCCTCGCCTGTCGGGCAGCAATATATAAACACAAGACCGTTGAAAACGGTCGTCGGAGAGGGTGGGATGCGCTTGCGGTGACGCTTCCTCTCAGGTCCCATTCGCATAGGAACCCATGCTCCAATACCCGCATCAAGCATATCTTTTTCCACAGTCTGCTCATGGCCAAACGCCACTTGAGCAATCACCCAGCCCGAATCGCTCACTGCATCAGCCAACTTCTTGCCCGCCGATTCGCGTTCCCTCGCCACCTGTGCAGCCTCCGCAGCGATACGATCCAGCTTCAACAGACCGCGCAAAGACACATGCTGGGAGATATCCTCGAACTTATGCTGCATCATTTTCGCGCCCCTCGTTAATCTGCTGTCCGAAGGCGTCCCAAGCTTCGGAAACCGCCAAATCCAAATCCGTCACGTCCGCTGGCACTTGTGGGAAGAACAGCCATTCAAGGCCGGTTGGCACCGCTGGCAGAGGCAATCCGGCCTTTCCGAAGAACCGCTTCCAAGCCGCGTACAGATCGCTACCGATGTGAACGCCATCAAAACCTTCGGAAACCCGGAGAAGCTGCGGGCTGACAGTGACGCCTTTGCGATCCCCTGCCCGCTCATCCATCGTATTGACCTTCGGCCAGCCGTATTTGCGGCGACGGTCTGCAAGCTCCGCTTCCGCCGCAGCGCCGCCTTGCTCGACAATCCGGCGCTGAAACGGCGTAAGCTGTGGCATGGTCTGCGCAATAGGCCGCAGCAGTTCGGCACAGCGTCCGGCATGCCATGGCCGGGTGTAGGCGTTATGCACCTGCGCCACAGCCATATCGGATTTCGGGTCTTCCAACTTTTCCCAATCCTTGCCGGTCAGGTACGGTCCGGCATACGGCACCTTCACGCCCTTCGCTGCGTTGGCACGTTCGATGTAGGTCGGAGATTTGGCGATGCATTCGGCCCGCTGTTCTGGCGTCAGCATGAACCAAGCCTTTTCGGCAGCATAGGCGCTGTCCACCTTGCGGGTCGGCCAATCGCCGTACCAACGCTTGAACGCCCGTGCCACGGCCTTCGGGTCTTCATCGCTTTTCAAATCAGCTTCGTGCGCATCTCCCTCTTGCTGATAATCAGTATTTTCTAAGGGTGAGTTATTACTAGGTGCCGATTTTACCGGCGACGGTGAATCCGGCGACGGCTTTACCGGCGACGGCATTTCAGTCTGCGGTAAAGATGCAACACTGTCGGTTTCAGACCTTGTTTCCACGCTGCGAGGCTCATCGAAAATCACCAGGGCAGTGGCGCTGAAACGGCCATCTTCGCGCGTCTGTTCGCGTTCCGCGTAACCGATATCAACCAGTTCCGCGATCATCTTGCGGGCCTTGTCGCGCCCGCAACCGCCCTTCTTGATGATGTCGCCGACCACGACAGTCCAGTTGTCCGGCTTCGAAAGCAGATAGCCCAGCAGCCAGCGCGCATCCATCGACAGGCGCGTGTCCTCAAACACATGGTTGGGAAGGGTGGTATAGCGCGCGTTGCGCACACCACGCCGGATTGTCGGTTCGCTCATGCCAGACCGCCTTTGCGAACCAGCGTCCGCATGAAACCGCGCATGGCGTTGACGTTGGTAACGACTTCCGCAGGCGGGTGTCCGTCCGCGCCGCGCGTGGCGACAAGCAAGGTAAACTCCATTTCAAGAAGCTCGACACCCTTGAGAAAACCCGAAGCGCGAAGGACGCGGCGGATATCCGTCTGACTGCGGTAGAATACAAAACTCGGCACCTGCAACAGCCATTGCGCCCGCTTTGCGTCCGTTTCGCAGTATTCCAATAGTTCGATAATCGGCAGCATCCCCGTCATGCCCGCCCCCTTTTCCATGTCTGAAAGTCGGCCCGCAGGTCGATAAACGCCGTCTGCGCCCGCTCTTGTCGGTTGAGTTGTGTTTTGCTGGTGATGCCGAGCAGCCGTTTTAAAACGGCGTCGGCCTGTTCCTGATTGTGGATGGCGGACCCGCCCCGGTTACGGCGCTCAAGAAACCGCTGAAACAGCGGTTCTGCGCACAGGATCGCCGCGTTGGCGGCAAAGTCGCCGTCGCGCATGCGTGTGGCCTGTTGCCCGTCCTGCGCTGGCTGTCCTTGCTTCAAGGCGATGATGGCGCGGCGACGAATATCGAGGAACATGAACACGTTTTCCAATGCGCCGCTGATCAGCTCGATTTCGTCCGGCGATGCGGTCCTGTAGATCGTGCAGATCACGTCTTGTTCACCAGACGACCGTTGAGCGATGATGTTCGTCTCGCCACCGTCGATATCAATTGCCCACCGGTCGCCGTGGCTGCGGTTGGCGATATCGATCAATCTGGAAACCCGTGCTTTTTCTCGGTCCCGCGCGCCTTGCGCCCCCGCCGTCATACCGCCACCTTCCTTGCCTTCTCATCCAGCAGATCGGCATAGCGAGCGTGAATTTCGTCCGGGTATAGAACCGAGCTTTCAAAGCCATAGAGGCCAGACACGTTGCGTCGGATGAACGAAAGGCGTTCCGCCTCGTCATTCGTCAGCATGCGTAACGGCCAGCCTTTGACGTATTTCATTTCGGGCGTGATATGGGCCTCAAGTTCGCGCCGGACCGCCGCGAGTCGCTTGGCAGACGCCAGCCGTTTTGAAAGATCACCCTCAAGCAGCTGCGGCGCGACATCGCCAAGCCAGCGCGCACCCTGAAATGCGAAACCACTGTCCGCCTCAAGTGCCACCATGCGGCGATACAGATCGTGGCTTTGAGGTTGAGCGGAAGCCGCCGCCAAATCCGAGACATTCGACATGATACAGAAGCGGCACGACACGCGCCCCATGCCAAACTCACGATAGGCAGGATGGGGCCGTAACCCACTGGCATCTATGGCTGCGAAGACTTCCTCTTCGCTCCAATCGAGAATAGGACGCCAGTTCCAAACCCGGCCTCTTGCATCACCGTCGCATACCGCCATGCGCGAGCGATTGCGGCTTTCGGCGCGGCGAATACCGGTTACGTTGATGATTTCCTGATCAGGATAACGCTTTTTTAGATCAGCAATGATGACGTGGGTTTTGAGTTCCGAAGTACAGAACCGCATGTCCGGGGTTGACCAGCATGGCACGAGGGTGACTGTTGATAGAAGCTCGTACCGAACTCTGCTGGATACCCAACGGCTTTCCCAGCGCTCCATCAATCCACCGGCCTTGCGCCGCACAACGATGAGGTCACACCGCAGATGGTCTGCAAGTTCTTCGCAAATCGGATGGCTTTCGTTCCATTCGACCAATCCAAGATCGGCATGGATAAGAATGCGAGGGCCAGTATGGCCGATGGCGTCGAGATGATGGAAAGTCGCCAGAGCCGCCGCTTGGCTGTCCTTGCCGCCTGAAACGCCGATAGCGACAGGACAATTGCGGGCAATCAATGCATCAATCTCGGTAGCTCGAGAGACGTACATTACGCCACCTCGCTTTCCGGCGATCCGGCTTGATTACCCCAAAAATCCCACATGCCGTTCAGGCGAATATCGCCTTCGGCGAGGCTGCCCTTGCGTTGGAAAAGTTCGAGCTTGCGCATTCCCGGCCACAGCCGGTCTATCTGTTCGGCATACCAAACCGGCTTGCGGCTATGCTCCGTCTTCGGTTCGGCGTGAACACTTTGCGGCTGCGTACCCGGCAAGGGTGCGAGCGAAATCGTGCCGCGCTTGCCGATCAGCAGGATTTCGTGGCGGTCGCGCGTCCACCGGCCCATGCCGATGTTCACCTTGTCCCAAACCAGCGACGTGACAAATTCGAAGCCCCATGCTTCCAGAACGGCGATGCCATCTGGCAGGCGGTTGGCAGTCACCCAAAGCAGAAGCACCGCGTCACGTGTGAACGGCGATTTGTCGCCAGCGCACAACGCCTTGATGGCCTCAACCGTCATGGACGGATATTTCAGCCCCTTGTCCTGCCCTGTTTCATCGCTCCAGGCCTCTTGTTGCCAGGGCGGGTCCGCATAACCGATGGGATAGGCGGCGCGCGGCATGGCATAACCGGACTTGCGTCCATGATCTGCAATCAGGTTGACCATGCGCATCCGCGATTCGCGGTTGCTGGCCTGTTCCGCCGTGCGCATTTCCTTCGTTTCGGCTTTTTTCGCACGGTCCGACGCGATAAGTTCGCGCGCAAACACCATTTGTGCTTCCGGCGTTTCCAATCGTTTGAGCTTGTCTAGGGTCACACCCTTATCGTGGACAGTTCCGCGCAGCATCTGGATTGCGGCGACGGAAATCTTTTCTCCGCGCTCGACATCGCGACGAATGGTGCGCTCGTCCTGTCCGGTTGCTTGCGCCGTCGCCGCCGTAAAGGTTTTGGCGTCACGGACAATTTGTCCGCCACGTCCTTGTGCTGCGTTCGAGGCGTTCGCCTGCGCCGCTCCCTTTGCCGTTTCAGGGTGCTTGATCAGATAGATTTCCTTGCGCCGCGCCAAAAACAGCGCCTTGTCGGATGGCGTTAGGTCCGCACGGATGAGGTTTTCGTCAATCTCGCAAAGCTGGCGATCCAGTTCGTCGCCATCGGCATGGAAGCAAAGAACCTTGATGCCGAGACGGCGGCTGGCTTCTAGTCTGTGCCCACCAGCACCGAGGCGAACCACGGCATCAGCCTCCCTGCCGTAGACTACAATAGGCTGTTGCTGGCTGTAGGCCTTGAAGGATTCCATCAGCGCGAGAACGGTGCCTTCATCCAGATTGCGCAGTCGGTTTCCGGCATCGACGGTTTGCGGATCGCGAACCGTCGCCACCTTGCGTTCCGGCAGGCTGGCAGCATCTGCATCAGGCAGTTTGCCGAGCGTCCGCGCCCGGTCCAGCAAATCAGCAGCATTGTCGCCGGGGCGGAACAGATTGCTGTCCTTTGCATCCCGCGTCAGATAACGGTGCGCCATTGCAGACGCAGCCGAAACACGGTCATTGTGGCTTTTGCAATGAAACTCGCCGTCGCGGACAGCTGCTGCAACAATGCTCAATCCATTCGCACCAAGCATAGGGTGGGTTTGAGCGGCCATCACGCACCACCCTTCCGGGCCATCAAGCCCAAATCAGTAATCGCGATCCGGGCCGCGCATCCCTGTTCGGTTGCGCCGCGCCGCAAGAGGCGTTCCGCCATGCCAGGGTGAAACTCGAATGACGCAGCGTTGATGGATTGACGAACGGCGGGCGGCAACGCGTCGAACCGCGACATGCGCGCATCACGGGTTTCGGGCTGGAACATCGCAGCGGTCATCTCGCACCGCCTTGCTTGGCATTGACGATCAACTCTTTCAGTTCGCGGATCGCCTCGTGCGCCTCTTTGGTGATGCGCTTAGCCACAGCCGCCGTTCCGAGCGTTCCGGTCTCTTCCGCTTCTTTCACCACGCGGATTACATCCATGACTTCGGTCATCAGGTCGATAGAATCGGACTGGCAGATGGCGCGGCGCTCTTGTTGGATTTCGTCATCGACGATCAGCCGGTAGCCAAGCTTCCGGGCCATAGCACTTATGATAACGGGGCTTTTCGCGCGGCGATCCGCTTCGATTGCGACATCAATCGGAATGAAGTTTTCCTGATTTTCGTCGTTGAAGCTGGCGTACTTCGAGAGCGTCGAAACATTGACGCGCGTGAGATGCGGGAAGTCGGTCACGCCACCACCCAACTTGTAGGCGGTTTCTGTCGCGCTTTTCAGCTCGCGTCGTTCTTCATCGGAAATAGTGCGCACGGAAACACCCCTGAAAGTTCGTCAAGGAAAGAAAATCGGAAAAGGATTCGGTGAACGGCAGATCAGTCAGCCGTAGAAAGGACCATCAACGCGAAACAGGAGGCCCACATGCAAAACGAGAGTTACCCGCGCCGGAATATGGCATCGCTACCGATCCGGCGCGGGTCGCAGCGGGCTGGAAGGAGTCCCCGCGCGAAGGAGAGAAGAGGCCAGTCATTCGGCGGCCTCCTGAAAATTGGATTGCTTTGGGCGAGGTATTTTATCCGGCCAAGCAGCATCCTCCGGCCAATTGTCTGAAAACCAGCTCATCGCCTTTTCAAAGGTCGCTGTGTTGATGTCACTGACGCCCTCAGCAATGCGATCAAGCGTTGATCCCCTATTCAGAACAATCGTCGAAACACGTTGTCGCCCAATCCGGCGCGATAGTCCGTAGGCATCGGAAACAGATATGAGTTGCGAGCAGAGCTTCGATATGATCATGAGGGCGGAAAATACGGAAAGATTTCCGCCTCGTCAACGGAATTGTTTCCGCATTCCCAACTTTCAAAATGCGGATAATATTCCGCATATGAGCGAAACTTTTCACGAACGATTCACACGGCTTGTCGAGGCTAGCCCGTTGAAACCCCAAGCAATTTCAAAAGCGGCGGGCCTAGATAAGGATACTGTTCGAAAGTTACTTGCTAACCCTGAACAGAAACCTTCGGTCAAATCGCTTTCGGGTTTGGCTGATGTTTTGGGGGTTTCAGAGCAATATTTACTCAAGGGGATCAATGACGGTGAGAGAAAACTGATCTCTAGCTTCGATCCAGATGCGCCCGAATCACGCGGGCAAGACGCAGATTGGGATGACGGTTTGCCCTCCATGGGCGTTATTGATGGTCGGTTGCAATATAAAGGCCGAGTAGCCGGGGCGTCACCCGAAGTCCCTGCCGCCGCTGGCGCTGGTCAGGGTCACATCATTGAGGATCGTTTAGCTCGTATCGAGACCAACGGTATTGCTTCTGGTCACCCAGTAAGCAGCGAATGGCTGATACCTGCGGATTTCGTTCGGCACGGGCTGGGTGCCCAACCTTCGCAGATAATTATCGTTCCGGTTGTCGGGCACTCTATGGAGCCCCGCCTATACGCTGGCGACCGGGTTATGGTCGATATTTCTCAAGCAGCCTATGTTGGTGATGCAATCTATGTGTTCAGCGACGGTGATGACGTACTGAAAGTCAAAACACTAAGCAAAATGTCCGGATCAAACCCAGCGAGATTTCGGATAATCTCTGAGGCATCCCCCGACCGCTATGACGAATTACAGCATGACGAATTCAGAATTTTAGGCCGCGTCGTCGGTCGCTTTTCGAGGATGTGATGATGAGGCAAGAATATGACTACGAAAAAATTCTAGTCAACGTTGAGAGCCTAACTCCTAAACTTAGAGAACCAGCCTCGGAGGGTGACTTACTTAAGGTTTACACCGCAATGGCACTACAACAAGAAGCAATACTCGATGCAATGGGCGCATTGAGCGCAATGGTATCAAACGTGTCCTTGGATGAAAAGCTCAGAAAATTTGGCGAGACATTCCAAAACTCAAGCAACTACATAAGCATACAGACACAGGAATTGCTTAAAAAAGCGAACGTCGAAGTCGCTGACCATGAGTGAAAACAATGTCGTGAACCTTTTTACCAGACTGCACGACAGCCAAGAAGCTAAGCTAAAGGAACTGACAGAGATAAAAACCTTGAAGTCGGGCGGTGGCGGTGGCACATTTGACGGCATGGAACCACGCGTAAGAGCCCTCGAAGATGACATGAAAAGGCTACTGCAAGACACTGCCGAAATTAAAGGCATGTTGCGGTCGGCTCCATCCGCCGTAGCTTTCGGGGAATTAAAAGGCCGAGTCGATAGCCTCCCAACTACTGCAAAAATGGCCGCAATAATTTCCTTAGCGGTCGGTGTATTGACACTACTTACGCGCTGGCACGACATAGTAATCTTCTTCAGCTAGAATTGAATGTTGAATATCTGAGTCAACCCCGTCTAACCAACGGGGTTTTTTCATACATTAAAGGCGGAAAGATTTCCGCTATTCGATATTGACGCGGAATTATTTCCGCCTTATGTTCGCTCCATCCCAAGCCAGAAAGCGGCATGGGATCAGCCGGGCGGCATCCTCCAGCAGAAGGTCCACACCCGCCCGGCTCCCTCAAAGGCGACGGAGACAGACATGCAGGAACGCACGCAGGACGAATTGAAGATCATCAGCAGCATGGCAGATACCATGTTGGACCTTGGTGAAGGCTGCACAGAAGAGCAGCTAGCCAACCGCTTTACCCGCGCAGAAATCAAAACCTACAGCGAAGAGGCCCGCACGGTCGCTTATCGCAAGGCTGACCGCATCGCGGCCTGACCTTCATCCGCTCCGGTTTCCGCCTCACGTGAGGCGGTTTCCCGAACGGTTGAACGGAGAACGAACCATGTTCCGCATTTCCCCCATGATTGAAACACCACCGAGCATCCATCAAATCCGCATGCTGCAAACCATTATCGGTGTCTGCTCTGCTGCACTGCTGTCCGCGCTTGTCGCCATGGGTGGCCTGTAATGGCTGGCCGCACAGCACATTGCCATGGCGGGAAACTGCCAGACGGTGAAACCCTGCAAAAGCTAGTCAATGATGGCTACGGCAAAAAGCAGATCGCCGAACGCTATGGCGTGACAGCTGATCACGTTCACCGCCGCCTGAAAAAGCTTGGCGTCACATCGCCAATGGACAGCAAGCCACAACCGGCCCGCACCTATCCCGTCATGCAGCTTCGCGGCCCGCAACGCCGCATCACCCTGCCGCATGTGTCCATCCTCGCGCAAATGGAGAAATACGCATGACCAAGGCATTTTCCAGAATAATCGAAATTGAAGGTACGTTGGTCGATCCCAGGTCCATTTCGTCAGAGGTCATACTCGCGGAGTATGCCCGGCGAGGGCTGGAAAGCCGAGTGCGGCCTACGCCAACCAGTGAGATCAACGAAGCCTATCGGCTGATCGCGGAAAACCGGAACAGCGATGCGATGGACGTTCTTGCCCGCGCATTCCAGCTTGCCCCCCCCGTCCCACGAACGCAGGATCGTGGACCTGCTGTCTTACGGTAAGGCGTAACAACATGGCTGAACTGTATTTCCGCGTCCATCGCACGGAATTGCTTGCAGCGCTTGGTGCTGTGAGCGGCGCGATCCCGCGCAAGGATGAAATCCCGATTCTGCAAAATGTTCTTTTGCAGCCGGACGGCGAACGGTTGATTGTGCGCGGCACCAATCTTGATCTTGAGGTTGAGACCCGCTGCGATCTGCTGGAAGCCGGGAACGGCGATGCGCTGACGATTGGATTCAAGGAGCTTTTCGACATCGCGAAGAACATGCCGGAAACTGCCGAGATTGCCATTCACGAGGGTAAAGCGCAGGGACAGGTGACGATTTCAAGCGGTCGTTCGCGCTACAATCTGCACGTCCTGCCTGCGCTGGATTTTCCGTCCATGGG
The DNA here is from genome assembly GCF_014196515.1 of Rhizobium skierniewicense. Taxonomy (GTDB): domain Bacteria; phylum Pseudomonadota; class Alphaproteobacteria; order Rhizobiales; family Rhizobiaceae; genus Agrobacterium; species Agrobacterium skierniewicense. The sequence goes on along the minus strand of NZ_JACIDV010000002.1, from coordinate 45,931 downwards.
AAAGCAGCGCCCGCCCCTGGCATTTTCAATTGTTGGAACGGTGCTGAACGCGGCGTTCAAGAAAACGCTCTACGCGGTCAACACCACCACGAAGGACCGCCCGCATCTTTCCGGCACCTACATTCACGCCTTGCCGGACGGAAAGCTGGCTGTCGTGGGTTGCAACGGCATCAAGATCGCGGTCGCGCGTATCAATCCGACAGAGATGGTGGATTTCGAGCCGCCCATCATTGCCATCGACACGGTGAAGAGCTTCTCGAAGCTGATGGGAGAGGCAAAGAACGAATGCCAGGTGTTCATCAGCGAGAACAAGATCGTCTTCGAATCCGGTGACACTATCATTGTTTCCAAGTTGATAGATGGCGTCTTTCCGAATTACGAACGCATCATACCGGAACGCCACGATATCAAGGTTCATGCAGACCGTGATGCCGTCTTGCGGGCCATCAACCGCGTCATGGCGATAGCTGGCGACACCAAGTCGCAGGCAACGAAGTTCCTGATGTCCCGTGGTCAGATGCAGATCGAATACGCCACCACAAACGGGCAGACTGCCGTTGAAGCGCTCGATATCCAGTATGACGGTGAAGACTTCTATCGAGGCTTCAACGGCGCGCTTGTCAAAGACACGCTGGAAAGCATTTCCAGCTCGTCATTCCTGATGTTCGGGGATGACCCGGAATCAGCGGGTCACTTCACACCAGCCAACGATGCAGATGAGGATTATATCCTCATGCCTATGAGGGTTAAATCATGACCACCCAATCCGCACCCATCCGCCGCATCGTCGGCCCCACCATCCTTCTCGGTTCCGGCACCTATTTCAATTTCGAGAACCCGGAGGCATCCGAGCTGACGATTGAGGACGTGGCCTACAGCCTCGCCTTTCAATCCCGCTTTACCGGCCAGTGCGTCAGTCGCAAAACCGGCAGGCGCGTCTATTATTCCATCGCCCAGCACTGCGTTATCATGGCTCACTATGCCGACCAGCCGCACAAACTGGCAGCGCTCATGCATGATGTGAGCGAGGCAACTTGCGGCGACCTCAACTCTCCGCTCAAAGCCATCTGCCCCGATTACAAGCGTGTGGAGAAGCGCTGCGAAGCCGCAGGCCTTGCCCGCTTTGGCGTCACGATGCCCGACCCGGCCTATATCAAGCATCTGGACACACGCATGCTCATCACCGAGCGCCGCGACCTGATGCCGTGGAATGGCGAAGAATGGGTGGAATCCGCAGAGCCGTTCGAACACGAGATTTTCCCATGGGAGAACCCGCACATGGCGGCAGATGTTTTCCTTTCCACGTATCGCGGACTGACGGAGCGCCGCCTATGACCAACACCTATCACCATGATCCGGCATTTCTCAAAGCCGTCGAAACCCTCATTCAAACGATCCAGTTCGATGTCAACGGAACCGCAGGCAAAGGCGGCAATGGTGGCCTGACCTCCGACAAGGCCATCCGCCAGTCCGGCGAACTCAACATCATGATGGACCGGATCAAGAAGCTGGAAGCAGCTACGCCCCCGGTCGACAGCTTACAGGACCGCGTTCAACCTTGGATGATGGCTTGCTTCGGCCCCGAAATATCAGCGGACAAGCTTGAGCGCGCCGACCGGCTCCTGGAAGAAGTGTTCGAGCTATTACAATCCGGTGAATACCCGCGCGAGCGCATCAGAGCGCTTGAAGAATACACATTCTCCAGAGAGCGCGGCGAACCAGCGCAAGAGGTTGGAGGCGTCATGATTACGCTTGCGGCTTATTGCTTAGCGCACGAGCTAGATATGCACCATGCAGGCGAAGTGGAGCTTTCTCGCATTTGGACGAAGGTCGAGAAGATCAGAGCAAAGCAGGCAGCTAAACCAACGGGTTCAGCCTTGCCAGTTGCCATGACCGCCCACTCCGCACGGGTGCAGGAAGTGCCGGTATTCGGACCCTTCGCGCACTTGAATGGTGTTCACGGCCTTTCAGAAGAATACTGGACCGTCGATAACGACCCCGGCACCGACGATGATGAGCTATTCTCCATTCCGCTCTATTCGCTTGTCGATCCCTTTACCGCAGCGCCCACGGCCATCCCAGAAATTGAAGTGGGAGAAGAGCCGGAATGCTGCGTTGCCTGCGACGTGCCGCTTGAGGTCGGTGACCTTGTGTATTGGTGCAGCAGTGACGATAGCGGCCACCTCCACGCAGACTGCTGCGGCCCGGATCGCGAAAGCTACGTGCACCCGGATGGCTCACCACTGAAAGACGATGAGCCGATCCCAGCGCCCTTCGCTTGGAAGCCAGACAATGTCGCGCCTTCCGACGCGCATGAGGATGGTCGCTTTGAGGAGGTGAAGTGATGCCGGAATCGCAAACAAACAGCGAAAACAAAGCATCTGTACCGACCGCCCTCACGCTAGACGAACTCAGGGAAGAAATGCGGCTAGCCGCAGCCTCAATCCGTCAATGGATGCCCGAGACGTTGCCAGCCAGCGATGACGGAAAAATCCATTTCGCCCGCTTGCTGGCGGAAAGCGCAGCCGAGTCGATTGAACAGTTCCTCGCCACCACGGGGGGCGCATGAGCCGCCGCCAATCCATCTTTGATAAGATCATGAGCCGCGTTGAGATCAACCCGGAAACAGGTTGTTGGACATGGACCGGCCCCAATTCCGGCAAGGAAGGGCGCGGAGCTGGTTATCCGCGAATGTCGCTGGGCGGGCAAACCGTCGCCGTGCACATCGCCATGTGGACCAACGAGCACGGGTACATTCCCGGCAAAAAAGAACTTGATCACAAATGCCGCAATCGCCTTTGCGTCAACCCCAACCCCGATCATCTGGAAATGGTGACGCGCAAGCGCAATGCGATGCGGCGCGAGGAAGCAAGGCGCATGCGCTGCGAAGAGGTGGAGCTATGACAACCACAGACCCACAAACCAGAAAGAGTCGCCGCCCGACACTCCGGGTGCGCGACGTGAACGCCACTCTGGAAGCTTTGAAAAAAGGTGGCATGACGCCGACTGCATTGGACACATTGCCAGACGGCACCTTTCGATGGCACTTTACGCCACCGACACAGAGTGACGACTCTGAATTAGATCGCGAGCTGGCGGAGTTTGATAAAAAGAATGGTTACAGTTGAGCTTAAAGGCATTCACACCGTAAAGGCCAAGGGCAGTACATATTACTATGCTTGGCGCGGTGGCCCAAGGCTCACAGGCGAACCCGGCTCACCAGCTTTCATGGCGTCTTATAATGAGGCCGTCGCCAGCCGTGCCGAACCAGAGAACGGTAAATTCCGCTCAATCATCACCCACTACAAAGCGACAGAATTCAAAAAGATTGCCGACTCCACCAAGCGCGTCTGGACGCCTTGGATAGATCGGATTTCAGCGCACTTTGGGGATTTAAGTATCTCTCAGTTTAATAGGGCCGAGAAAATCAGGCCGCGCATTCGCCAGTGGCGCGGGCAGTACAGCGACACACCGCGCGCAGCTGACACCGGAATGCAGGTTCTCTCTCGCATTCTGTCCCATGGTGTAGACCCGATGGGCAAACTCAATTCGAACCCCGCCGAGGGCATCAAGCACCTTTACACCAGCGACCGATCCGAGATCATTTGGACAGACAGCGATATCGCCCAGGTCAAGGTTGGTTGTTCGCAAGAGGTTATGTGGGTTATCGACCTAGCTGCGCACACGGGCCTGCGCGTAGGCGACCTGCTTAAACTCTCATGGTCCCATGTTGGCGAGGACGCCATCATCATCTCGACCGGCAAGAGCAAACAAAAGCGCGAAGCGATCATTCCCCGCTACGACGCCTTGAACGAGGTACTTGCGCGAATTCCAAAGCGGTCGCCTGTCATCCTAACTAGCACCAAGAAAAAGCCGTGGAAGCAGGACGGCCTCAACACGATGTTCTGGCGCGCTAAAGAACGAAACAGCATGCTTGAACGCGATCTGCACTTTCATGACCTGCGCGGGACAGCCGCAACCAAGTTCTACAATGCTGGTCTATCCGTTCGCGTCATTGCTGAAATCATGGCTTGGGAAGAGGAAGCGGTTGAGCGGATTATTCGACGCTATGTAGGTCGCAATTCGGCCACGAAGGAGATGATCAAGCAACTGAACGAAGCGCAAAAAAATAGGCGACGCTGAAGTCGCCTATCTGATAGCTAAACTTAATATCTACTATTCTACGATCTGCTTCCATATCGGACCGGCGACACTTACATGATAGTAACTGTCCAGCGCTCTCGAAATCATTGCCGTCGGCACACGATGATAACTTGCTATTTTGATGAGTGATGTCTCTTTTTTGGCAAGTCGAGCAATGTCATGTTCGCGACACTCATAGGGGTAGAGCAGCTCGAGAGCAGCAATTTCAGCCAGCATCTCTGACTGTGATACACCCTTGGCAACGTCTCCGATGTTGGCAAAATATTCAATCAGGAGATCTTCAATGGTTCGAACTCCATCGACAGACCAATCTTCACGCTCGTCAATTATGACGTGGCACAATTCCTTAACAGCGGTAAACCGCAGCCAATCGTCAGTTTGATTCATCCGCACACGGATGATGACTTCTTTGGCATAGCGCTCCATGAGGCCACGTAAGAAGTTACCTTCGAAAGTAACGCCCTTTTTAGTGATTTTGATCTCATACATAGTCGATACGACTGAATACAAGTCTTCAACTGAGATGCAGTTGAGATTAGCTCCATTAACGTAGGTCGCATACTCTTCACGCACGTGATGGATTTTCTTAAACGCTTCATGCGCTTTGTCGCCGCTAATGATCATTTTGATTTGCCCACAAAAGAAAAGCCCCGGAATTTCTTCCGGGGCTTGATGCTGACCGTTATGAAACTGTCACATCTTATGCGTGAAGTGAATCACGGAAGTCAAGTTCAACTTCTTCACCGCGGTCGACGGCTTCATAAAGACGGTTCACTTCTTCACAAACCGACTCAGCAGAAGCCTCATCTTGGTTACGAACAAAGAACTTAACATCTAGAAGCCCGCCTGCGGCCATCTTTTCGAATCGCGCAGCGAGCTGGTTGCATTGCAAATTAGTTTCCATAACTCGCTCCTTCTATACGACGAGAACCAATCAAGTCGTCATCTGTTCCGTATGTAGGTTACAGATTTGTTTTTTGTATGTCAGCGCGCCGATATACGAAAATTAAATCGTGTCAACCCCTATTCCTGTGTGTTGCCGCCATTATGCGTACATTTGCCCTCAGGTCTATAGCTTGCTCTAACAATTTTGATAATTAATTAATAAGCACGCTACAAATGTAAATCACTGCCACAAAATTGCTACAGTTAACGCAGTGCCACTATCCAAATTTCTTAGTCGCCAAAGTCCACACTAATTAAGCATAATAGATCACACAGGGAACACTACCCTGTAAAACTACCTGTAAAACTTTACTCTTCGATATAGTGGGAAGCACACGAAAAGCTAGAATTTGAAGGCTGAGCGGGTGAAGGGAATCGAACCCTCGTATTCAGCTTGGGAAGCTGCTGCTCTACCATTGAGCTACACCCGCGTGAACGTAAGGGTCCGACAGTTCCGGAGAACTGTCAAGACACCGTTATGATTACCCGGCGCGGAAATGTTTTGAAAGCTTGAGGCCTTGAGCCTGATAATTGGACCCGAGACCTGCCCCATAAAGGCCTTCCGGCTTGGTCAGCATGTGTTCATAGACCAGACGGCCGACGATTTGGCCGTGCTCGAGGATAAAGGGAACTTCGTGGCTTCTGACTTCCAGAACGGCCCGGCTGCCGGTGCCACCGGCGCTGGCATGGCCGAAGCCCGGGTCGAAGAAGCCGGCATAGTGAACGCGAAATTCACCGACCAGCGGATCGAAAGGTGTCATCTCCGCTGCATAAAGCGGCGGTACGTGGACGGCTTCTTGGGAGACGAGGATGTAGAATTCATCCGGATCGAGAATAAGTTCGGCGCGGCCGCGGGCGTAGATTGGCTCCCAGAAATCGAGCACATCGTGCGCGGCCTTCTCATCGACATCGACAACGGCTGTGTGATGCTTGCCGCGATAACCGATAAGACCTTGCTCGCCAAAGCCCTGAAGGTCGATGGACAGGGCTATGCCGCCGCCTGACACGTTGGGGGTTTCACTGGCAACCAGCGTTTCGCTCTCATGCAGGCTCAGCAATTCGGCCTCGTTCAAAACCGCATGACCGATCCGAAAGCGAATTTGCGACAGGCGCGAGCCCTGACGCACGACGATGGGGAAGGTGCGCGGACTGATCTCGAGATAGAGTGGACCCTTGTAACCCGTGGGTATCTTGTCGAATTCCTGCGCATAGTCAGTTATGACGCGGGTAAAGATATCCAGACGGCCAGTCGAGCTTTTGGGGTTAGCAGAGGCAGACATATCGGCTGGAAGAGCAACAGCCTCCATCAAAGGTACGATGTAGACGCAACCGGTCTCCAGCACGGCACCTTCGCCAAGGTCGATCTCATGCAGGCTGAGCCTTCTCAGCTTCTCGATCACTTTTGTGGATGGGCCGGGCATGAAGCTTGCACGCACACGATAGGCCTTGGCGCCGAGCCGCAGATCAAGGCTCGCGGGCTGGATCTGATCCGAATCCAGAGCCCGTTCGCTCGTCAGTTGGCCGGAGGCGAACAGTTCCCGGATTGCACCATCCGCCAATATGCCCGTCGTTCTCGTCATGTTTTGGTCATCCCGTTTCACGGCGACAAAACCAAAAGCAAGGCATTGACGCAAGTCGTTAACGGGGTTAAGCCAAGCTTATCCCGTGGTGATTTGGCCGGTCGGCTTGCAGCCACGTTAAACAAGTGGCTAAAAAGACCGGGTGCGCTTGTAACCGGTCTGCTTTTGCGGCCGGTTTTTTTGTTTGTAAGGTGATGACATGAGCAAGAAATGGCGCCCGGCAACACAGCTGGTACATGGCGGCACACTGCGTTCCGGCTACGGCGAAACATCTGAGGCGATCTACCTCACGCAAGGTTTCGTCTACGACAGCTCCGAGGCGGCCGAAGCCCGCTTCAAGGGCGAGACGGAAGGCTTCATCTACGCCCGTTATGCCAGCCCCACCAATGACATGTTCGAAAAGCGCATGTGCCTGCTGGAGGGCGCCGAAGACGCGCGCGCCACGGCCTCGGGCATGGCTGCCGTCAGCGCCGCCATTCTCTGCCAGCTGAAGGCAGGCGATCACATCGTTGCCGCCCGCGCCTTGTTCGGCTCCTGCCGCTGGGTTGTCGAGACGCTAGCACCAAAATATGGCATCGAATGCACGCTGGTCGATGGACGTGATCTGGCCAACTGGGAAAAGGCAATTCAGCAGAACACCAAGCTCTTCTTCCTGGAAAGCCCCACCAATCCAACACTGGAAGTGGTCGATATCGCAGGCGTTGCAAAGCTGGCCAACCAGATCGGCGCAAAGCTGGTCGTTGACAACGTGTTTGCAACACCGCTTTTCCAGAAGCCGCTTGAACTGGGCGCCCATATTGTCGTCTACTCCGCAACCAAGCACATTGATGGTCAGGGACGTTGTCTCGGTGGCGTCGTTCTCTCCGACAAAAAGTGGATCGAGGAAGAGCTTCAGGACTACTTCCGCCACACAGGCCCGGCCATGTCTCCTTTCAACGCATGGACGCTGCTGAAGGGCATTGAAACGCTGCCGTTGCGCGTGCGCCAGCAGACGGCGAATGCCGGAAAGATTGCCGATTTTCTTGCCGACCAGAACAAAATCGGCAGGGTTATCTACCCAGGCCGCGCCGACCATCCTCAAGCCGATATCATCGCCAAGCAGATGACCGGTGGCTCGACGCTGGTGTGCTTTGAATTGAAAGGTGGCAAGGAAGCGGCCTTCAAGCTGCAGAATGCGCTTGAGATCGTCAAGATTTCCAACAATCTGGGTGATGCGAAAAGCCTGATTACCCATCCTGCCACAACAACGCACAAGAACCTGACCGACGAGGCCCGTGCTGAACTCGGAATTTCCGGCGGCACGCTGCGTCTTTCCTGTGGGATAGAAGATACTGACGATCTGGTGGAGGATTTTGCAGCCGCGATCGCCACGGTATCTGCCTGATGCTAGGGCCACGGCCCGGACATGTGCCGGGCCATGTCTACCCGTTCCTCCACCGCGAAACAGCGCCCGGAGACGCCAAAAAAGTGGGTGTGGTAACCGGATATTACCCTAAAGGTGATATCTATCGGAAAAGCGTGCGTCCTGTTCTTCAAAATCCAGCGGTAACCTGCAGTTTCTTGACGATGATCCACGCCTTTGGTGTAGAATATTTAACAAGCAATGACTTAGGGCCGCATTATGTATCGAGCAGTGACAAGAGACATCGAGGTCACCGTCGACCCCTATTACCTTGAAGAGCAGTCCGACCCGGATGACAGCCGTTACGTCTGGGGCTACACAGTGGTGATTTCCAATCTGTCGAATGTGGCTGTCACTCTCGTCAGTCGCTACTGGAATATTACGGATGAAACCGGACAGGTGGACGAAGTATCGGGCCCCGGTGTGATCGGTGAACAGCCGCAGCTGAAACCCGGTGACACCTATGAGTACTCCTCCGGCTGTCCGCTGGATACGCCATCCGGCATGATGTTCGGCCATTATGAAATGAAGGCGGATACCGGCGAGGTCTTCAACGTCGCTATCCCCGCATTTTCTCTGGATAGTCCCGGCCTGACAAGAATCCTCAATTAAAAAAGGCGGGAGATCATCCCGCCTTTCCAACTCATCTTGCCGCTTCCATTTCCTCAACCGGATAATGGTAGGTGGTGGAGCAGAACTCGCAGGTGACGGAGATGACACCATTCTCCTGGCTTTCCTGGATTTCCGTTGCGGAAAATCCTGACAGGACCCCTTTGATCTTGTCGCGCGAGCAGTTGCAGCGATCGACGATCAGTTGCGGATCATAGACCCGCACGCCCTGCTCATGGAAAAGGCGAAACAACAGTTTTTCCGCAGGCACCTGCGGATCGGTCAGCTCATCCATGTCTACTGTGTCGATCAGAGCGACGGCTTCGGTCCAGGCATCGTCCTCCGCATATTCGGCAGCACCCTCGTCGCCATCGCCGCCGTGAAGGTCGCGTTGGCGAACACGCTCAGGCGCCTGTGGCAGAAACTGCGCAATAATACCGCCTGCGCGCCAACTGCGACGCGGATTGCCATCGCTGTCCCGGTCAAACAACTCGGCAACGCCAAGGCGTACGCGGGTCGGCAACTGTTCTGACTGACGAAAATAGACGCCAGCAATGTCTTCCAGTGAGGACCCGTCCAGGGGTACGATGCCCTGATATGGTTGCATGCCTACACCCTGGTCGATGGTGAAGGCAAGAATACCCTCGCCCAGCAACTGTTCCGGCGATGTTTGGCCAGCAGCGGTCGCCTCAGCCAGACGCTCCTCATCAAAACGGGCATAGGCACGCATGCTTTCAGGTGCAGAAAAATCAGCGACCAGCAAATCCACAGGACCATCGCTCTTCGTTTGAAGGGTCAGTTTGCCGGAAAACTTAAGGGAGGTGCCAATAAGCGACGTCAAAACCACCGCCTCCGCCAAAAGACGAGCTACGACCGGCGGGTAGTCATGCCGCGCCAGAATAGCATTGAGGAGTGGTCCGACCTGAACGGCGCGACCGCGCACGTCCAGTCCCTCTACCTGAAAGGGAACGACCTTGTCGTCGCCAGCCAATTTAAGATCGTCCAGCTGTACCGTTGCGTCTGCCATGTCCTAACTCCTTGACGTCCGTTGCCCGAGCTTGCGCGCAAAATGATCGAAACCGCGACAGCATCGACCAACGGGCATGATGTTCGTATCGCACAGATAGACCGGGGACGATGAAAACGGAACCACCGTGCCACCTTAACTTTCGCAAAGGAGCGGTTTATCCGAGAACAGCGTATCCGTTCGGACCGGGCCTCCTGCGAGACGCGAACCTGCACGAAGCCACCGAGCGGCGAACGATTGATGAAAAGCTGCCGTTGTCAAAAACGGCAGCATTGAATTGCGCTAGAAGTAGGAACCCCGGCCTGAAATTCAAGTTACCCGGTTCAGCATCACCTGCAGGTGATTGGCTGACGCAAATCAGATAACGCCCATGCACCAGGCGATGATGGCCTTTTGCGCATGCAGACGGTTTTCGGCCTCATCGAAGACGACAGACTGAGGGCCGTCGATGACGTCATCCGTCACCTCTTCACCGCGATGCGCCGGCAGGCAATGCATGAACAACGCGTCCTTGTTGGCCTTGCTCATAAGGGCGGCATTGACCTGGTAAGGCTGAAAGATGTTATGGCCCCGCGCCTTGTGTTCCTGGTTCATGGAAACCCACGTGTCGGTCACGACGCAATCGGCACCTTCCACGGCGCGCTGCGCTTCGTGATAGAGCTTGACGTCGCCACCATTGTTGCGCGCCCAGTTCAGAAAGCGGTCATGGGGCTCAGACCCCATCGGCACGGCCATGTTCATGCGGTAACCGAAGCGTGCAGACCCTTCCACCAGCGAATGCAGCACGTTGTTGCCATCACCCGTCCAGGCAATGGTCTTACCTTTGATCGGGCCGCGATGCTCCTCGAAGGTAAGGATATCTGCCATGATCTGGCAAGGGTGCGTATCGTCGGTGAGGCCGTTGATGACAGGCACGGTCGCATGTTCGGCAAGCTCAAGCAGGCGCGAATGGTCGGTGGTGCGGATCATGATCGCGTCGACATAGCGCGACAGAACCTTGGCCGTATCGCCAATGGTTTCAGCGCGACCAAGCTGCATTTCCGTGCCGGACAAGAACAGAGTCTCGCCGCCCAGTTGGCGCATGCCGACATCGAAGGAGACACGCGTCCGCGTGGAGGGCTTTTCGAAGATCATTGCCAACATCTTGCCAGCCAGCGGCTTTTCCGCCGTACCGTTCTTGGTGGCAATCTTTCGCGCACGGGCGTCATCCATAATAACCCGCAGGTCTTCCGAACCAACGGCCGAAAGGTCTAGAAAATGCTTTGCTGATGCCATTTCAATATAGTCCCGTTGGTGCAGGCCGCGCTTGGCGCTTGCCTGAACAATGCGCGTTCAAGCGCTTTTTGCCATTTTCGTGGTGAGGCTTTCCGCCGCTCTTTCAAGCCGGGCCAGCCCCTCGCGCGCCTCTTCCGCCGTCACGACAAGCGGCGGCAGCAGCCGGATGACATTGTCACCAGCCGGAACGCCCAGAAGCCGTTCCGCACGGATCGCATGCAGCAGATCCGATGACGGCACCTTCGCCTTGACGCCGATCAGAAGACCCTCGCCTCTGATCTCCTCGATCACATCAGGATAGCGATCCTTGAGCGATGCGAGCCCTTGACGGAATACCAGTGCAACGTCTCGCACATGCGGAAGAAAGTCGTCGGCCAGAACGATATCCAGCACCGCGTTGCCGCAGGCCATGGCCAACGGGTTGCCGCCATACGTCGTACCATGCACGCCAGCCGTCATGCCGGATGCGGCCTCTGCCGTGGCAAGGCATGCGCCGAACGGAAAACCGCCGCCGATACCCTTGGCCACCGCCATGATATCCGGCGTCACGCCCGACCACTCATGCGCAAAGAACTTGCCCGTGCGGCCGACGCCGGTCTGTACTTCATCAAAAATCAGCAGCAGGCCATGCTCGTCACACAGCGCCCGTAGTGCCCGCAGAAACTCCGGCGACACGGGGCGCACACCGCCCTCACCTTGAATCGGCTCGATCAGCAGCGCTGCCGTTTCCGGAAGGATCGCCGCTTTCAGCGCGTCGAGATCGTTGAACGGTACCTGATCGAAGCCCTCGACCTTGGGACCGAAACCCTCGATGTATTTCTCCTGTCCACCGGCAGCAATCGTTGCCAGCGTGCGCCCATGGAAAGCGCCTTCAAAGGTAATGATACGGAATTTTTCCGGATGACCATGCGTGTAATGATAACGGCGCGCGGTTTTGATAGCGCATTCCAGGGATTCCGCACCCGAATTGGTGAAGAAAACCTTGTCCGCAAAAGTTGCATCCGTCAGCCGCTTGGCGAGCACTTCCTGCCCCTCAACCTCGTAGAGATTGGACAGGTGCCAGACCTTTTCTGCCTGCGACTTTAACGCGTCCACCATGTGCGGATGGCTGTGACCAACCGATGTGACCGCCACGCCCGCACCAAAATCCAGGTATCGCTCGCCCTTTTCCGTAACGAGCCAAACGCCCTCTCCTCGTTCAAAGCGCAGGGGAGCTCTGGAAAACGTATCGAACAATGGCCCAGTTTCGAGCACAGTGTCGGCCATGGCAGTGTCACTCCTTGCGCGAAAGGCGCTGTCATAAGGGCTTACCGGTCATCCCGTGCCTGAAAATCAAAAATGCCGCCTCGCGGCGGCTTCGGGTCGTCTTCCTCTTACGCAATCACTATTGTCACTTCACCTGGCGATGTCAACAAATGTCCGTATTTTCCGGCTGTCTCAAGCCATGGTAGAAGATTTGGGACACCATACGAGGTGTTGCTTTTCTGACTCACAAATGCAGCAAGTTGGGGAAAACCGGAAAATCGATTCCAGATGATTCCCACGACTCTTGTCAGAGAGTCACCCGACGATTAGGTTAATCTTCAATTACTAGACTGCAAGCGGCGGAACTAGTCACCTACAATCTGGCGGACACTCTGCGCGTGGTTCACTCCACGGCATTAGAGAATGATTCGGCCTGCGCGACGAGCGGAGAAGCGGCATGAACTGGACTGATGAACGCGTTGAGAGACTCAAAAGGTTGTGGGCCGAGGGCCTGAGCGCGAGCCAGATCGCGGCACAACTTGGCGGTGTCAGCCGCAACGCCGTCATCGGCAAAGTCCACCGCCTGAACCTTCCCGGCCGCGCAAAAGCGGGCGGCACTGTCGCTACGTCACGCCCGGCCACTAAGCGCCCGGCAGTCGCGACACCGTCTGCTGCACCACGCGCCGCAAATACCTTTCAGGCACGCGCTGCGACACCGCGTCCAACGGTGCGCACGGCAACGTTAAGCGATCAGGACACCGATACAGGCCGGGTTGTCGACTATGTACCGGTCAACACAGCGGTTCTGCCGACATCGCTTCGTCTGACCCTGACGGAACTCACGGAACGCACCTGCAAATGGCCGGTGGGTGATCCGCTGAAAGATGATTTCCACTTCTGCGGCTGCGACGCGTCTGAATCCTCGCCTTACTGCAAATTCCACGCAAAGATGGCTTACCAGCCTGTGAGCGAACGCCGCAGAGCCTGAAGGTTCGGGAAAAATCTGTGATCATAAATGAGCGGGTCATTGGCCCGCTTTTTTAATGGGCGAATGGCTCTGACGTCTTTGACCTCGGCAAGATTCGCTCAACGCGTCTACAATCACGGCTTCGGTGTGGTAGGTCAAAATGGTGCGCCACTCTTCGACTTCACGAGCCGTCATGAACTCGGGCAAGCGGAGACGCACCTGTTCATGGTCGGCCAGATGTTCAATGAAGCCAACCGCCGCAGCGGTGTTGATATCTGCATGTGGCGCTGCAAGACAATAGCGGGCGTAATCCATGATGCGACGGGCTTTATCTATCCTGTCGTTTTTCACGCAGGCTTCGAAAAAGGCGCGCAGCTCTATCCATGCAGCCATAGGCGACCAGGCGCGCTCGATCTCATCGCGCATCAGGTGCAGCCTCGATGGCCTTACGGCGCCAGACGCTCATATCAATTATCCACCATCATCCCAGGAACTCGTATAGAGCGTTGGGCTTGACGTTGGGCAAAAATATTCAGGAGAAGAATTATGGTGCGCGCGAAAAGCGTCCCAGACAGGGCTCTGCCTGAGCGGTGAGAATACCGTGTCCGGGTTATTGCCCCACGCTGCCAGCAGTCTGACAGGGCGCCCTGCCAGATCGCAGCCCTTCGGGTGAATGGCTGCTTGATCTTGGCGAATGGTTCAGCCCTGGCGGGCTTTGCGGTTGGCATAGCGGCGGTCACGCTCTGCCTTACGAGCGGCTTCGTCTTCGATGACGCGGGCGATGCGGTTCTTATCGGCCAGCTTGCGGGCGTCTTCTTCGGCGCTTGCCGCGGCTTCGAGTTCGGCCTGCTTTTGAGCAGCCTCTGCTTCAAGGCGGATTTTTTCTTCGCGTTTTTGCTGCTCACGCGCGGCCTGTCGCGCTCTGCGGGCCTCGGCAACGGCGATCTGTTCGGCCTGCTTGGCTTCAAGCATGGGTGCCGCAGCTTCCTTGGCTTCGCGATAGGCCTTCAAAAGAGCAGCCTTTGCTTCGGCAGCGGCGCCGCGCTGTTCGGAAACTTCGTTGTTCTTGATGTTTCTAGTGTTTCTCAAATCTCTATTCCAGTTGAGTGGTCATATTGATCCTGCGATCAGGTCTTCTTACCACGTTTCGTTGGGGCAGGTACAGGGTTCAGGCTGTCTTGCAATTCCTTGGCAAGACGCGCTTCGCGCAGTCTGATCGTCTTTTCGTCACGCGCCTGCGTAATCGAGTTGATCTCTTCAACCGCATGGCCACGGGCAAAAAACTGCGTTTGCGTGGCGCCAAATGCGATCTCGGCCTGTTTGCGAGATTTGCTGTGTGTTTCAGACATGAAATTTCCTTCCTGTCGCACCGGCCTGAAATCGGGATCGATTTGCTGGAAGTCCGATGCGGGGTGGATCGAGCAGCCTGGACCCTGTTAACGCCATAAAGGCACAGTACCCGAAGCTTGCGCCGCCAAGCGGCACAAAAAAAGGCCAGGCAAAGTGCCTGACCTCGGTTGGTCTCATGCTTTCAACAGTGCCAGTACATCCGTGGTCAAGGGAAAGCAGATCCCGTTATTTAAGCAGCCTGAAGGTTGCAAGCAGACATTTTGCCCGACTTGTTGTCGCGCTCAAGGTCGTAGCTCAGCTTCTGGCCTTCAACGATTTCGCGCATACCTGCACGCTCTACAGCGGAGATGTGTACGAATGCGTCTGTGCCGCCGTTGTCAGGCTGAATGAAGCCGAAGCCCTTGGTGGAGTTAAACCATTTTACTGTGCCTGTGGTCATAATGAACCCTTTCAAAGCATAAGAGATAGATCGCAGAACTGACGCCCTGCGTGCGATTATAGCGATTTTTTTGAAGAAAGGGTTAGTTCAAAACGCGGTGCTAATCGCGCGGCAACCAAAGCTCAGCAAGAAAAAATATCGACAACCAATAGATAGAGCCTTCCGGTCGGATAGTCAAACTTTAATTTTCAGATAATTTCAATCAACCCTTGTCGTCATATCAGTCACGATATGAGAACGTTTGTTTTCGTTGAGGATATTGAGCTCTGAAACAGTCTGGTATTCTGGCTGTTTATCAGCCCAGGTGCCGATCTATTCAACATATCATATCTTGATCGGGGCGTCGCTAGGCTCCCACCGTGTCGTGATGAGCCTACAAGAACCAAGCGACTTCAGACATGAAAAGCACGCCGCTGATATGCGCCGCTCACGGTGGCGCGTGCTCCTCAATGCGTTACGTCGCATCTGACTTCGCCGTAGACGTTAGGCCTCCATCGAATATCCAGCGCCGCGAACGGTGCGGATGACGTCCTGCATGCTGGAGAAGTTGAGCGCCTTGCGCAGACGGCCTACATGGACGTCCACCGTGCGTTCATCCACGTAGATGTCGTGCCCCCACACGCCGTCAAGAAGTTGCGAGCGGGAAAAAACGCGGCCGGGCGATACCATCAGGAACTCCAGCAAGCGGAATTCGGTTGGTCCCAGGCGCACTTCGCGGGCCTTGCGATGGACGCGGTGGGTTTCGCGGTCCAGTTCGATATCACCACATTTCAAAACGGATGACAGGACCTCCGGGCGGGCGCGGCGCAGCATCGCCTTGACGCGCGCCATCAGTTCCGGTGTGGAGAACGGCTTGACCACATAGTCGTCGGCACCTGTGGCCAATCCACGCACGCGTTCGCTTTCCTCGCCACGGGCCGTCAGCATGATGATTGGCAGGCGTTCCGTTTCCGGGCGCATCCGCAAGCGACGGCACAGCTCGATGCCGGAGACACCTGGCAGCATCCAGTCGAGAATGAGCAGATCCGGCGTACGTTCCTGCAAGCGGATTTCCGCCTCATCACCACGCGGGATCGTGTCCACGTCGTAACCTTCGGATTCGAGATTGTAGCGAAGAAGAACGCTCAACGCCTCTTCATCTTCGACAACAGCTATTTTCGGCACCATGACTAGTGACTCCGCCAGTCTTGTAGGACATTCACTCGGTGATCGCACCGAGCGTATTGGAACTGTCGTCCTTGGGACGCTCGCCTGCCGGCTGGCTGCCGGTGGCCATGTAGTAGATGGTTTCCGCGATGTTCGTCGCATGATCGCCCACACGCTCGATATTCTTGGCGCAGAACAGAAGGTGTGTGCAGGTGGTGATGTTGCGCGGGTCTTCCATCATGTAGGTCAACAGCTCGCGAAACAGCGAGGTGTACATGGCATCAATTTCCTCATCACGCTCGCGGATGGTCTGCGCCTTTTCCGCCGAACGGGTGGAATAGACATCCAGAACGTCTTTCAACTGGACCAAAGCCAGCTCTGACAAGTGTTCGAGACCACGGGCGAGCTTGCGGGGTACACCGGTTCCGGCAACCGCGATGACCCGCTTGGCCGTGTTCTTGCCAAGGTCGCCCACACGCTCCAGATCAGCGGCGATGCGCAGCGAGCCGATGATTTCGCGAAGGTCGGCAGCCATCGGCTGACGCTTGGCGATGGTCACGATCGCCTTGTCTCCGATTTCGCGCTCGGCATTGTCGAGGATCGTATCATCTGAAATGACCTTCTGGGCCAAAGCGGCATCGGAGTTGACGAGCGCGCGCACCGCATCGCTGCACATCTGCTCCGCAAGACCACCCATTTCAGCGATACGGCGGCTGAGGAACTTCAGTTCCTCGTCGTACGCGGACATGATGTGCGAGTTTGTCGGCATGGTCGAATTCTCCAGTTTCGATGCGGCTGGCCGCAAGCCCTGTCAGGCTCAAGCGGTTCAACGCGATGGGTTGCAATCAACGACAGGATCAGCCGAAGCGACCCATGATGTAATCCTGCGTGCGCTGGTCATCCGGGTTGGTGAACATCTTGTCGGTGTCGTTTTCTTCCACGAGATGACCCAGATGGAACATCGCAGTGCGCTGTGAAACGCGGGCTGCCTGTTGCATGGAGTGGGTCACGATGACGATGGTGTAGTTCGAGCGAAGTTCGTGGATCAGTTCCTCGACCTTGGCCGTTGCGATAGGGTCGAGCGCCGAGCAGGGTTCGTCCATCAAAATGACTTCAGGGCTGACGGCAATCGCGCGGGCGATGCACAGACGCTGTTGCTGACCACCCGAAAGGCCCGTCCCGGATTCCAGCAGGCGATCCTTGGCTTCGTTCCACAGACCTGCCTTTTGAAGGCTGGCCTCGACGATCTGGTCCATATCCGCTTTGTTGCGGGCAAGACCGTGAATGCGCGGGCCGTAGGCGATGTTCTCGTAGATCGACTTCGGAAACGGGTTCGGCTTCTGAAACACCATGCCGACACGGGCGCGCAGTTCAACCACATCGATGTTGCTGTCGTAGATATCTTCGCCATCGAGCGTGATCTTACCCGTGACGCGGCAACCGTCGATCGTGTCGTTCATGCGGTTCAGCGTTCGCAGGAATGTGGATTTGCCACAGCCCGATGGACCGATGAGCGCGGTCACGGTGTTTTCGCGGACGTTGAGGTTCACATCGTACAGCGCCCTTTTGTCGCTGTAGTAGACGGATACGTCCTTGCCAATCATCTTATGAGAAACGTCATTCATTTTCTTGTCCAGCGCCTTTTCCATTGCTGCTTCCGACAACATATTCATCGTTCTAAGCTCCTTTTACCAGCGCCGCTCGAAGCGACGCCGCAAGAGAATTGCGCCAACATTCATGACAACGAGGAAAATCAGCAGGATGATGATAGCGCCGGATGTCCGTTCGACAAAGGCGCGCTCTGCCTCGTTTGCCCACATATAGATCTGGACCGGCAAGGCCGTGGATGGGTCCATCGGCGTTGTCGGGTAGTTTGCGACGAAGGCGACCATGCCGATCAACAGCAGGGGAGCGGTTTCCCCCAGAGCATGGGCCAGGCCGATGATGGTGCCGGTCAGAATTCCCGGCATGGCCAGCGGAAGAACATGGTGGAAGATCGTCTGCATCTTCGAGGCGCCCAGCCCCAAAGCCGCAGCGCGGATCGATGGCGGAACGGCCTTGAGCGCCGCACGGGTCGCAATGATGATCGTCGGCAAGGTCATCAGTGTCAGCACGAAGCCGCCGACCAGAGATGCCGAGCGCGGGAAGCCCATGAAGTTGATGAAGACCGACAGGCCGAGCAGACCGTAGACAATCGATGGCACGGCTGCGAGGTTGTTGATGTTCACCTCGATCAGATCGGTAATGCGGTTCTTGGGCGCGAACTCCTCCAGATAGATCGAGGCTGCCACGCCTATCGGCAGGGACAGCACGAGAACGATCATCATCATGTAGAAGGAACCGATGAGCGCAACGCCCACACCGGCGGCCTCCGGACGGCTCGATGCGCCATTCACGAAAATGCCGGTGTTGAACTGCTTGGCAAGCTGGCCGCTTGCGACGAGCTGATCCATCCACTTGACCTGCTGGTCGGAGACGCGGCGGTTTGCCTCTTCGCCGGTCATGTCAAACTGGCCCTTGAAGGCCGAGTCGATATCGCCGGACGCCAGAAGCGCGACATTGCGCGTCGTACCAATCACGCTTGGATCCGTTGTCACGATGTCGCGCAGCTGGGTGCGAACACTATCGGACACCATGGTCCCGATGGTGCGCAAGGCGGTGCGGTCGTCCAGCGACACGCCCAGCGCCCTGGCCACCGCGTTGCGCGCCAGAACCGGGTAGTTCGCCGTCACAAGCTTGTTCGGATTTGTGGCACGTTGATTGTCGGGATCGATGATCTGTTCGGAAAACTCCACCGGAACCGTGATCGTCGTCTGTTGAAACGCCGTGTAGCCTTTGCCCACAACCGACCAGATCAGGAGGAAAAGGAACAGCAGCCCGAAGGAGATCGCGGCAACGCCGTAGGTGCGGAAGCGACGCTCGGCTGCGTAACGGCGCTTGATGCCGATATCGCGACGGGCCGTCTTTGGCGCGACTGGCACACCAGCCGCCGAAGAAACAACGTCGATCATTCGTACTGCTCCCGGTATTTGCGCACAATGAAGAGCGCGTAGATATTAAGGCATAGCGTGATGGCGAACAGCGTGATGCCGAGCGCAAAGGCAACCAGCGTCTGCGGCGAGGTAAACTCAAGGTCGCCCGTCAACTGGCTGACGATCTTTACCGTCACCGTCGTCATCGGTTCAAACGGGCTGATCTGCAAGCGTGCGGCAACACCTGCCGCCAGAACCACGATCATCGTTTCACCGATGGCGCGCGATGCCGTCATCAGAATGGCCCCGACGATGCCTGGCAGGGCAGCAGGCAGGAGAACGCGCTTGATGGTCTCGGAGCGCGTGGCCCCCAGACCAAGCGACCCATCACGAAGCGTGCGTGGCACCGCTGTAATGATGTCGTCCGACAGCGAGGACACGTAGGGAATGAGCATGATGCCCATCACGAAGCCAGCCGTCAGAACGCTCTGCGCCTGGATGAATGAGGTGTAATCGCCGGTCGTCAGACCATTGATCTGCGAGGAGATGTCTCGCAGGAAAGGGCCAACGGTAGTCAGCGCGAAGAAGCCGTAGACGATGGTCGGAATACCGGCCAAAACTTCCAGCAGCGGCTTTGCGATGGAACGGACACGCCGAGAGGCATATTCTGCCATGTAGATGGCCGAGAACAGTCCCACCGGAACCGCGACCAGCATGGCGACGAAACCGATGTAGAGTGTACCGGCAAGAAGCGGAATGAGACCGAACTGACCGACCGATTCCGTTGCGCCTGCGGCTGCAAACCGCGGATCCCAAACGGTGCCGAAGAAGAACTCGTGGGCTGGCACCATGTTGAAAAACTGAATGGCTTCCGTCAGCATCGACATGACGATGCCGATGGTCGTCAAAATAGCAAGCGACGACGCCAGCAAAAGCGCACCGAGAATGACGCGCTCAACTTTGTTTCTGGCCCGAAACCGCGGCGCAATGGCGCGGATCGCATAGAGGGCGCCGATCAACGCGACACCCAGCACAACGACGATCATGCCGATGCGGCTGGACGTCGTCATCGTGTTCAGCGTCTGGGCTGCTTCCACCATATAAGGCTCTGGGTCACCGGCAATCGCGACACCCTTGGCGGCAAGCAGAGGACGGACAGGCGCACCGGCTTTGACGGCCTCGTGCTCTTCCGGTGTGAGGCGCTGAAGACCACGGGCAATGGAGCCGACCATGCCGTAGTTCAGGCTCTGTTGCGCCTCCGACTGCGCGCGAATATCTTCAGGAAACTCGGCGCGAACCGCAGCCGTGATGACCATCGGGCTGACGATGAGCCAAACAGCCAGAATGAAGGCCGACGGCAGGATGGCCCAGACCAGTGCGTAAGAGCCATGGTAACCGGCGCGAGAATGCATGGATGATGGACGACCACCTGCCAGCGCGACAGCGCGGCGCGTGCCAAGCACGTAACTGGTGATGCCGATCAACGCCAGTATCAACAAAATGATAGGTGTGTTCATGAAACTTTCCTCGACACGCCACATGGCGCGATGCGGTATCGGGCACTTTCAAAGGCGATAAAAATTCTGGCCTTTTGACCGAAGATGTCATCTGTTCGGACAAAACCAACGCAGTCCGGCTTGATACACAAAGCGATCAACGGATTTAAGCGTTTCGATCAACGTTAGACGACAATCCACAGAAGGATGGATGCGCGACGCCCCGCCGCGCATCCCGCTTTGTTACATCGTGGTACCAGCTTCGAACTTCGCACGGATTTCCTTGCGCTCTGCATCTGGAGCAGACACCAAGCCGTAGTTTGCCAGCGGAGAGTCAGGGCCGATCATTTCGTCGGACAGGAAGAAATCGACATATTCCTTCACGCCTGGAATGACGCCGACATGTGCCTTCTTGACGTAGAAGAACAGGGGGCGCGACACGGGATACTTGCCGCTCGCAACGGTTTCGGTCGATGGAACAACGTCGCTGACGGTCGCAACCTTCAGCTTGTCCTTATTGTTTTCGTAGAATGCGAGACCAAACACGCCGAGGCCACCCTTGTTGGCATCGATGCGGGCAAGCGTTTCGGTGTAGTCACCGTCGATATCGACAGCAGCGCCGTCTTTACGAACGGCAATGCACTTGGCGGCAGCCTGCTTGGCATCGGTCACGAGGGTCTTGAGAGCCTCGGTTGCGCCAGCTTCCTTGCAGCCGTCAGCCATGATCTTCTCTTCGAAGACTTCGCGCGTGCCGTGCTTGGAGCCAGGGATGTAAGCGGCAATCGCAACATCCGGCAGGTCCTTGTTGATTTCCGTCCACTTCTTGTAAGGGTTGGCAACAAGCTTGCCGTCCTTGACGATTTCAGCGGCGAGACCGAGGTAGAGGTCCTTCGGCACGAGCTTGATGTCCTTGTTGGACTTGTCCATTGCGAACACGATGCCGTCGTAACCGATCTTGACTTCCTGAACGTCAGCAACGCCGGCTGCCTTACAGGCCGCAAGTTCGTCAGCCTTGATAGGACGCGAAGCATTGGCGATATCGATCGTGCCTTCACCAACGCCCGAGCAGAACGCCTTCAGACCGCCGCCCGTGCCGCCGGACTCCACAACAGGAGCCTTGAAGTCAGGAAAGGTTTCAGCAAACGTCTCAGCAACGATCTTTGCATAAGGCAGAACGGTGGACGAACCGGCAACCTGGATCTGGTCGCGCGCAGCAGCAGCACCTGCAAAGGCAACCGAAGCCACCAAGGCTGCGGCGGACAATTTAACGATGTTCATGTAACTCTCCCGTATGGGGCCCGTGGCGGGCATGTGTGGACGCTGCCGGCAGTATCTTTTACCCTCTGCCCAGTCTGGGCTGCCCCGGCGGCCTCTTCATAACCAGTCTTGCCACACCCTTTTATGTCATTTCGATGAAGTATTTGTGACATATCAAGAGTTTGATTTTATTACGTATTTTTTATAACATCACGATCTATTCGAGTCTTGTGTTAAAAACGCACCGTGAAGTCCGTGCCCACGTCAAGCTCGGAGCGGATAATCAGCCGGGCTCGGTGACGGGTGAGGATGTGTTTGACGATGGCAAGCCCAAGACCCGTTCCTTTTTTTGAGCGGCTGTCTGCCACACTGACACGATAAAATCGCTCGGTCAGACGCGGCACATGCTCGGCTGGAATGCCCGGCCCTTTGTCCAACACGCTGACTTCGACCGGCTTTCCGGCATCCGAACGCAGCGCGACGTCCACGACCTTGCCGTCTTGTCCGTATTTGCAGGCGTTTTCGACGAGGTTCTGGAACACCTGCACCAACTCGTCACGGTCCCCCGTCACCTCCACCTTACCATCCGGCATATGCAGGTTGATGGAAACATCGAGGTCCTGTGCCAGCGGCAACAGAGAATCCCGCACATGACCCAGCAGCGGCACAAGATCCACCTTCTGGTCCGGCGCGATATTGGCCCGCAACTCCAGCCGAGACAGTGACATCAGGTCATCCACCAGACGGCTCATACGGGTGGCCTGATCCAGCATGATGCCCAAAAATCGCTCGCGTGCCTTCGGATCGTCGCGGGCCGGGCCCTGCATGGTCTCGATAAAACCGCGCAACGATGCCAGGGGCGTGCGCAATTCATGGCTGGCATTGGCAACGAAATCGCTGCGCATGCGGTCTATGCGGCGCAACTCGGAAATGTCCCGGAACGACAAGACATAAAGCGGGGCGCCTGCCTTGTCCTTCGTGACCACCTTGGCGATGCGAACGATGAAGACGCGTTCGGACGGCAACCGCTCGGAATGTTCCACCTGATTGGCCTCACCTGTCGTGATGGCTTCACGAATGACGTCGAGGAGACCGGGTGAGCGCATGCGACCGGAAATGTGCGAACCGACCGGCAGCAAACCGAAGGCGCGTTCAGCGGCGGCATTTTCGAAGAGAACGCTGGCGTTGCGATCCAGAATGAAGACCGGCGTATCGAGTGCGGCAAGCCCCGAGCTTACGCCGGCAAGCAGGCTTTCGCTGACAGTTTGCGCGTCATCGGCTGAGGTCGACACTTCCACACGCGCCTGAGCCTTGAAAGACGGTCCGGAATTGAGGCCAAGAATGGCCAGAACGGCCGCGACCCACAAAACGGCGGGAACGTAAGGAGACAGAAGTTCGAGAGAGGCAACGACAGCAAGCACCGAAACGACCAGGATAGGCAACCAGCCGCGGCGAAGTCTGTTCAGATATCGCGTCGATGTGCTGACTTCATTCCCCACCATCTCAGGTTACCTTCACCTTTCGCCGCAAATCGCGCATCGAAACCTTCTATCGCTCTTTCATGACAGAGATTCATCACTATGTCTTTTTCAACAGTTTGATATCCATACGGGACGCGGGCTCGTTTTTTGAGAGCACCGTCAAATTCTTAAAGCAGCACCCAGGGAGCGATGATGAGCGAAACCGCCAAGGACCGTTCGGTTGAACTTCAGATCAACGGAAAAACCCGCATCTTCAACATCGATGACCCGGTTCTGCCGGACTGGGTGGAAGACCATAAGCTGTCAGCCGGTGGCTTTCCCTACGACAAGAAGATGAAGCGTGAGGAGTATGACGAGACGCTTGAGGCGCTGCAGATCGAACTCGTGAAGGTGCAATCGTGGCTTCAGGCCACCGGTACGCGTGTCATGTCGGTTTTCGAGGGACGCGATGCTGCCGGAAAAGGTGGCGTTATCTCCGTCATCAAGGAATACCTCAATCCCCGTAGCGCGCGCGTCGTCGCACTTACCAAACCGAGCGAAACCGAACGCGGCCAATGGTATTTCCAACGTTACATCTCTCATTTCCCGACAGCTGGCGAATTCGTCATGTTCGACCGCTCCTGGTATAACCGGGCCGGTGTCGAGCCGATCATGGGTTTCTGCACACCCGACGAACACAAGCGTTTCCTGAAAGAAGCCCCTCGTCTCGAAAAGATGGTAGTCCACGAAGGCACCTATCTCTTCAAATTCTGGCTGGATACCGGTCGCGAAACGCAACTCGACCGTTTTCACGACCGCCGCCATAGCCCTTTGAAGGCCTGGAAACTCTCGGATATGGACATCGCCGCGCTGACAAAGTGGGACGACTACACGGCCATGCGCGATCTGATGCTGGAAAAAACCCACAATGACGAAGCGCCCTGGACCGTCATTCGCGCCAATGACAAACGCCGCGCCCGCATCAATCTCATCAAACACATTCTGAAATCACTGGATTACGAGGGAAAAGACAAGGCGGTGATCGGTGATATCGATCACAAAATCCTCGGTTCCGGGCCCGATTTTCTGAAGTAGGACTGTGGACCCGCTCTGACGCATCACCATGTCGAGAGTGTGATGACTTCGCGTTCCCGTTAACGTCAGTTCTTCAAAGCGTTCCCTTTTTCCAAGGGAACGCAATATCAAGGCCGACCTGTTGAACGGTCACTGCCCCGGCAGAATGCGTGCCGAGTAAAGATTGACGGGGCGTCCGTTGCCGTCGATATCGCTGTTGATAATGATGGTGCCAGGGTTGCTTGGCGCGAGCGTGCGGTCAAACGTGACATTGATCAACATATCGGCACGTTCTGGGGTTGCCGTGAAGCGGTGGCGGGCGCAATTCCCAAGGCTGCCAAAATCGCAGCTGATGGACAGCTGGGTCTGGCGGTCGCTGGAAGACTGCAGGGTGATGGCGATGGTCGAGGACTTGCCTGCCATTTCACGCAGAACATCAGCCGGAACCGTGATGGCGATATTACCATCGTCCTCCGAAACCCGCGACGTGAGACGAACGGCCTTGCCGGCCGCCGTCGAAATCGGCTCAAGGGCCGCAAGCGAACCTGCCTGAAGTCCCTGGCTACCCCTCTCTGCGTTGAAGACCTCTTCCCATGCATCGGAAAAGCCACGTCCTGCTTCAAGGCTAGGCTGGGGTGCTGCCTCGGTGCCGGTAAAATCTTCCGAATGCACTTCCGGTGGCGGGTTGGGGACAGCGGTGTCGCGCTCCGACGGGCTCAGCAATATGCCGGAACTGTAGATCCACCACGCGCCGAAACCGAAAAAAGCGATAAGCGTAAAAGAGATGAATAGCCGGGCGACGACACCTTTCTTGCGGCGGGCTTTTGCGGTGCGCTGCGGCGTAAACGACAGGGATGCCGCATCAGCAGCAGGCGCAGTCCGCGCGTCCGGTGCGATCACTCCCCGTTCGGCATGAAAATCATCGCCGCTGCGGCTTGTTGTCGTCGCGTCGACTGGCGCTTCGGCGCGAACTGGCGCGTCAACCGGCAGCACATCGTCTTCGTCCGGGCGTGGTGAAGGCGGCGCAACTTGCGGGGCGGCGCGCGACACGGGCTGTACGGGTGCCGATGTGCGAGATGCTTCACGCCGGACATGATCTTCCACCACGCTCAGCAGCCGATTTCGCTCTTCGGCCTCAATCGTGTGAACAAGCACCTCTAGGCGCTGGCGTTGCTGTGCCACGACCTCGGGGTCGTCTATCCCCTGTTTGCGCAATCCAGCTTCCAGCGCCTGGCGCGAAGACTGGTAAATCCGTGCCCGAACTTCGGCACTGGATCGGTCCGATTTTTCCAGGGCATTTCTGATTGCCGTTTCCAGTCCGCTCACTATCGGTCCTTTTCTCGCCATCCGAAAGGCTTTTGCGGCATTGCGCCATATGTTTACGATTCGGTAACCTCTCGCTTGCCCAACCGCAAGAGACGTCTTGGTCAAATATGGGGATGGAATGGGGAAAACGTGCTGAGCGGGTGCGCCGAGCGGCCGGTTTGGCCGTCGGGCGAACATCTCACTCCAGCAAACCCGGTATCGCAAAGGCATGACGGTCGCGGGGTCAACGGCCTCAAGGCTCCCACCACCGCCCTCCTCTTTTTCGCTTTTCATATCCTGCTGGCTTCGCTACATCTTACGTGCGCGTAAACGTCATTCATGGGAGGAAACATGCTGCCGTCCGTACTCAGGGACAATCTTCGACTGCCGGTCATTGCCTCGCCACTGTTCATCATCTCGCATCCCGAACTGACGCTGGCGCAATGCAAGGCGGGTGTCGTCGGTGCATTTCCGGCGCTCAACGCGCGTCCCGAAAGCCAGCTGGACGAATGGCTGGCGATGATGACCGAGGACCTCGCCAACCATAATGCGGCGAACCCTGATCGCCCGGCAGCCCCCTTTGCCGTCAACCAGATCGTCCACACGTCCAACAAGCGTCTCGAGCACGACCTCGGTTTGTGCGTCAAATACCGGGTGCCGATCGTCATCTCTTCACTTGGTGCGGTTCCGGAGGTGAACGCGGCGATCCATTCCTATGGCGGCATCGTGCTGCACGATGTCATCAACAATCGCCACGCCAACTCCGCCATCCGCAAGGGTGCCGATGGGCTGATTGCCGTGGCTACAGGCGCTGGCGGCCATGCGGGCACGCTCTCACCCTTTGCTTTGGTGCAGGAAATCCGTGAATGGTTTGACGGCCCCCTGCTTCTGGCAGGTGCCATCGCCAATGGCGGTGCAATCCTCGCAGCACAGGCCATGGGCGCGGATATGGCCTATATCGGCTCCCCCTTCATTGCCACGACAGAAGCGAGGGCGAACGACGCCTACAAACAGGCCATCGTTGATGCCCAGGCCAGCGATATCGTCTATTCCAACTATTTCACCGGCATTCACGGCAACTATATGAAGGCCTCCATTGTCGCCGCAGGCATGGACCCGGACAACCTCCCGGTTGCCGACCCATCCAAAATGGATTTCGGAGCCGCAACCAGCGGCGCCAAGGCATGGAAAGATATCTGGGGTGCCGGTCAGGGCGTCGGTGCGGTGAAGGCGGTCGAACCCGTTTCCGCACTGGTGGGTCGCCTTGCCAAGGAATACGACGCCGCCAAGGCTCGCATTCTGGCTTGATGGCGCCGACAAGGAGTGGGGACGCGGGATTTTTGGTCGAAGCCTTATTCAAGACTTGAAATCCCTCCCCAATGCCTGTATCAGCCCGCCATACACCGCGCGGACACCTGTTCGACGCTTGGCAAGCCGCTTTAGCTCAGGTGGTAGAGCACATCATTCGTAATGATGGGGTCGCAGGTTCGAGTCCTGCAAGCGGCACCACTTTCAAGATTATAAATCCAACCACATGTCTTCGTTCATCGCAGTCTGATGACCGTCATTCGAATATAGGTTCGTGCCAGTTTGACGATCTATAAGGTCAACTCCACTGGTCGATAGGCGCAGAGAATAGGGAGTTTGCAAGCGTGTTTTTACGACGGGCAAGACAGCGCGTTATTGGTTTTTTGAGCAGGGGAAAGGTTCAGTTCGGACCCAAGTGCGACATTAACTTCGGAACCCAGTTTCTCGTCCGAACTGGCACCATAAAGATAGGCCGACGAGCGCATATCCGCAGAGGCTCCATCATTCACACCTATGGCGGCGACATCACCATCGGGAACAACTTCAGTCTTAACCCGTATGCGATTATCTACGGGCCCGGTCGCGTCGTCATAGGGAATGACGTTCGGGTCGCGGCGCACGTGACAATCGTCGCTTCCAATCACAATTTCGACGACCCCACGAGAACGATAAAATCCCAGGGCAACTCTTCAATCGGCATCACGATCGGAAACGATGTCTGGATTGGTGCCAATTGCGTCATTCTCGACGGTGCCAAGATCGCTGACGGATGCGTTATTGCGGCCGGCTCCGTGGTGCGCGGAGAAACCGTGACGATGGGAATATACGCAGGCGTTCCGGCCAAGCTGAAACGCCTGCGGGGTCAAGAAAGATCGGTCTCGATGTAGGATTAGCCGATACGAGGGCAGCCTTCTCGGTTGGCCAGTCGAAGTCGGGTATATTCGTTTCTGCGACCGTAGCCCTCAATCACGATGCGCCGCGAGTCGGCTTCGATGATCTGCGGATCGGTCATACCCCGACGAAGGGCATTTCTTATCGCTTCCCTGGGGCTGCAACCCCGATCGTAGCGCTCTTCACGGTAGTCCCGCTCAGGCCGGTAATCTCTGTTTCCGCCTTCACGGTAGTCGCGATCGGGCCTGTAGGCCCTATCTCTGCCTTCGCCGATATATAGTTCGAAGTCCTGCGCTTGCGCAGCGAACGGTCCATGGCCGACAGAAAAAATCGTCGTCACAATAAGCAGAGTAAGGCTTGCCAGTTTCATGATGGTTCTCCTGCGTTATGTGGCAAGTGTACATCCCTTATGATGAACGCCAGCAGAACAGTTTTCTCAACGCTGACGCTGCCATCACTGTTGGGTCTGCGGCTGAACCGTCGTCCTCGGTATCAACGTCCCATCCTGGCTTTGCGGTGAAAGCTGCCGATCGCCGTTCAGAAACGCAATGCTTACGACGATGCCCACAAGCACTAACAAGAGCGCGACGAAAATCAGGCCTGATCTGTCTATTGGTTGTTTCATAACGCCCTAACATAAACGCGAATGTGAAGATGATGGGGCGAAAAACACGATTCTTTAATGGCGGACATATTTGGTTACAAATGCATGAAGGCACGCTCTCGCATGCCTTCATGTGTTAACGTTTGCCGCATCGGTGGAGCGCCTCAGATGATGCCGCCACTGCCGCCTTTCGATTCAGGGCGTTCCGCTGCCACCTTGGCGCGATAGCCGCTGGCGCGGTAGGTGGCGACAGGATCGATGGCTCCGCCTGCCCGTCTCCGGACCTCTGCCAGAATAGGTTCCACATCGGTCCGATACGCGCGTTTCAGCGTGTCTGATGCCATGAGGGCATCGTTGTCCTGCTGGAAGCCATCGAGTGCCATCCGGTCAACCAGCAGCGCCTGCGCGTAGGCGCGGCGGATTTCGTTGGCGCTGGAGATCAGGCTTTCGATGGGGTCGGTCACATTGTGCGATTGGTCGATCATGTGGGCCGGGTGGAAGCCCTTGACGCCGCGATGGTCGGCATCCACCAACTCGTTAAAGACGAGGAACAGGCGGTAAGGATCGATGGAGCCTGCATCCAGGTCGTCATCGCCATATTTGCTGTCGTTGAAGTGGAAACCGCCGAGTTTGCCGAACTGGATGAGGCGGGCGACGATCATTTCGATGTTGGTATTGGGCGCGTGGTGGCCGAGGTCCACCAGGCAGAATGCCTTTTCACCCAAAGTATTGGCAATGAGGTAGTTCGTGCCCCAATCCTGCACCACTGTGGAATAGAAGGCAGGTTCGTACATCTTGTGTTCGGAGAAGATGCGCCAGTCATCCGGCAACGCTTTGTAGATCTCTGCCATTCCGGAGAGATAACGCTCGAAGCTCTTGGTGAAATTGCTCTGCCCTGGGAAATTGGAGCCGTCTCCCACCCACACCGTCAGCGCCTTGGAGCCGAGCGCAGTGCCGATTTCGATGCATTCGATGTTGTGGTCGACGGCCTGTCGACGCGTTGCCGCATCGGCATGGCTCAGCGAGCCGTATTTGTAGGAATGGGGCTGGTCCGGCGCATCGGAAAACGTGTTGGAATTCATGGCATCGAAGCCAAGGCCCAGCGCGCTCGCATGCGCCTTGAGCGCTTTCGGATCTTCCTTATCCCATGGAATATGCAGGGAAACATTGGGCGTGGCAGATGTCAGCTGGTTGATGACGGCGCAATCATCCAGCTTGTCGAAAATGCCGCGCGGCTCACCCTTTCCGGGAAAGCGGGCGAAACGGGTGCCGCCGGTTCCAACACCCCAGGACGGAACGGCGACGAAAAACTCGGACACTTTCTTCGCGACAACATCGATGTCGATATTGCGGCGCGAGAGATGCTCGCCCAAAGCGGCGTAATCCGCATCGTGCGCCTCACCGTGCTTTTGGTTTTCCGCCTCGACAATATCTGCCGCAATCCTCAATTCCATCATCTCTTCCTCCCTTTGCGTGCCCCGCCGATTGAACCAATTCCGTGCTCCCCACGTTATGTCGTCGAAAACAATCAGACGGGGTATTCAATCGTGGACGTCATTCGCATCATTCTTGCCATTTTCCTGCCGCCAGTCGGCGTCTTTCTCCAGGTTGGCCTCGGCCTTCACTTCTGGCTGAACATCCTGCTGACACTCTGTGGCTATATCCCCGGCATCATCCATGCCATCTGGGTCATTCTGCGCAAGTAAGCGCATGGTACGACAGAGCGCCTGCGAACAAACACGCAGGCGCTTTTCGTTGTTCAGCGCGTGAAGCTCTGCGCATTTCCGGCATCGACATTGATGATGTTGCCCGTGGACTTGGCCGAAACATCCGAGGCAAAGAAATAGATCGCCTCGGCAATATCTTCCGGCAAGACATTCAGTTTGAGCATGGAACGCTTCCTGTAATGCTCTTCCAAATCATCGATTTCGATCTTGGACGATGCAGCGCGTTGTTCCCGCCACTCCCCGTTCCAGATTTTCGAACCGCGCAGAACTGCGTCAGGGTTGACCGTGTTGACGCGAATACCGGCGTCAGCACCTTCAAGCGCCAGGCAACGTGCGAGGTGAATTTCCGCAGCCTTGGCCGTGCAGTAAGCGGACGCATTGGGTGACGACGCCAAGCCGTTCTTGGAGGCCACGAAAACGACGTTGCCACCAAGATTCTGGCGACGGAACAGGCGGAACGCCTCCCGCGACACAAGGAAATAGCCGGTCGCAAGAATGTCGATATTCCTGTTCCACATGGCAAGCGTCGTGTCTTCCACAGGGGCGGATGAGGCAATACCGGCATTCGATACCAGAATATCAACACCGCCAAATTCAACGCTGGCTCCGACAAAGGCCGAAAGCACCGCGTCTTCCTTCGTCACATCCAGCGTGACACTGCGAACGGCGTCCATGCTGTAGCGCTTCTCGAAATCACCCTTCGTGGCTGCAAGTGCCGCTTCATCAATGTCAGCCAGCACAACGCAGGCGCCTTCGCTGGCCAGACGCTCGGCTGTCGCACGGCCGATGCCACCAGCGCCGCCGGTAATGAAGGCCACGCGGCCTGCAAGGCTTTTCGGCTTGGGCATACGCTGGAGCTTTGCTTCTTCCAGCAACCAGTATTCGATATCGAAGGCTTCCTGCTCGGGAAGACCCTGATACTCCGAAACGGTCGATGCGCCGCGCATCACGTTGATGGCGTTGACGTAGAACTCACCGGCGATGCGTGCGGTCGCCTTGTCCTTGGCGAAGGACAGCATGCCGACGCCGGGGATGAGAAAAATCACTGGGTTCGGATCACGGATTTTGGGTGAATTGTCGTGTTTGCAGGTCTCGTAATACCTGACGTAATCGGCGCGATAATCCTCCAGCGCCTTGTCCAGACCGGCCACCACGCCGTCCACATCCGGGTTAACGGTGTCGAGATCGAGGATCAGTGGACGGATCTTGGTGCGCAGAAAGTGGTCCGGG
The DNA here is from genome assembly GCF_014196515.1 of Rhizobium skierniewicense. Taxonomy (GTDB): domain Bacteria; phylum Pseudomonadota; class Alphaproteobacteria; order Rhizobiales; family Rhizobiaceae; genus Agrobacterium; species Agrobacterium skierniewicense. The sequence continues at coordinate 14,458 of NZ_JACIDV010000002.1, read as the reverse complement.
CAGGACGTGCCGAGCGCACCGAGTGGCTTCAATTGCACCGAATTGACGAATTCCAGAACGGCGTCCTGATCATCGAAATGGCCAAGCTTGCGTTCATCGCGACCGATGCGGCCACGAATTTCCGGCATCAAGCGCGCCGCAATGGCGCGGCGTTCTGCCTGTGGCAGCGCGTTAGCAACCGCGCCGCCGAAGATGGTCTTGCCTTCGGTCTTCGCAGCGAACCATTCGATCGCCTTGTTGATGATGGCGAGCGTCAGTTCGTAACACGTCTTCGCATCATTATCCCAGGTGAAAAGGCCGTGGCTTTCCAGCACGACGCCCTTGGAATTGGGATTGGCCTTCACGAAGGCTTCGAGATCGAGACCGAGCTGGAAGCCGGGACGACGCCATGGCAGCCAGCCAATGTCAGCCCCGAAAATCTCTTGCGTCAATTCTTTCGAATTCTTGGAGGCGGCAATGGCGATGATGGCATCCGGGTGCATGTGATCGACATGGTCGAACGGCACGAAACCGTGCAGAGGGGTGTCGATGGAAGCCGCGCGCGGATTGAGATTGAAGGTGCAATGGGGAAGAAACCCGACCATCCGGTCCTCGTCTTCCACACCCTTGTAGATACCCTTCAATGCTTCCAGCTTGTCCATGTAGAGCGTGGCAAAGCCATCCAGCTTGATGGTGCCGACATCGCCGCCGGAGCCCTTGACCCACATGACGCGGGCCTTCTCGCCGGTTAGAGGATCGGTTTCCAGCACCTTTGCGGAGGTGTTTCCGCCACCGTAATTGGTGATGCGCTTGTCCGCGCCCAGCAGGTTGGAGCGATAGAGCAGTTTGCCCGGCTCATCGAGCTTTGCAGCGTAAGCATCGTCCCAGCGGCTTTCGAGAAGACGGGTCTGTCCCATCGGCATATCCTCCCATATCGTTTATTCGCAGACTTTCGAACCAGCCCGCCTCCTGTTAAAGGCAGATATCGCGCAATCAAAAGCGCAATGTCAATCATAAACGATCATATATTTTCATTGTGCGATGCAACATTATTTATTTTGATTGAACTTGGTTGACAACATCAGAAGTTTACGGAAGATTACGATCAGGAGGACCCCATGCACGAAAGCGAACGCCATCGCATCATCTTGAGCGCCATACAGGAAAAGCCTGTTGTGACGGTGCAGGATATTGCCGAATTGACGGATGCTTCCGAAGCAACAATCCGGCGCGATATCGCCTCTCTGCATGTTCAGGGAAAGCTGAGGCGCGTGAGAGGTGGGGCAGAGGCGGTACACCCGCCACAGCTTGGAAATCTGGCTGCACGGCCATTTCGCGTGTCGGAATCGGTCAATATCGACAAGAAACGCGCAATTGCACGCAAGGCCGTCGATCTCTGCGAGGAAGGCGACGCGATCATCATCAATGGTGGCACCACCACCTTCCAGATGGTGCACTACATGTCGGCCCGGCGTTTGCAGGTCATGACGAACTCCTTCGCCATTGCCGAACATCTCGTCAAGCATTCGAAATGCAATGTCAGCGTTCCCGGCGGCGCGATCTACCGCGACCAGAGCCTGATCCTGTCGCCTTTCGAGAATGACGCGATCCGCAATTTCTATGCGCGGCGCATCTTTATCGGCGCGCAAGGTGTCGGTGCGCTCGGCATCATGGAGTCGGACGCGCTGGTCATCCAGAGCGAACAGAAATTGATGCGGCAGGCGGAGGAACTGATCGTGATGGTCGATAGCTCCAAGTTCCGCAAACGCTCCAGCCTCATTCTCTGCCCCTTGGATAATGTCTCGACCATCATCACCGATGACGGCATTTCGGACGAGGCAGCGCGAATGGTCGAGGCAGCGGGCGTCGCACTTGTTGTCGCCGGATCGGTTGCGGGCGCTCAGGCGCCCCCATCGGCGGATGAAGAGGGTTCTGCTTCGGTTGCTTGAGGGGCGCCGGAGGGGAGTGGTTTTAACGGGAGGAAACAGAACATGAAACTTACACGCAGAAAACTGACCCGCGCCTTGGCGCTCAGTGTTGCCATCGGCGTTGCCGGTTTTGGCAACATAGCGCAGGCAAAAGACATGAAAATCGCGCTGGTCGTCAAGTCGCTCGGCAACGGCTTCTTCGAGGCCGCCAACAAGGGCGCGCAGGAAGCTGCCAAGGAGCTCGGCGGCGTAGAGATCATCTACACCGGCCCCACGACGACCACGGCGGAAGGTCAGATCGAAGTCATCAATTCGCTGATTGCGCAGGGTGTGGACGCCATCGCGATTTCCGCCAACGATCCGGATGCGGTGGTGCCAGCCCTCAAGAAAGCAGCACAGCGCGGCATCAAGGTCATCTCCTGGGATAGTGGCGTTGCACCGGCGGGCCGTATTCTCCAGCTCAACCCTTCATCCAATGCGCTGATTGGAAAGATGTGCCTGCAACTGGCAGCCGCGCATCTGGAAGGCGGCAAGGGTGAATTTGCGATCCTGTCTGCCACGACCACCTCGACGAACCAGAATATCTGGATCGAAGAGATGAAGAAGCAGTTGAAGGACTTCTCCGGCCTCAACCTCGTCACCACCGTCTATGGCGACGATCTGGCCGACAAGAGCTACCGTGAAGCGCAGGGCCTGTTGACCTCGCAGCCGAATGTGAAGGTTATCGTCGCGCCGACCACCGTCGGTGTGCTGGCTGCATCGCAGGCGGTGAAGGATGCAGGCAAGATCGGTCAGGTCTTCGTGACGGGCCTTGGCCTTCCTTCTGAAATGGCCGGCGCTATCAAGTCCGGTGCCACCAAGGAATTCGCCATCTGGAATCCGATCGACCTAGGCTACTCCGCAACCCAGATCGCCTATCACCTCGTCAAGGGTGATGCTGACGGCAAGCCGGGCACCGAGATCGAGGCCGGACGCATGGGCAAGATCAAGGTTGGCGAAAACAGCGAAGCGGCCATGGCCGATCCGTTTATCTATGACGCCAAGAACATCGATCAGTTCTCGAAGATTTTCTGATCTGACGGACGGTAGTGGGTGGGGCTTACCCCCCTCTGCCCTGCCGGGCATCTCCCCCACGAGGAGGGAGATTGGCTTGGCGCACGCTGCCATTTCACATTCAAGGTGAGAGTTTGGCGAGAGATAACCGCGACTCGATCTCCCCCCTTGTGGGGAGATGTCCGGCAGGACAGAGGGGGGTAAGCCCACCCACAACCAAAGAAAATAGATAATGCGTGCTGAAACAAAAATCGCAGATGCGCCAGGGGCTTCGCTACTGGAGCCCATTCTCGAAATGCGCGGCATCAGCCAGATATTCCCCGGCGTCAAAGCGCTGGATGGCGTCAACATCCAGCTCTATCCCGGCAAGGTTACGGCGCTGATCGGTGAAAACGGTGCAGGCAAATCGACACTGGTGAAAATCCTGACCGGCATTTACCGGCCCAACGAAGGCGAGATCCTGCTGGATGGCCAGCCGGTGACGTTTCACAGCGCGCAGGATGCTCTCGATGCCGGTGTCACCGCCATTCATCAGGAAACCGTGCTGTTCGATGAACTCTCGGTCGGCGAAAACATCTTTCTCGGCCATGCGCCAAAAACCCGTTTCGGGCTGATCGACTGGAAGACGATCAACGATCAATCGCGCACGCTTCTAGAGCGGCTGGAAAGCAAGATCGATCCAACGATCCGGTTGAAAGACCTGTCGATTGCGCAGCGGCATCTGGTGGCGATTGCCCGTGCGCTGTCTGTCGAAGCGCGCATCGTCATCATGGATGAGCCGACAGCAGCGCTTTCCCGCAAGGAAATAGACGACCTGTTCCGCATCGTGGAAAACCTGAAGCGGCAGGGCAAGGCCATCCTCTTCATCAGCCACAAATTCGATGAGGTCTATGAAATAGCAGAAAGCTATGCGGTTTTCCGCGATGGCAAGATGGTCGGTTCGGGCGATCTGGCGCAGACCCCGCAGGATGAAATCGTACGCCTGATGGTGGGGCGCGACGTCAAGGACGCCTTTCCGAAACAGGCTGTCAACATCGGCGCGACGACGCTTTCCGTCGAACGCTATTGCCACGAGACGGAGTTTCGCGACATTTCCTTCGACCTGCGCAAGGGTGAAATTCTCGGTCTTTACGGGTTGATCGGCGCTGGCCGCTCGGAGCTTTGCCAGTCGCTCTTCGGTATCACCCGCCCCGCATCCGGCGCGCTCACATTGAATGGCGAAGCGCTGGCCATCCGCTCACCCGAAGATGCGATCCGCGCGGGCATCGTCTATGTGCCGGAAGAGCGTGGACGGCACGGGCTGGCGCTCGATATGCCGATCTATCAGAATATGTCTTTGCCCTCTCTCTCGCGAACATCGCGAAAAGGCTTTCTCACAGCAGCAAACGAATTTGCGCTTGCCCGGAAATATGCCTCTCGTCTTGATCTGCGTGCGGCGGCCTTGTCCGTGCCGGTCGGCACACTGTCCGGCGGTAACCAGCAGAAGGTCGTCATCGGCAAATGGCTGGCGACGCAGCCCAAGGTCATCATTCTGGACGAGCCGACCAAGGGCATCGATATCGGCTCCAAGGCCGCCGTGCATGGCTTCATCAGCGAGCTTGCCGCCGAGGGACTATCGATCATCATGATTTCATCCGAGCTGCCGGAAATCCTTGGCATGTCCGACCGCGCCATCGTGATGCGGGAAGGCCTGATGGCAGGCACGTTCGAGCGGGCGGAATTTTCACCGGAAAAGCTGGTGCGCGCCGCTACGGGCAATGCGTGAGGGGAAGCCACAGCATGAAAAGATTACTCAAGAACCGCGAATGGCTGCTGGCAGGCATCATCATCCTGTTGATCGCAGGCTTTTCCTGGCGCTCTCCGGGCTTTGAGCGACCGGGCAATCTCGTCAACATCTTCAACGATACCTCGATCCTCATCATTCTGGCACTGGGCCAGATGGCGGTGATCCTGACGAAATCCATCGACCTGTCGGTGGCCGCAAACCTTGCCTTTACCGGCATGGCGGTGGCCATGACCAATGCTGCCTTTCCCGGCCTTCCCCTGCCCGTCCTCATCGTCTTGGCAGTGGCCATCGGTGCGTTCCTGGGCTCGATCAACGGCATTCTTGTCTGGTGGCTGGGACTTCCTTCCATCGTCGTCACGCTGGGTACGCTCACCATCTATCGCGGCATGGCCTTCGTCCTGTCAGGCGGCGCCTGGGTCAATGCACATCAGATGTCGCCCACGTTTCTCAACGTCCCGCGCACGCCAATCCTCGGCATGCCGGTGCTGTCATGGGTGGCGATCCTCATCATCGCAGGCGCATGGCTGGTGTTGAGCCGCACCTCGTTCGGGCGTTCCGCCTACGCTTCCGGCGGCAATCCGGGAGCGGCTGTTTATGCCGGTATCGACGTCGGACGAACGCGCTTCCTGGCCTTTGTCCTCTCCGGTGCCTTGGCGGGTCTGGCAAGCTATCTCTGGGTCTCCCGATACGCAGTGGCCTATGTCGATATCGCATCCGGCTTCGAGCTGGATAGCGTGGCTGCCAATGTCATCGGCGGCATTTCGATTGCGGGCGGCATCGGCTCCGTCGCGGGGGCCGTGCTCGGTGCGCTCTTCCTCGGTGTCATCAAGAATGCGCTGCCGGTCATCGGCATTTCGCCCTTCGCGCAGATGGCGATTTCGGGCGTCGTCATCGTGCTGGCGGTCGTCTTCAATGCCCGTGCGGAGGCCAAGAAAGGCCGCATCATCCTGCGTGACAGAGCCAGGACTGAAATCACCAAGGAGGCTTCGGCATGAGCGTGACCGCATCTGACACCTCGACGCCGCGGGTCATTCCAGACAAGCTCGGCACACCATTCAAGCGCATCATGGCCAGCTGGGAGGTGCTCCTGCTCGGCGTCGCCATCCTCATCTTTATCGTCAATTCCTTTGCGTCGCCCTACTTCCTCGATGCCTATAATCTCTCGGACGCCACCTTCAATTTCACGGAAAAGGCGCTGATCGCCTTCGCCATGGCGCTGCTCATCATTGCAGGTGAGATCGATCTTTCGGTCGCCGCCATCATCGCGCTCGCCTCCACCGCCATGGGCTATGCGGTGCAACTGGGTGTCGGCACGCCGGGGCTGGTTGCCATCGGCATCGGCACCGGCCTTATCTGCGGGGCGTTCAACGGCTTTCTGGTGGCCGGATTGAAACTGCCATCCATCGTGGTCACCATTGGCACGATGAGCCTGTTTCGTGGCATTTCCTACATGGTGCTCGGAGATCAGGCCTTCGGCAAATACCCGGAAGACTTTGCCTATTTCGGCCAGGGTTATGTCTTCTGGGTCATCTCTTTCGAATTCCTGCTGTTCGTGGTGATGGCCGTGGTTTTCGCCATCCTGCTGCACGCCACGAATTTCGGGCGGCAGGTCTATGTTATCGGTACCAATCCGTTCGCCGCACGTTTTTCCGGCATCCCGGTGGAGCGGGTGAAGTTTATCCTCTTCCTGTTGACCGGCCTGATGAGCGGCATCGCCGCCGTATGCCTCACATCCCGCCTCGGCTCCACCCGCCCCTCCATCGCGCAAGGATGGGAGCTGGAAGTGGTGACGATGGTGGTGCTGGGTGGCGTGTCTATCCTCGGCGGATCCGGCACCATCGGCGGGGTGGTCATCGCCGCTTTCGTCATGGGCCTCGTCACCTTCGGGTTGGGTTTGTTGAACGTTCCCGGCATCGTCATGTCGATCTTCGTCGGCCTGCTTCTCATCATCACCATCGCCATTCCCATTGTCGTTCGCCGCCTGCGAGCCATGAGGTAGACCATGCCGGACCTTGAAAAACACGCCTTCAAGATGAAGCTCTTTCCCGGCATGGAAGCCGAGTACAGGAAGCGCCATGACGAGATATGGCCCGAACTGGTTACGCTGCTGCATGAGGCGGGCGTGAGCGATTATTCCATTCATCTCGATCACGAAACAAATATTCTATTTGGTGTTTTGACCCGCCGCCAGAACCACGGAATGGCCTCTTTGCCCGACCATCCGGTGATGAAAAAATGGTGGGCGCATATGTCCGACATCATGGAAAGCCATCAGGATCATTCCCCCGTCGCGACCAACCTCACCCTGTTGTTTCACCTGCCATGAGCGCGCCGGTCCGCAATGTCGCCATCATCGATATCGGCAAGACACACGCCAAGGTGATCGTCGTTGATGGGCAGAGCGGCGAGGAAATCGCCTCTCGTAAGGTCGCCAACCGGGTTCTGAGTAGCCCACCTTACCCGCATTACGATATTGACGCGCTGTGGACGTTCATCCTTGAGGGGCTGGCTGCATTTTACAGGGAGCCAGGATATCAGGCCATTTCCATCACGACCCACGGTGCCAGTGCCGCTCTGCTGAATGGCGAGGGTAATCTGGCGCTGCCGGTTCTGGATTACGAACACAGCTATCCCAATGACATCCAAAAAGCTTATGCCGTTCTGCGCCCTCCTTTTGAGGAAACCTTCTCGCCGGCTCTTCCCATGGGGCTGAATGTCGGCGCGCAACTGCATTATCAGAAAACAGAATTTCCCGAAGCCTTCGCCGATGTCGCCGACATCATGACCTATCCGCAATACTGGGCTTATCGACTGACCGGTGTTAAGGCCAACGAGGTAACGTCGCTTGGCTGTCACACCGATCTCTGGCAGCCGGGCAAGGCTGCATTTTCAAGCCTCCCGGACAGTCTGGGCATCACCGAACTGATGGCACCCGTGCGCTCGGCCTTCGATACGCTCGGATCGCTTTTGCCCGATATGGCGAAGCGTATCGGTGCCGGGGAAGCCATACCGGTCTATTGCGGTCTTCACGATTCCAACGCCTCGCTGCTGCCGCATCTGATGGTGCGTAAAGGTCCGTTTTCGGTGATCTCGACCGGTACATGGGTCGTCTGCTTCGGCGTCGGGGCACCGTTGGAAACGCTTGATCCGGCACGCGATACGCTGGTCAATGTGGATGCGTTCGCAAAGCCCGTGCCCTCGGCCCGCTTCATGGGCGGGCGGGAGTTCGAGCTGCTGACTGCGGGCGTCACGCCAGGTGATCCTTCGGCAAGCGCGGCAGCACTCGGTCGTGTCGTAACCGACATCATTCTTTATTGTCCCAATGCGGTCGAAGGTTCCGGACCGTATCCCGGAATGAAAGGGCATTGGATCAGGGAGCCACGAGATGATGATGAACGCTGGGTGGCTGCGTCTCTCTACGCTGCCATGATGACGGCACGTTGCCTTGAGCTTATCGGCAAAGCTCCCACGATCATCGTTGAAGGGCCGTTTGCGAGAAACACGCATTTCACCGCTGCACTGGCTGCGATAACCGGTGCGGGCGTCATGGTCACCGATGGGAACAGCCCATCAGGCACGGCTTTGGGTGCTGCACTGCTCGTGACGCGACAGGCGCCGCCTCAGTCCTATCACACGGTCCAACCGCTCTTGGGCCTGGAGAGCACTTATCGAAAGTGGCGCGAGCTCACCGATACGGCTTACAGGACAAGCTGAACCAGCCAATATCCGCCGACGGCAGCGGCGCCCGTCAGCACGGTGCCCCAGATAATATCGACAACACACATTTTCAGGGACCAGCCTTTGAGCGTCGAGAGGTTGGTCATGTCGTAGGTGCCGTAACTGATAAAGCCAAGGATGGCGCCGGACACCAAAGCCGACTGCCAGCCATCGCCATTGAGTGCAGGCACGACGGCGAAATAGACGATACCCGCGATGTAGAAGAGGTAGAAGATACCGGCAGCCGCAAAGTTGGGCTTTGCCAGCATCAGACCGCCGATTTCACGCCTGTAAAAGCCGATGGCCAGCTTTGACAGCCACAGGAAATCAAATCCGAAAAAGACGATGGCTGTACCGACATAGGCTAGGAGATAGTCCATCGTCCGCTCTCCTTATATGCCCAGAACAGGCTGAACGAGGCGAACCAGCCAGCTTTTGAATTTCAGTGGCGCGTCGGTTACGGCCAGACAGATGCAGTCCTGGCCTTCACCTGCAACGGGCTGGTGCATCAAATCTTCGTCTGCTTCCTCGAAGTCACCGCGACGGAAGACGTCGTTGCCGTCTTTAAAGTAACCGGAGAGAACAACCGTCAGTTCCCGCCCACCATGCGTATGTTCCGGCACCGGTTTGCCAGCCGGTATGCGCAGCAGCCGGACATTGGCCTCGCCATCGCGTGTAGGGATGGGGAAATGGTAAGCACCGGGTCCGAGCTGTTTCCATTTGAGCTTGTCCACATCACCACCGGCATAGGAGCGCAAAGGCTCAGGCAGCACTGCGTCGTCTCTGGCCTGCGCGACCGAACGGGAGGTTGCAGATGATCTGTCGGCGTGCAGAAGGGTGCGTATCTTCTCCCAGTCTGCATCCACGTTGCCCTGCGTCGGCTCGATGTCCGTTAAAAGCGCGCCGCCGGTCATTTCCAGCGCTTCGAGCCTCTGCCTGCTTTCGGGACACAAGGCGAGATGCGTCGAGACTGCAAGGCTCCAGCTCTCCCCAAGGCTTCCCGATGCGTAATCCAGAAGCAATTCGTCACTGACCTGATGCCGTACACTCATGTGCGTGACTCCAGTGCTGCGCGCAGCTTGGCAAAGGCCAGCCGGATGCGCGATTTGACCGTTCCGATGGGGAGGCCGAGTTGCTCGGCAATGGTGCTGTGGGACGCCTCATCGAAGAACGAGCGCTTCAGCAAGTCGAGTTGCTCCTGCGGCAATTGCGCCAAAGCGCGGTGCAGACGCTGCGCATCCTGGACCTCTTCCAACTGTGTGTCGGCGGCAGGTGCGTCGTCCTTCACGAAAGCCGGATCGTTGATGTCGAATTCCGGTCGCTTGTCCTTGCGGTGCGCATCAATTCTCAAGTTTCGGGCAATTCTGAAAATCCAGGCGGACACGTTGCCGCGGGCCGGATCGAAAAGGGCGGCCTTGTTCCAGACCGTCAACATGGTTTCCTGCATCAGTTCCTCAGCGGCTTGCGCATCACGCACCTGCCGTAACATATAGATCCGCACGCGCGGCCCGTAATACCGAAAAAGCACCTCGAAAGCCTCGACACTGCGCTCGGTTGCAACAGCTTTGATGAGGCCAGGACATTCACTCTCGATCGTATTCTTGACGGTATCATTCATGCGGATCGGCTTCACTCCGCGTCCATACGGCTTGGCTGCAACCGGGCTGTTCCGGTTGCTCCTAATATACTGGCACGCAGGTCCAGTTATGGAAACGTTTATTGTCATGAAACCAATTACGCCAGCGATGTTCCAGTGGATCACCAGCGACAAAAAAATGAACGGTGAGCAATCCAGTTGCCAACCGGGTGCGTAATGGCTGACATGGGAATATGGAATCAACGGCAATGGACATGATGACGGGCGAGAGCAATCGACACACAAGACCCCGGATTGCCGTCATCGGCTCAGGCATTTCCGGCCTTTCCGCTGCATGGATGCTGGATAAATCTGCGGATGTGACCCTGTTTGAGGCAGATAGCCGGTTGGGCGGCCATGCCAACACGGTGTTTGCCGATGTTCCCGGATCGGACCCAATCGCTGTCGACACCGGTTTTATCGTCTATAATGAACGCAACTATCCAAACCTCGTCGCCCTGTTCAAACATCTGGGCGTCGAAACCGACGAATCCGATATGTCATTTGCCGCGTCCCTGCGTGGCGGCTCTCTGGAATATTCCGGCTCGGGCATCGACGGCCTGTTCGGTCAGCGTTCCAACATTTTACGGCCCCGTTTCTGGAGCATGGTGCGAGACGTCCTGCGTTTTTACAAAAAGGCGCCGGAGCTTCTGAACGATCCGTCTTTGCAGACGACAAGTCTTGGCGAATATCTGGATGCCAACGGTTACTCGCTGAGCTTCGTGGACGATCACCTGCTACCGATGGGGGCCGCGATCTGGTCGACAACAGCGGCCGATATGCGCGCCTATCCCCTGCAAGCCTTCATCCGCTTCTTCGTCAATCACGGGCTGGTGCAACTGTCGGACCGGCCGCAATGGCGAACCGTCAGAGGTGGCAGTCGCGAATATGTCGCACGCATCATGGCGCAATTTAAAGGTACTGTTGTTCTCAACAGCCAGATCGAAGCCATCCGGCGTGACAACAGTGGCATCACCCTGCTGGACCGATCCGGTCAGGCATCCCATTTCGATGACGTGGTGATAGCCACCCATGCTGATCAGGCGCTTTTGCTTCTGGCCGATGCTGATGAGCGGGAGCGCTCGCTGCTCGGGGCGTTCGAATATACCCGCAATGCCGCTGTGCTGCACCGTGATGAAACGCTGATGCCGAAGCGCCGCAACGTTTGGTCCGCCTGGAACTATCTGAGCGAACCCAACGCGACCGGCACCGAGCAGCTCTGCGTCACCTATTGGATGAACCGCCTTCAGAACATCGATGAGGCAAACCCGCTTTTCGTGACGCTCAATCCTTCCAGACCGATAGATCCCGCCAAACTCATTCGCAGCTTCGACTATGCCCACCCACTCTTCGACGCCAAGGCGCTCGAAGCACAGAAGCAGCTGTGGAGCCTGCAAGGCCGTCGAAACACGTGGTTCTGCGGCGCGCATTTCGGTAGCGGTTTCCATGAGGACGGATTGCAATCAGGTCTGGCTGTTGCAGAGGCTCTTGGCGGTGTGAAGCGTCCGTGGACCGTCGCGCAGGAATCGGGACGGATTTTCCTCAGCCCCGACAAGGCTTTGGCGTCATGACGTTTCGCTCAGCCATCTACGCAGGACACGTCGTGCATGCGCGCCACCGCCCGCATGCACACAAGATGCGATACCGCGTCTTCTCGCTCCTGCTGGATCTGGATGAGCTTTCCATTCTGGACAAGGGGCTACGCCTGTTCGGTTATAACAGACGCGCCATCTTCAGCTTCCGCGACACCGACCATGGCGCCGGTGAAAAAGGTCAATTGAAGCAATGGGTGGAGCGCCATCTGGCGGCTGCGGGCTTGAACATACCGCCCGATGCCCTGCGCGTCGACATGCTCTGCTATCCGCGAATCTTCGGGTATGTCTTCAATCCGCTGACGGTTTATTTCTGCCATGACCGGCACGACCAGAACCGCCTCGTGGCCATTCTCTATGAGGTCTGCAATACCTTTCACGAGCGCCATACCTACATCATTCCGGCTGTCGTGAACGACAACGGCACAGTGCAGCATTCCTGCGCCAAGGAAATGTATGTTTCGCCTTTCGTGCCGATGGAATGTACCTACGAGTTCCGCATCCGTCCGCCGGATGACAAGGTGCTCGTGACCATCAACGAACAGGACGGCGAAGGCGATTTGCTGTTTGCGTCTTTTGCCGGAACGCGCCGCGCGTTGAGCGATGGCACACTGGGGCGCGCACTCCTGACCTACCCATTGATGACGCTCAAGATCATGGGCGCCATTCATTGGGAAGCGCTTCGCCTCTGGGCAAAAGGCAATCCGATTTATCGACACAAGGCCGCGAAGCAACGCATCGCGAGTTCTGTCAGCGTCAATGACCGTGACGCGGCGGGCGCAACAACGGGAGGTATCAGAAAATGAGTCACGCCGAGGAGGAAACCATCCCGTTTTTGATGGATCGCGCCCCTTTATGGCAGCGGATGATCTGCCGCCGGGTGAGCAACATGACCCATGGTCGCCTGACTCTGGTCTTTCCCGGTGGATGCGAATATGTCGTCAGCGGGCCTGAACCCGGGCCGCACGGCGTGATCAGCCTGAACCGCGGCCGCGTGGTGCGAAGACTGGTCATGGGTGGAAGCCTCGGCTTTGCGCAATCCTATATGGATGGCGATTGGGAGAGCCCCGATCTGGTCAGCCTTTTGGAGCTCGCCATCGCCAATGAGAAAAACTGGCAGGCCGTTTCCGAGCCATCCCGGCTGGTGTCCGCCTTCGCGCTTCTGCGCCACCGCCTTCGCCGCAACTCAAAGGCAGGCAGCCGTCGCAATATCTCGTTCCACTATGATCTGGGCAATCGTTTCTATTCCGCATGGCTCGATGAGACCATGACCTATTCGTCGGCGCTGTTTGAAACGCCGGGCCAGAGCCTGGCGGAAGCACAGAACGCCAAATACGACCGCATTGTCGAACAGCTGAAGATCGGACCCGACGACCACGTGCTGGAGGTGGGCTGCGGATGGGGCGGCTTTGCGGAATATGCCATCGCCAAGACCGGCTGCCGTGTGACAGGCCTTACGCTCTCGACCGAACAGGCGGATTTCGCGCGGGCGCGGCTTGCAAAGGCAGGTCTTGCAGACCGTGCCGATATCCGACTGGAAGATTACCGTGATTGCCAGGGGCAATATTCGAAAATCGTCTCTATCGAGATGTTCGAAGCCGTGGGCGAAGAGAACTGGCCGACCTATTTCCGGCGCCTGCGCGAGCTTCTGGCAAAAGGTGGGGAAGCCATGGTGCAGGTCATTACCATCCATGAAGACCGATTCGATGAATATAGTCGCAACGCTGACTTCATTCAGACCTACATTTTCCCCGGCGGCATGCTGCCCTCGATCACCAAGTTCCGCGATGCGGCTGCACTGGAGGGTTTTGCCAACACCGACACGCTCCAGTTCGGCAAGGATTACGACCGCACCCTGATGCTGTGGGACCGCGCGTTCCTCGCCAATTGGCACCGCATTGAGCCGCTCGGATTCGATGAGCGTTTTTTCCGCATGTGGCGCTACTACCTGCATTATTGCTCCGCCGGTTTCCGTGCCGGGACCATAGACGTCGTTCAGTTCAAGTTGAGCAACAGCTAAGGCTGGCAATTATGCCGAGAGGGCAATCCCCTCGTGCGCAATGAAATTGCTTGCATGGATGGAACTTCCAGAAGGCATTCACGTTACGGTGAGTGTCTTGTTTTAGCATCGAATACTTTAGCGCCGGCAAAATGGCCCATTCGATGCGCAACCTGGAGTGTCTCCCATGAATCAGATTATCTACATCGTCGGCCTGGTCGTCATCGTTCTCGCTATCCTGTCGTTCTTCGGCTTCCGTTGAGATTTAAATTTCCGATTGTAAATTTAAGCATTCGCAAATATTCTCTTTCGTGGGAACCATGTCGGCGAGACACTCGTTGACATCGGCTGATAGGGAGGTGTCCGAATGAAGCGAGCAATATGGACGGAACCTGTCGAAGTGAGCTTCGACAAGAATACCAGAAACGTCATTGCCGGGCCGTTTGATGCCCTGGCACTTTTGACCGACAACTGGCCGCACGTGCGTGGATTGACGTTCGTCAGAGCCCGGAGCGCATGCAGAGCGGCACTGGATGGACGCAAAACCGTCGAGGAAGCGCGCCGCTGGTTTGAAGATGCCGTTTCAGAGGCCGGCAAGCAGAAAAAGCACTGACGATGTGATGTTCAATTTGACGTAAATCAAGCTTAAAAAAATGGCCCCAGTCGGGGCCATTTCAGACTGCTGACAAACCCGCCGATTTTTGTCGGTGGGTTTTTGCGTTTTTGGGCTTCTCGTTCAGGTGGTGTTTTCGCGAGCTGGATGGCGCA